>NZ_LIQZ01000338.1:0-247 GCF_001418655.1 Streptomyces phaeochromogenes | reverse complement strand
TGGGCGAGGCCGCACCGGTGGGATGAGCGCCGCGCCGCTGTCGCGTTTCACATGTGGGATAGCATCCCGAATATGAGACACAGTGAGGATGTCGACGCGGTCGGCGGCGGCTCGGACCCCGTCGATGCCCGGCTCGGAGTGCGGCTGGCCGAGCTGCGGGCCGAACGAGGCTGGTCCCTGGGCGAGTTGGCGGAGCGCAGCGGGGTGAGCCGGTCGACCCTGTCCCGGGCCGAGCGCGCGGAGATCA
>NZ_LIQZ01000337.1 GCF_001418655.1 Streptomyces phaeochromogenes | reverse complement strand
GACAGGGGGGTGCGGGGTGGGGTATCTTGCCCGCCTGGCATATGCCAGGGGTTGTTTTCGGCTGTGCGTGGCTTGGATGCGAGGCTGCCGCGCGGTTGACGCACGGCTGTCCGGGGGCCGGTTGCCCGTACGGCTTGAGCGGTGGGTTCGGCAGCCGGGTTCGCGGGCCCGGCCCGGGTGTCCCGCCCGCGTACGGTGTCCGCGCACGGCCCGGGCGCTCGCTGTCGCCGCCGCTTCCGTCGGCGCCCGCGCTCAGATCGGGTCCGCGTACCCCTCCGCGTCCGCGCCGCGCAGGAGTTCGCGGCCGAACTCCACCATCTTCTTCGCGTAGTCCTCGGTCCACTCGGCCCGTTCGGCGATCTCCGCGGGCGTCAGCCGGTCGAACCGGCGGGGATCGGCGAGCTGCGCGGCGGCCATCGCCTGGAACTCGACCGCCCGGTCGGTGGCCGCGCGGAACGCGAGCGTCAGCTCCGTGGCGCGGTCCAGCAGCGCCTGGGGATCGTCTATCGATTCCAGGTCGAAAAAGTGCTCGGGATCGGCAGCAGCCTCCGCGGGCTCGAAGAGCAGCGGCGCGGGGCGAAGCCGCGGCTCGTTCCGACGCGGCGTGGGCTCCGCCATGACTTCTCCTCCTCGTACGGTGGTCGGCCCGTCCTTGTTGGTGGGCCACCGTCCATTGTCCCTTGACTGCGCAAGAGTGCCTCGGGGCGCGGCTGACCGGCCCTGATGCACGCTTTCTCCTACCCTTCGCGCTCCCTCACGACTCCCCGTCCGGCGAGTGGGGCGCGTTGAGGCGGGTGACTGTTGTCCAGGTGTTCGGGGCGGGCCGATCACGGTTGCCAGGCCACTCGGTGCTCCGACAGATGAGAGAGCACCGCGTGGTTCGCCTCCCAGCCGTCCGGGAACTTCACCGTGACGCCGAGCTGGACCGGTTCCGTGGACGGGTGGTCGTCGAGGAGGTCGGTGACGCCCGCGCGGCAGACGACGATGCAGGCGTGGCGGTGGCGGGAGGCCAGGACGCACAGGCGGCCCGTTTCGAGGTGGAAGGCCGTCGCGTCGGGGCGGCCCGACAGGGGGTGCAGGACGACCGTCACGTCGTACTCGCGGCCCTGGAGGCGGTTCGCCGTGTCCACGGTCACGTCCGTGACGCCCAGCTCCGCCAGGGCCGTACGGACGGCCGCCGCCTGGTCGCGGTGTGCGGTGCCGACGGCGATGCGGTCGGCCGTCAGCGGGGCCGGGTCGGGGGAGCGCTCCGAGGTCGCCGCGCCACCCCGGTCCAGGAGGCGGCGTACGACCTGGGCGAGCGCCCGGATCGCCTCCGGGTCCGTGCGCGGGGTGTTCCGGGCGGGCAGCTCCAGCAGGCCCCAGCCCGATTCCGCCGCCTCGTCGATGACCCGGTCGGGGCCCGAACCGTCCGACGGGACGGCGAAGGCGAGGTGACGGTCACCGTGCCCCGTGCCGCTGCGGAACGGCGTGAAGGGGTAGAACGCGTCCGAGACCAGCGGCGCCGCCGAGGCAGGAAGCCGCCAGGAGACGGGGAGGCGGTGCTGCGGCAGCTCCGGGTTGTGGGCGAGGAGCGTCGTGACGGCGGAGGCCGAGGGGTCGTACGACAGCCCCGCCCACTGCTCGCTGCCGACGATCGCGAACGGGTCCAGCTGGCCCGGGTCGCCCACGAAGAGCGCCCGCTCGAACAGCCCGGCCACGGCCAGCAGCGCGTCCGACCGCATCTGGTACGCCTCGTCCACGATCGCGTGCCGCCACGGCTCGACGCCCTTGACGTGCGCCCACTTCGCGGCCGTCGAGATGACGACGTCGAGCCCGGCCAGCTCCCCGGCCTTCGCCGACTTGCGGACGTTCGGCAGGTCGTCGAGCGCCTTGTCGTACGGGTCCGCGTCGCTGCTGTGCAGTCGGCCGACGGGCAGCTCGGGATTCTTCTCGGCGAGCCGCAGCACCAGGTCGTCGACCTGCGCGTTCGTCTGCGCGATGACCATCAACGGGCGCCCTGCGTCGGCCAGTTCGAGCGCGGCCCGCACCACGAGTGTGGACTTGCCGGCGCCGGGCGGGGAGTCGACCACGACCCCGCGGGACGTCCCGTGCAGGGTGTCGCGCAGGATCGCGTCGGTGGCGTGGGCGGCCTCGGCGCCCGGATCGAACACGGTGGTCACAGGACGTCCTCATCGGTCACGGCGTCGGGCTGCACCTCTGGTTGGGGGGCGGCGGCATCGGTCTCACCGGGCGGCCCGCCGTGCGTCCACGGCGTGTCCTCCGGGTCGGGCAGCTTCGCCCCGCCCCGCTGCTCGTGCTCGAACAGCGTGAAGCAGACGAGATCACCCTTCTCCGGTACGGATCCGGTCTCGGGCTCCTTGCCGCGGCCCATCTTGTCGACCACACGCAGCACGACCAGGGAGCCGAGGGCATGGCCCTGGGCATCGGGGGTGCCCTCGCCCTCGGACCGGACGTACTCGACGAACTCCGCCGCCTGCGGCTTTCCGCCGAGCGAGCGGTAGACCTTGGCGCGCTCGCCGAAGTGCGGCCGGTCGTCCGTGCGGACGGTCACGAGGGGGCGCGGGCTGGGCCGCTTGCCCTCGTTGTACGCCATCACGACATCCGTGACCTCGCCCGCGAAGGCCTCGCCCGCGAGCCGCCGGCCGGCCATGACGAGCGGGTCGTCGAGGGCCTCCTGAGCCTCCAGACGGGCCTGTTCGCGCTCGCGCGTGGCGAGTTTGTTCGCCGCGGTGACCGCGTCGTCGCGGCGCGGCTGCGGGGGCTCGCCCGCCAGGACCCGGTCCCGGTGGCCGGTGAACGACCAGCGGTCCCGGGTCCACCGGTCGGCCGCGTGGGCGCCCTCGGGCAGGGCGCGCAGCAGGTCGAGGCCGCGCCACACCGCGTCCCAGGTGGGCCGGGTGCGGCTCTCCACGAGGTCGCGGATCTGCCGTTCGGCGGCGGTGAGTTCACCGAGCCGGTCGTCCGCCTCGATGCCGTCCTCGGCCGCCGCGAGTGCCGTACGCGCGCGGTCGTAGAGCTCGATGGCCGGGGCGAGCAGTTTGTTGTCGAACGCCGGGTCGGTGGCGGGCCCGGCCGGCGGGCAGAGGAGCTGTCCCTTGCCGTCCCGCCGCAGCTCGGCCCGTAGCGCGGCCTCGGCGCCGGACTCGCCCTGCGGCGGGTCGATCCAGGCGAGCAGCGCCCCGAGGTGCTGGTCCTCCAGGCTGGACTGTCCGGTCGCCCAGTGCCGGGACAGGACGTCGGTGAGCGCGAGGAGGAGCGAGGATCCGGGTACGCGGGACCGCTCGCCGTAGTGCGTGAGCCACCGGCCGAGCAGCGGTACGCGCGGGGGCGCCGGGTGCGGTGTCTCCGGGTCCTGCTCGGCGGTGCGGCGGAAGCGCATGGAGCGGCCGAGCAGCCGTACGAAGTCGATGCCCGAGCGGCTCGGGACGATCAACTGTGGTGCGTCCGCGCACAGTTCGACCTCCACCTTGACCCGCTTGCCGGTCTCCGGGTCGGTCTCGTTGCGCTCCGCCGCCTCCACGTCCGCTGCGTACGCGTCGATGTACGGCAGGACGATGTCCGCCAGCTCGGCGAGGAACGCGAAGCGGAGGTCGCGGTCGCGGGGCTGGGGCACGACCAGGAGGCGGGGGGTCTCGCGGTCCGTGCCGACGAGTGCCCCCAGCGGGGCCCCGGCTTCTCCCGCGGTGGTGAGCGGTACGAAGACGAGGGGGTGCTCGGAGAGGTGGCGGTGGCGGGTGGTGGCCAGGGGCTGGGCCCGGCCGGTGTCCACGGCCTCCAGCCGGGCGAGGGTGGTGATCAGGGACATGGGGCTGCCTCCCGGGAGGGGCTCGCCGAGTGGTGCGGTTCGGAGTGTGCGGGTTGTGTTTTGACTGCGGGGCGGTGGGGGCTTGTCGCGCGGTTCCCCGCGCCCCTCAGAGGCTGGGGTTGTGTTGTGTGTGCGGGTCGGTCGGGGTTGCTCGCGCGGTTCCCCGCGCCCCTTGGCGGGCGGGGCGGCGCCGTATGGGTGGGGTGGCCCGGTGTGCATCGGGGCCGGGCGGGCTTCAGCACGCCGCCCGTCCTGAGGCTTCGGCCCGCAGCCCTTCCGTACCGCCCAGCGGCTCGGCCCCCGGCCTTGCCCCGCTGCCCAGTGCCTCCGCCCGCAGGGCCGCCGCTCTGCGCAGGGCGGCGACCGCCGGGTCGGTGGGGTCGCCGGTTTCGCCGCGGGCCGCCGACAGGACGTCGTCGACGGTCGTCAGGCCGCCCAGTTCGGCGCGGAGGGAGCGGCCGAGTGAGGTCACGGCGCCCTCCGCCCGGGAGTGGTCGCGGCAGTGGAAGGCGAGTTCACAGGCGGAGAGGCACTCTGGGGCGTAGGTCGCCGGGACCGATTCCACCGCGGCCGTCAGGTCGGCGGTGGGGAGGTCGGGGGAGAAGCAGGTGCCCTCGGGGAGCAGGTCGGCGATGTCCTCGATGCGGGTGAGGCGGTCCAGCTGACGGCGGGTGACCGAGCGCTGCTTGCGGACGTCGACGGCGGACGCGGTGGGCAGGTTGGAGAAGTCCTTCGGGCAGACCAGCAGCACCGTGTGCCGGACTTCGGGCGGGCGGGCGCGGATGCCGTCCTGGGCGCCTGGCGTCCCGAGCGTCTCTGCCGGCGCCTCCGTCGGCGTCGCGAGGGCGGCCGTGGGGAGGTCCGAAGGGGCGGGAACGGTGAGCAGGGTTGCCTCCGCGTGAGCCGCGTCCCCCGCGCGTCCCTCCGGTCCCGTGCTCAGCCTGGCCGCGACCCGCTCCAGCGCCAGGACGTACACCGCGGCCTGGCGTGCCGCCGCGCCCACCTTCGCCGCGTCCGCCGAACCGTCCAGCATCGGGAAGGACTTGATCTCCACGACGGTCCAGCTCCCGTCGGGATGGACGACCACCGCGTCAGGCTCCAGGAAGGCGGGGGAGCCCGCGACGTCCAGGGCGAGCAGGGGGTGGTCGAGCAGCGTCCAGACGCCCGCGTCGGTGGCCTCGCGCAGCGCCAGGGCCGTACGGGCCGTGCGTCCCTCGGGGCCGACGGCGGACAGGTCGGGGACTGTGCCGGTCGTGGGCGGTACGGCCCCCGCGTCCAGCTTCTCGTGCACGAGCCGCAGCAGCTCCGCGCCGCCGTCGGCCTTGACCCGCGCCTCGAAGGCGTTGCCCCGCATGAACGCGAACTGCGACTGACCGAAGGCCGACGGCGAGCCGAGCGCGCTCGCCAGTGCGGTCTTGTTCACCCCCGCCCCGTCGAGGATCGCGCGCCGCTTGCACCCCGGGTTCGCGGCGAGGGCCGCGAGGGCGCGCGCGTCGAGCGGTTGCGGCGGGACCTCGGGGCCGCGCAGCTCAGCGAGCCGCTGCCGGAGCCCCGTCCTCCGCGCCGGGGGGACTCGCTCCCGGTTCGGCTCCCGCAGGGGCTCCCGGCTCGGCGGTACCCGGGACGGCTGGGACCTTGCGCTGTCGGGGAATTCGCTCACCCGCCGAAGTCTGGCACCCCGCACTGACAATTGAGGAACCTGCGCCGTGCGGGGCGCCTGTGGAACCCCCGGCGGCCAGGGCGAAGGGCCGGATACCGAGCCGCGCCCGGAGCGTGTCCGCGAGCCGCAGCACCGGCCGGGTCAGCAGGAAGCCGATGCCCATCACGACGAAGCCCGCGACCGCGTCGAGGAAGTAGTGGTTGGCGGTGCCCATCACCACGATCGTGGTGATCAACGGGTACAGGACCCCCGCGACCTTGGTGAGCCGCGTGCCGCCGTACATCCAGAGCATCACACCGCACCACAGCGCCCAGCCGCAGTGCAGGCTCGGCATCGCCGCGTACTGGTTCGTCATGCCGCCGAGCCCGCGCGGCGCGCTCGCCTCGCCGCCCCACCAGCCGTAGTCGCTGTACTGGGCCATCGTGTCGACGAACCCGTGGCTCGCGGACAGCAGTCGCGGCGGACAGGTCGGCAGCAGCGTGAAACCGATCAGACCGATGAACGTGGACGTCATCAGCCAGGTCCTGGCCGCTCTGTAGCGCACGGCACGGGACCGGAAGAGCCAGACCAGGACGGCCGGCGTGACCATGTAGTGCAGCGACGCGTACCAGAAGTCCGCCGGTATGCCGATCCAGGGTTCGCGGGTGAAGAGACGGTTCAGCGGGTGCTCGGCGTTGAGGAAGAAGAACTTCTCGACGCGCAGGATCGCCAGACCGTGGTCGACGGCGCTGGTCACGTCCCCGCGCGCGAGGAGCCGGCCCGCCGAGTACGCCCCGTACACCAGCAGGATCAGTGGCAGCTCGGTCCACCAGCGGAGGCGGGAACGTGGTGCCGCCTCGGTGCTCGGTGCATCGGTCCGCAACATCCGATCCCTCCCCCTTCTGCTTCCCCGGCCGCAATGACCTGGCCCAATTTACGTTCTGCGCGCGTCCCTCGTGGCCGCGCCCCCGGAGGTCATAGACGCAGAGATCGCCCACCGGGTTGCTCAATCTGTGAGTGAGCGATGATGGACTGATCCACCCCTCGTTCCTCTGCGGTTCACCGCTCGATCTTCCCCGAAAGGCCCCTTCCATGGCACCGCGTTTCCTGCTGGCCCGGCACGGACAGACGGAATGGTCGCTGTCCGGCAAGCACACCGGCAGGACCGACATCCCCCTCCTGGAGGAGGGCAGGCGCGGCGCCAAACTGCTCGGAGAGCGTCTGCACAGGGCCCCGCTGAACGGCCTGCCCGGGGTGGAGATCCGTACGAGTCCGCTGGCACGCGCGCGTGAGACCTGCGAACTCGCCGGGTTCGGCGACCGGGCGACCCCCTGGGACACGCTCATGGAGTGGGACTACGGCGCGTACGAGGGCATGACCCCCGACGAGATCCGGGCCGACCGTCCCGACTGGCTGATCTGGCGGGACGGGGTGCCCCGGGGCGAGACCCTCGCCGAGGTCTCCGCGCGCGCGGACGAGATCGTCGAGTGGGCCCGCTCCGCCGACCGTGACGTACTGGTTTTCGCCCACGGACACATCCTGCGCTCCATCGGCGCCCGCTGGCTCGGCCTGGACATCGATTTCGCGTCCCGTATCCGCCTCAACCCGACCTCCCTCTCGGTCCTGGGCTGGGCCTACGGAGAGCCCGCGATCGAGACGTGGAACGACTGCGCCCACCTGGCGGCGTAGTCCGGCTGCGGCACCCGCGTCCAAGGGGGGCGCACCTTCAGGGGCGCGGGGAACTGCGCGACCAACCCCCACCGACCCGCAGGCAGATGACAAGGCTCCCCGCGGAGCGCCACCGCTCAGGCCGGTCGCGGCAGCGCCCCGTGCCGCTCCAGGAAGTCCGACACCCCCGAAGCGCGGCGGTGCGGCAGCAGCACCCGCGCCGTGCCCGCCAGCATCGTCTGCACGCGGGACGACTGGACCTCGTCCAGCAGGTCCAGGACGCGCAGCCCGGCCGCCGCCGCCTCGTCGGGGTGCCCGGCGCGGGCCAGGTCGTCGGCCAGCTCGGCCGTGTAGAGCGCGAGGTTGCGGGTGAAGTGCGGGTCCTGGAGCCGGGTCGCACGCCGCGCCTGATGGGCCGCCCGCGACCAGTCGCCAAGGGTCGACCAGCACTGGGCCTCCAGACCGGCCAACTCGGCGTCTCCGTAGAAGCTCATCCACTCCGGATCGGCGTCACAGGGGCCGCGCCCGTACAGCGCCTGCGCGCGGGTCAGCGCCTGTTCGCAGCCCCTGCGGTCGGCGAGCCCCGCCCAGCCGCCCGCCTCGCGCAGCGAGAGAAGCGACAGCAGCCGCGCCGAGCCCAGCGGTCGCGCCGCGAACTGGGCCGCCTGGGCAGCCCGGACCGCCTCGCGCGGCCGTCCCGCGTCACGCGCGAGGAAGGACGTGTTGCAGAAGGCGTGCGCCTCCAGGGCCGGGTCGCCGGCCACCCGGGCGGTCGCGAGCGCCTCCGCGTAGTGCGAACGCGCGTCCTCGAAACGCCCCGAGTCGTGTGCCAGCCACCCTACGGAGATGGCAAGTTCACCGGCCCCCATGTGCAGCCGCTCGGCGGTCGCCTGCCGCGCGGCGCCCGCGTCCAGCAGGGCGTACGCGGCCCGCAGCGGAGCCGACGCCCTGCGGTACAGCCCGTCGGCGCCGTGCCGGTCGTCCAGCAGCCGGATCTTGCGGACGGCCTCTTCCAGCGCCCCCGCCTCGGCCTCGCCGGCCCGGCGCACGGAACGGTCCGCGGCCACGGCGGCGCCGCTGAACGCGAGCCCTATGGGGCCCAGTGAGGCGGCGGCCACGGTGGCGGTACCGCCGCTCATGAATGCGCGACGTTGCACGTCGCTCTCCTCGTGGTTCTGGTCGTCGATCTCGTGCGGGTCATACCGGTCGTTCGGTTCGTGCGTGCCGTACGTGGTGTCATACGGCTCGTACGCCCCGTCCGTCTCATGCGGGGCGTACATCGGGCTCGTGGTGTGCGGGTCGGGCGCCTCCTCGAAGGCGCGCGCCCCTCGGCCGCGTACCGCCGAACGGGGCACGAACCCCAGGTCCGTCAGCGTCCGGCCGGGGAACATGTGCAGGAACACCCGCTCGTACGCGTAGTTGGGACACCGGATCTCCCCCGCCTCGACCCGCCCGATGTAGCGCGCGTCGCAGCTGACCTGCTCGTCGATCTCCCGGGCGGCCCGTCGCACCGCCGCGGCGAACTCGCCCGGCGAGCGCTGACCGCGCAGCCGCCGGAAGGCGAGATTCGGCCGCGTCGGCCGAGGTGACTGGGACGACGAGGTCATCGGTGACGACGCCATGGCCGGGCCCTCTCTCACGAACCGTCGAACCATGCCGGAAGCAGGGCGAGTTGATCATGTTGTCGACCCGGCCGCACCTGTGTTTCCGGCGGGCACGAACGTACCCGCTGTGACGAGTCCACCACTCGGGGTTTGGCTACAAAACGGATATCTCATCCCTGATCTGCCATGAACTGCCATCCTTTGCGGCCGAGTTTCGCCGTAGCCGTTGACGCCGAGCGGCGTTGAACCATGCGGTGTGCCCGATCGAGGAGGGGTTCCGTGGTGGAGGCCAGGATGGAGAGCAGGCAGAGCGTCGATCCTTGTGATCTCGTGACCGTCCCCGCTCGGCAGGGGCTGGAGGCGGTCGACATCCTGCGGCGCGGTGCGTCGGCGGAGGCCGTCGGCCCCGTCCTGCACGACGACAGTTGCGACACGCTCGGCTTTTTGGTGCCGTCGGGGACGGCTTCTGCCTGGGACGTCCCGGGCAGTACGTGTACGCGGACCGACGGGCGGGGCCTTCGGCTGGCGCCGGAGCCGCCGGTCGAGGGGTCGGACTGGCTGTTGCCTCCGGGAGACGCCGAGCTGGCCACGGATCCCGCGGTGCTGCGGGCGGCGTTGGGGGAGGCGGCTCGTCTGATCGAGGCGGCGGACAACTGCCGTTGAGGCTGGACGGGTGCGGGTCGGTTGTGGCTGGTCGCGCCCTCGCTGAGCTGAGTTACGCGCTCGGGTCGATAATGGGGGAATGGCGCGGGCTAAGAACAAGCGGGCGGACGACCGGCGGGGCGGTGACAGACGTGTTGCTGCTTCGGCCGTCGTCGAGAGCGTGGACGGGGGGCTCGCCGAGCTCATGCCCGACCGGGATCGGGGTCGCGCCTGGACGCTGCTCATCGACGGGGCCCCGCAGTCGCACGTCGACCTCGACGACCCCTCGTACCTGAGCTTCGAGTACCAGCGCCGGCTCGGTCACGTCATCGATCTCGTCGCCCCGCCCGGCAAGCCCGTGCAGGTCGTGCATCTCGGCGGGGGCGCCTTCACCCTCGCGCGGTACGTGGCCGCCACCCGGCCCCGCTCCACCCAGCAGGTCGTCGAACGCGACGCGGCGCTCGTCCAACTGGTCCGCCGCGAACTTCCGTTGGACCCGAACGCCCGGATCCGCGTACGGTCCGTCGACGCGCGCGAAGGGCTCGCCAAGGTGCCGGACGGCTGGGCGGACCTGGTCATCGCGGACGTGTTCAGCGGGGCGCGGACCCCCGCGCATCTGACGTCGGGCGAGTTCCTCACCGACGTACGCCGGGTCGTCAACGCCGGTGGCCTGTACGCCGCCAACCTCGCCGACGGCCCGCCCCTCGCGCATCTGCGCGGCCAGATCGCCACCGCCGCCGGGGTCTTCCCCGAACTCGCCCTCATCGCCGACCCGACGGTACTGCGCGGCAAACGCTTCGGCAACGCCGTCCTGATCGCCTCGGCGCTCCCCCTACCCGTACCCGAGCTGACCCGCCGCGCCGCCTCCGACCCCCACCCGGCAAGAGTCGAACACGGCAAGGCTCTGCGGGACTTCACCGGCGGAGCGACCCCGGTGACGGACGCGGCGGCGGTCGCCTCACCGGCACCCCCGCCGTCGGTGTTCCGGTAGGCGTTGGCCACCCGCGGCGCTCAGTAGTCGTTGATGGAAACCCGCGGCGCGGAGTCATGCCACGTGCAGAACACAGAAACCCGATCCGCCCCGGCCGAGAACTCCACCCGAATCCACGTCTCGGTCTTCCACACCTGCATCGACCACGCGGACGCGGGCGTCGCCGACACCAGCGACGCGTACGACTTGCCGAGGTCGAACACGACCCGGCCCCCCTCGGTGTCGTAACTCTTCACCTCACCGGAGGCGCCCGCGCCAGAAGCCGCGTCGCCCGCACCCGCCGACTTCGAGGGTGAAGGCGAGGAAGGGGGTGAGGACGAGGAGGGGGCGGAGGGCGAACGCCCCGCACTCGGCTCGCGGCTCTTCGACGGCCCGGGCCCGGACTCGGGCCGACTCGTCGAGGAGGCAAGCGGCTTCGCGCCCTGCTTGGTCGCCCCGTCGGCCGTGATCGGCAGCGCGCGCGGCGGGTCGTACGCCGTCCCCGTCATCACCGTGTGGACACCCCACCACGACAGCGTGACCGCCGCGCCCGTGGCGAGCGACCAAGCCAAGCCGTGTACGAGTCCTCTGAGCATCGCGGGCCATACTGCCCCACGCGCCCCACACATGTCCCCTGTCGGTGCTTCTGTCAGTGCTGCTGTCAATGTCCCTGTCCGTGCTGCCGGGCGGTTGTCCACAGGCCCGGACCGGCCCAACCCTTATGGCGTACGGTGCGGGCCATGGCAAGTGTGCTCGTGGTCGAGGACGACCAGTTCGTGCGCTCGGCCCTCATCCGGCATCTGACCGAGGCCGCGCACACCGTGCGCAGCGTCGGTACGGCACTTGAGGCGCTGCGCGAGGTCGCCCATTTCCGTTTCGACGTCGTGATCCTGGATCTCGGCCTGCCCGACCTGGACGGGTCGGAGGCGCTGAAGATGCTGCGCGGCATCACCGACGTGCCCGTGATCGTCGCGACCGCGAGGGACGACGAGACGGAGATCGTGCGGTTGCTGAACGACGGCGCGGACGACTACCTGACCAAGCCGTTCTCCGTCGAGCACCTGGCGGCACGCATGGCGGCGGTGCTGCGTCGCGCCCGGTCCACGGCAGGGGAGGCCCCGCCCTCGCCCGAGATCCGCGTCGGCGGTCTGTCCATCGACCCGCTGCGCCGCCAGGCCGAGCTGGACGGCGTACGACTCGATCTGACCCGGCGCGAGTTCGACCTGCTGGCCTTCCTCGCCGGGCGGCCCGGGGTCGTCGTGGCCCGCAAGGAACTGCTCGCCGAGGTGTGGCAGCAGTCGTACGGGGACGACCAGACCATCGACGTCCATCTGTCCTGGCTGCGACGGAAGCTGGGCGAGACGGCGGCCCGCCCGCGCTATCTGCACACCCTTCGTGGAGTGGGTGTGAAGCTGGAGCCGCCGGGACCGTCGGGAGCGGAGCCGCCGCGATGAGATGGGCACTGGTCAAGGTCTGTGTGGCCGTCACCACCATGGTCGTGGTGGCCTTCGCGGTGCCGCTCGGGCTCGTCATCAGGGAGATGGCGAGGGACCGCGCGTTCTCGAACGCCGAGCGGGAGGCCGCGGCCCTCGCCCCCGCCCTCTCCATCACCACCGACCGGGAGCAGCTGGAGAGGGTCGTCGCCTCGGCGGGATCGGACGCGGGGATGGCCGTCCACATACCCGCGAGCGACGGTGTGGAGGCGGTCGACCTCGGCCGACAGCGCGCCGTCGGCAAGGACATCGCCACGACCCGGAAGCTGGGCCGGGCCTCGACCACCGAGGTCCCCGGCGGCTCAACGCTGCTCCAGCCCGTCGCGCTGAGCTCGGGGAAGATCGCCGTCGTCGAGGTGTACGTGCCGGAGTCGGACGTCACCAACGGCGTGGCCACGGCCTGGGCCGTGCTCGCCGGGGTCGGCATAGCGCTCATCGTCGGCTCGGTCGCGGTGGCCGACCGGCTCGGCGTGCGGATGGTGAAGCCCGCTCAGCGACTGGTGGAGAGCGCGCACGAGCTGGGGGAGGGGAAGCTGGGCGCCCGGGTGCCCGAGGAGGGGCCGACCGAACTGCGGCTCGCGGCGGTCGCCTTCAACTCCATGGCCGACCAGGTCGTCCAACTGCTCGCGAACGAGCGGGAGTTGGCGGCCGACCTCTCGCACCGGCTGCGTACGCCGCTGACCGTGCTGCGGCTGAACGCGGCCTCGCTGGGGGACGGGCCCGCCGCCGAGCAGACCCGGGCCGCCGTCGCGCAGCTGGAGCGCGAGGTCGACACGATCATCCGGACCGCCCGGGACGCCAAGCCGCAGACCGCGGCGATAGGTGTGGGCGCCGGGTGTGACGCGGCCGAGGTCGTCCGGGAGCGGATGGACTTCTGGTCGGCGCTCGCGGAGGACGAGGGGCGCAAGGTGCGGGTGGCCGGGGTCGACCGGCCGGTACGGATACCCGTGGCCCGCGCCGACCTGGTGGCCTCGCTCGACGCGCTGCTCGGGAACGTGTTCCGGCACACGGCCGAGGGCACGGCCTTCGCGGTCGACGTGCACAACGGCGAGGACGCCGTCATCGTGCTCGTCTCGGACGCGGGCCCGGGCATTACCGACCCCGAGGCGGCGATGGCGCGCGGCCGAGGATCGGGCAGCGACGGCTCGACCGGGCTCGGACTCGACATCGTGCGCCGGCTCGCGGAGTCGACGGGCGGGGACGTACGGATCGGGCGCTCCGTCCTGGGCGGGACCGAGGTTCGCATCTGGATCCAGCTCGACGGGCGGGAGCCGGAGAGGCGAGGTCACCGGGGCTCGGTGCGCCGCCGCCGGTCGGCCAAATTGGTCTCGACCTTTAACCGGTCCCGATCCCTTCCTTAAGCGCACCCTAAGATCCCCAACCCCCGTCCGGATCAGGCCGTTTGCCCGTTTCCGGCTCGCTAGCGTGCTGCCGCACCCCACCCCCCTCCCGTGACCCCCTCGGGGACTCCCGGAACGTTGAAGGCAGGCACGCCATGAGCACGCACCGGCACACGGTCAGTGGCAGGAACAAGGCGATCGGAGGCGTGGTCGCCGCGGCCGTGGTCGGCGGTGGAGCCCTCGTGTTCTCCGGTACGGCACAGGCGGCCGGCGTCGGCGCCGCGTACACCAGGACCAGCGACTGGTCGACCGGCTACACCGCGCAGTACGTCGTCACCAACGACACCGGCGCGGCGAAGACGGACTGGACGCTGGAGTTCGACCTGCCGTCCGGGGCCAAGCTGAGCTCGCTGTGGAACGGCGAGTCGAGTGTGAGCGGCCGGCACGTCACCGTGAAGCCGCCCGCCTGGGACAAGGACGGGCTGGCCAAGGGCGAGTCGGTGACGGTCGGCTTCGTGGTGAACGGCTCCGGCACCCCCACCGGCTGTCTCATCGACGACGCCAAGTGCTCGGTGGACGACGGAGCGACCCCGGAACCGACCGGCCGCCCGACGCAGCCCGAGACACCGAAGCCCACCGAGACACCGAAACCCACCGCGACCCCCACGGCCACCCCCACCCGGAC
>NZ_LIQZ01000336.1 GCF_001418655.1 Streptomyces phaeochromogenes | reverse complement strand
ACGCGGGGGGGCGGGTCGTGGGGGTGCTGGGTGGGTTCCAGCAGGGCGGTACCACCGATGACGTGTCGTACAGCGTTGTTCTTGGGGGCGAGGCCGCCGCGTTGTACGGGGAGGCAGCGAAGTGACCTGTGTGAAAAGGTCAGTTGGGTGGAGGCACTCAGAGAGCGGGACCCCGCCCACATAGGCGCGTACACGTTGCTCGCCCGGCTGGGGGCGGGTGGGATGGGGCAGGTGTACCTCGGGCGGTCGCCCGGTGGGCGGCTCGTGGCGATCAAGGTCATCCGGGACGAGATCACCGACCATCCCGAGGCGCTGGCACGGTTCCGGCGCGAGGTGGAGACGGCTCGGGCGGTGCGGAGTGCGTACACGGCGAACCTGATCGATGCGTCGCTGGACGCCGCGCCTTACTGGCTCGCCACGGAGTATGTGTCGGGGCCGACGCTCGGTGGGGCGGTCGCCGAGCGGGGGCCGTTTCCCGCGGACAGTGCGCGACGGCTGTTCGCGGCCCTGGCCGAGGCCCTGGCGAGCGTCCACGGGTACGGCGTGACGCACCGGGACCTCAAACCGCAGAACGTGATCCTCTCCCCGCAGGGGCCGCTGCTCATCGACTTCGGCATCGCGCGGGGTACGGCGGACACGGCGCTCACCCAGACCGGGTTCACCCCGGGCACGCCCGGCTTCACCGCGCCCGAGGTGCTGAAGAGCAATCAGGTGGGCTCGGCGGCGGACGTGTTCGCGCTGGGCGCGACGATCGCGTACGCGGCGACCGGGAGGGCGCCCTTCGGGGCGGGGCACGCGCACGCCGTCTCCTACCGGGCCGTGCACGAGGACATCGACGTGACCGGAATCGAGCCGGGACTGGCCGAGCTGATCCGGGAGTGCGTCGCGAAGGAGCCCGCCGAACGACCCGGTCTCGACACCGTCATCGCCCGTTGCGCGGTCTCCGCCGCGCTCGCCGACGACCCCTTCTACCGTCCGCTGGCCGGCACCGGCGACACCGCGCCGCCCGACCTCCCGGCGGCCGTCGCGGCCGGACTGGTCCCCGCCGGGCACGGGGCGGCGACCCCGCCCGCGTATCGGCCCACGGTCGGGCCGGGTTACGTGCCGACGGTCGGCCCCGGATACGTGCCGACGGCCGTGCCTTCGTCGACGCCCGCCCGCAGGCGGCGTGTGCCCGTGGCGGCCGGTATCGCAGGTGCGGTGGTGCTCGTGGCCGCGTCGGTCGTGGCCTGGCAGATGCTGCCCGACGACCAGGGGAACGAGCGGGGGAGCGGTGGATCGGGGGCGTCGCCGTCGGCGTCGGCGGGTGCCGGGGCGCAGAAGGTCCCCACGTTCATCGAGGACAACAAAGTCTCCCGCGACGTCTGGACGCTCTCCGACGAACCGGACGAGGCGGCACACGGCATCGGTGAGTGCGTACAGGTCGGTGCGGTTGATCCGCCCAAGGAACTCCAGTACAGCGCGGGCGACGTGGACGAGCCCACGCGCGCCGACGTGAAGGGTAAGGCGAAGATCCTGTTTCGGTTCAAGTACGCGGAACTGAGCAACAAGGCACCCGAGCCGTACCACGTCTCGGTCGGTGTGAAGCCGCCCCACGACATCGACCCCGATACGGGCAGGCCGTACGAGGACGTGATGGCCGAGAACAAGACGATCGGCTACACCAGCAAGCCGGTGGACATCTACCGGCACTGGCGGACCGGCGGGTACGTCGAGCTCACGTACCCCGACGACTTCCAGGAACACGCGGCGGGCAAGACCTGGGACGCGATCCCCGTCGCCAACGACCCCGGTGACTGGACCGTGGTCTTCTACCACGTCAAGAGCAGCTCCACCGACTACGAAAGCGTCGGTTGCACCGGCTTCAGGGTGGGAAGCTCCTAGACTGACGTGGGCTAATTCCGGAGCTGCGGAGGGCGGTTGACGGTGCGTAAGGCGTGGATCGTGGTGACCGTCGCCGCGGGGGCGGGGCTCAGCTTCGTCATGGTGCTGGTCATCGGGGTCTACATGGTGGCCGGGAACCTCGCCAACGGTGTGGGGCAGGGGGCCCGTGGCCTGGCCAAGGGGGCCGTACCGGCCGCGTATCAGGCGCTCGTGCAGAAGTGGGGCAATCTGTGCACCGCCATCAATCCCGCACTTCTCGCCGCGCAGCTGTATCAGGAGAGCGGGTTCAATCCCGATGCCAAGAGCCCGGCCGCCGCGCAGGGGATAGCGCAATTCATCCCGGGAACGTGGGCGACGCACGGAATCGACGGTGACGGTGACGGCGACCGCGACGTATGGGATCCGAATGACGCGATTCCATCGGCCGCGAAGTACGACTGCACACTTGCGAAGTACGTGAAGGACGCGCCCGGCGACCCGACGCACAACATGCTCGCCGCGTACAACGCGGGGGCGTACGCCGTCATCAAGTACGGGGGCGTACCGCCGTACAAGGAAACGCAGAACTATGTGAAGACGATCACGACACTGGAGGAGAGCTTCGCCGCTCCGGTCACCCGTGTCGACCCCTCCAAGCAGGCCGCCGGGGCCATTTACTACGCGCAGAAGAAACTCGGCACGCTGTATCTCTGGGGCGGGAACGGTACCGCTGACCAGGGCGGACGTTTCGACTGCTCGGGGCTGACCAAGGCCTCGTACGAGAGTGTGGGGATCACCCTGCCGCGGGTCGCCAACGACCAGTACAACGCCGGGCCGCACCCGAGCCGGGACGAGCTGCTGCCCGGGGATCTGGTGTTCTTCTCGGACGACCTCACCAACTCCCGGGCCATCCGGCACGTCGGGATCTACGTGGGCGGCGGGTACATGATCAACGCGCCCCGGGCGGGTGCCGTGATCCGGTTCGACCCGATCGACACCCCCGACTACTTCGGGGCGACCCGGGTCACCGAAGATGGCGCGAAAGCGTTGCCCACCTCTGTGTGAAACCCTCCCCTGAGCTGCGGCTATGTATCTCTCTTCGATAACGTCTGAGTGATCATTCGGTGGAGGGTGGAACGTATT
This sequence comes from Streptomyces phaeochromogenes, assembly GCF_001418655.1. Taxonomy (GTDB): domain Bacteria; phylum Actinomycetota; class Actinomycetes; order Streptomycetales; family Streptomycetaceae; genus Streptomyces; species Streptomyces phaeochromogenes. The sequence continues at coordinate 2,659 of NZ_LIQZ01000336.1, read as the reverse complement.
GAAGGGGAGTGTGCGTTCCTGTTCTCGTAGCCGACGACGGGGGTTGATGGCGCGGCGCACCCGATGGGTGCGTCGGGAAGAAGATGACGAAGGGGCCGTTGCACCATGGCTGGACTCGCCGAATCCGGTTCGAACCCTGACGTTGACTTGCTCTACGACATCAATGGTCTCGCCAAAGACGCGCCGCACTGGTTCGACCGCGTCATGGAGTTCGTGGGCGAGTGGGGGCTCCTGCTCGCCATGGTGATGCTGGTGCTCTGGTGCTGGCTCACCGTGCGGAAGCGGGGCGGGGAGGATGCCGCCTCGTCCGTCGCCGCGCTGATCTGGGCACCGCTCGCCGCCGGTGTCGCCGTACTCGTGAATGTGCCGATACGGGGATTTGTGGAGCGGCCTCGGCCTTTTGTCGACCATGACGGGCTGGACGTTCTTATCGGTGGCAAGAGCGACTTTTCGTTCGTGAGCGATCACTCGACTCTCATGATGGCGATGGGGGTCGGGCTGTTCGTCGCGAATCGGAAGTTCGGGCTCGTGGGGATAGTGCTGGCTCTGTTCGGCGGGTTCTGCCGGGTTTATATGGGCGTGCACTATCCGACGGATGTGATCGGTGGCTTTGCGCTCGGGACCGCGGTGGTTCTGCTGCTTTCGCCGCTTGCGATGGCTTTGCTGACGCCCGTTGTGGCCGCTGTGGAGAGGTCGCCCCGGGTGGGGTGGCTGGTTCGGGCGCGCGGTGCCTCCGGTGAGCGGGGGAAAGTGATTCCTGGGGCTCGTAGTGAGGTTGAGGCGGAGGAGCGGGACCTCGCGGCGTAGGTAGGGCCTGTTGTTCGTTGCCGGGTGCGCGCCCCGGTGGGGGCTGGTCGCGCAGTTCCCCGCGCCCCTAGAAGCCAAAAGACTGCGCAGTTCCCCGCGCCCCTGAAGGGGCGCCCCCAGCCGGCCCGTGCCTTACAGCGACTGTGGGAACTTGAAGAAGGTCTCCGGGTCGTACTTCTTCTTCAGGGTCTTGAGGCGGGGGGCCGCGTCGCCGTAGTACGCCTTGCGCCAGTTGGTGAGGGTTGGGTCCGTGTAGTTCTGGTAGGCCGCGCCTGAGGCGTACGGCTTCATCGCTGTGTGGGCCCGGGTCAGCCAGGCGTTGGATGTGGTGCCGGAGGTTCCGGGGCGCCAGGCGGCGATGTACTGGGCCAGCATGCGGGAGCGGCGGTGGACGAAGGCCGTTGCCGTGGGGTCGATTCTGTTGATCGCGCCGCCGAGGGCTGTGAGGGCGATGCTGCCCGTGCTGCCCCGGACCCCCGATATCTGGGAGAGCAGCGTCTGGATGCCGGCCGCCGAGATCGAGCGGTCGAAGAAGTCCGAGCGGCCCGTGTACGTCTCGCGGCCCAGGGCACCCTGGGGGGAGCGGCCCGGTGTCGCGCCCGGGAGGTGGCACTGGGCGTCGTCGGGGAAGGTCGAGCAGCCCGCGTACACCTCCATCGATTCCTCGTAGGAGCGGCGCTTGAGGGACACGCTGCGGGCGGAGGCGCCGATGCGGTCGGCGAGGCGGTCCACCGCGTTCTGGAGTTCGCCGTACGTGCCCAGGGAGAAGGCCGAGACGGAGACCGTGGGCGTGCCGCCGGCCGCGTTCTCGAAGTGGCACGAGGACCAGATCTCGTCGGGCTGGTCGGGGCCCCACTCCTGCCAGGCCCTGAGGACGGCGGCGGCCCTGGACCACGGCCAGGACATGTACGCCGAGACGCCCTGCGGCGCCGGGTGGGTCTTGAAGCGGAGTTCGGTGACGACGCCGAAGTTGCCGTTGCCCGCGCCGCGCAGGGCCCAGAAGAGGTCCTTGTTCTCGGTCGCGCTCGCGGTGAGCTGCTTTCCGGCCGCCGTGATCAGGGTTGCCTGGGTGAGGCTGTCGCACGTCAGGCCGTAGGCACGGGACACGACGCCGTGGCCGCCGCCCAGTGTCAGGCCCGAGACGCCGACCGTCGGGCAGGAACCGGCCGGGATCGTGACGCCCTTCGCGGCCAGCGCGCGGTAGACGTCGATCAGCTTGGCGCCCGCGCCGACCACGGCCTCGTTGCCGGAGGCCCGGACCTTGGAGAGCTTCGAGATGTCGAGGATCAGCCGGCCGTCGCCCGAGGACCAGCCCGCGTACGAGTGGCCGCCGTTGCGGATCGAGACGGGGACGGCGTGGGACCGGGCGTACGCGAGGGTCGTACGGATGTCCTCGGCGTGGGCGACGTACGCGACGGCCGTCGGCTTGAGCGAGTCGAAGCGGGTGTTGTAGAGCTGGCGGGCCGCCGCCCAGTTCGCCTCGCCCGGGCGGACCAGGGGGCCGTCCAGGTCCCGGGCCAGGGCCTTGAGGTCGGCCGCGGTGCTCGTCTTCCTCACCGGTGTGCCGGACGTACGGGCCTCCTCACCGGCCCGCGGCCCGGAACTCCCGCCGGTGCCGTCGGCGCCGCTGGTGCACGCGGCCGAAACCGCCGTCGCCGCGAGCGCGGCGCCGCCACCTATGAACGTACGCCGTTGCATGTGCGCCTCCCGTTGTTCCCGTGGAACGAGACGGGTCCACGGTCCGCCGGGTTCCACGGGCGGGTCCCGGGAATCGCGTACGCGACTGCTCGTGGCCGCCGATTCTCGGCCATGGGGGCGTTGGAGCGTGCGGGGTGGGTGCAGGGGTGAGAGG
>NZ_LIQZ01000335.1:9545-9813 GCF_001418655.1 Streptomyces phaeochromogenes | reverse complement strand
GCCGAGGGTCAGGTCCTGGCGGGACACCAGGTCGTCCAGCGCGCGGGTGAACCGGTCGGCGCCGCGCGGCAGGATGGAGGAGCCGGGCGCGTCGGAGTTCTCCTCGACGAGCGCGGGACCGCCGGGGCGGACGCGCAGTGACGCCGTCGCCGTGTCCGCCGGGGACGACAGCAACTCCTTGGGGTACTTGGTCAGTTCACCCGATACGGACTTCGTCGGCACGTCCGAGGCGGTGAGCGTCATCCGGTCGCCGCGCGCCGTGACCTCG
>NZ_LIQZ01000335.1:0-9501 GCF_001418655.1 Streptomyces phaeochromogenes | reverse complement strand
TCAGCGCGACTGCTTCCCCGTCCACGGTCACCCGGCTCTTCCCGGCCGCCGTCTCGCACCGCTCCCGGGCCCAACTCTCCATGCCCGCCTTGTCGATGGCGGGCTTGGCCTGGGTCGCCGGGATCTCCGCGAGGTCCTCCACATGGTCGACCCGTAGCTTCCCGGGACCGATCACGAGTCCGTCGTACCGGTTGACGGTGAAGTTCCCGAGCGGATGCGCCGACGCGGTACCGGAGGGGACAAGCACGAGCGCGCAGGCCGCCACGAGGACGGCCGCTCCGGACGCGAACACCCGTCGGCGCACGGCTACTTGCCGGGCCAGCCGGGCGCGGAGGCCACGCGCGGGGACGGTGCTCACTCGGCACCGCCCAGCGCCTTGAGTGACTTCTCGGCCAGCTTCGCGCCAACCGGCGAGAAGCCCGGGTTGAGCTTCAGCGCCGCCGAAAGGCTCCCGCGGGCCGCCTTCTTTTTGCCCGTGGCCTGTTCGATCATTCCGCGGTGGTAGAGGAACGTCGCGTCGCGGTAGCCGGTGGCCGTGGCGCGCCGCGCGTAGGGGAGGGCCTCGTCGTCGCGGCCGTTGACGTGCAGGGCCCAGGCGAGCGCGTCCGCGGTGTGGACGGTCTCCCGGCGATCCCACTCGGCGCGGGCGGCGCGCAGGGCGGCCTTGCGGTCGCCGTGGTCCGCCGCCGCGAGGGCCGTGTCGAGGTCGGCGTTGACGCCGTTCGCCCGGGCCAGCGCGGTCCAGGCGTTCACCAGGGCGTACTGGGCACGGGCCTTCGCCTTGTCCTCCTCGCCGCCGCGGGCCTCGTACAGCTCGCCGAGGACGACCAGCGGGCCGGGCAGCGGGAAGCGGGCCACGACGTCCTCCATGCCGGCGATCGCGGCCTTGCGGTCGCCGTTCGCGGCCTGCGCCCTGGCCCGGCCCTCCAGCGCCGGGAGGTACACCTTGTCGGCCCGCAGGGCCTGCTCGAAGTACGTGAGCGCCGACTTGTACTCGCCCTCGCGCCAGGAGAGTTGGCCCAGCGCCGTCGCCACGTACGCGATGTCGCCGGGGGTGGAGGCACCGGCGAGCGCCTGCTTCAGGACGCGCCGCGTCGTGGTGACGTCGCCGCGCAGCTCCCGTACATAGGCGTAGCGGGTGAAGACCGGGATGCCGGGGCGGCGCTCGTCGGCCTGGTCGGCGGCCTTGGACGCCTCCTTGTAGCGGCCGAGTTCGACCAGGGCGTCGATGCGGGTCGACAGCGCCCGCTCGTTGTACGCGTTCACGTCCAGCGCCTTGTCCGCGTAGCGGAGTGCGGCGGGGAAGTCGTGCCGGGCCGCGGCCAGCGCCGAACGGCCCGCGAGCGCCGGGTCGTTGTCCGGCTTCAGCTTCAGCGACCGCTCCAGCGCGCGCTCCGCCTGCGGATAGCGGGACGGGTCGCCGTTGGTGCGTGCCTGCTCGATGTAGGCGACGCCCAGCGTGGACCAGCCGCCGTAGTCCTTGGGCTGTGCCTTGAGGTGGGTCTGCAGTGCGGAGATGCTGGAGGCGAGGCTGCCGGTGGCCAGCAGTTCGGGAGCGACACCGGGCGCGGACGCCACCGTACGCACGCCGTCGTCGTCCTTGTTGCCCAGAACCACCGCTCCCGCGGTCATCGCGACGGCGATGGCCACCGCGCACGCGCCGAGCCGCAGCATCCGCGCCCGCGGGGACTCAGGACTTTCCTTCGGCCGGTCGGACCGGTCGGACCGGTCGGACCGGTCGGGCCTGTCCTCGCCCTCGGGCGGCGGGGTCACGTCCGCGCGATCCTTCTCCTGCGCGTCCTCGTTCGTACCCGGGGCCATGCCCTCTCCTCAATCTCCTTGATGGAAGCGGTGGTTCAGAAGCGGTGGTTCGGGGTGAGCGGCGCGGCCCGCGCGCCGTGGGGGACGGATACGCGCGGGCCGCGCCAGTCGGAGTGCGGGTCAGTAGGCCCGGCGGCGGCTGCGCCACCACAGGAGACCCGTGCCGATGAGCAGGAACCCGGCCGCGCCGGACGCCGCCGAGACGGCGATCAGCGTGGTGTCGTTCATGCCGGCCACACCGCCCGTGGTGCCCGCGGGCTGCAGGGCGTCACCGAGCTGGTTGCGGACGTCGTTCGTGCCCGTCGTGCCCTTGGCGAGCGGACCGCGCGAACCGGAGGTCGGCAGCGCGACGTACGGGAACGCCTTCTCGAACTTCTGGTCGTTCTTGTCGACCGCGTCACCCAAGTCGTTCTTGGCACCGACGAGTTCGCCCTCGACGACCTGCAGCGCGATGTCCAGCACGTCGTCGCCGAGGCGGCGTCCGTTCGGGAAGCCCGCGTTGTCGCCGTCCAGCACGCCGAGCCGCTTCTCCTTGGCCGCCGGCTTGATCGAGGTGTTCAGTCGCAGCATCTCCGAAGCACGCACGTGCGGGGGCTGGTTGAGGCCCTCGACACCCTTGAGGAAGACGTCGACCAGGTCGTTCCTGGGCTCCTTCGGGGCCGGGATCTTGTAGATCGCCTCGATGAGCTTCGGCAGTTCGGGGTTGGTGACGTTCTCCAGGAAGTCGCCGTCGTTCCAGGGCGAGGACGCGTTGAACTTGTCCTTGTCCTTGATGGGGTTGACGACCTCGTTCACCAGCGGCATACCGAGGCGCGAGACCTGCCGGTACTTGCCGCTCGCGCTCTTGCGCTGCGTCGTCGACCAGATGCCCACGATCGGCTGGTCGGCCGACTCCTGGATCATGTCGGTCGGCACCTGAAGGGCAACGGAGTTGACGTTGTACTCCTTCAGCGTGTCATTGCCGACCTCGGACAGGTTCCCGCCGTACAGCAGGTCGAAGACGCGCAGGTCCAGGAAGAACGGGTCGTCCGCCTGACCGGCGAACGTCTTCGCCCCGCCCGGGAGTTCGTGCACTGCCTGCTCGCGGAGCTTGGCGTAGTCCGGCATGGACGCCTGGCCGACGTTGGACGGGGCGACCGGCACGTCGTCCGCGTACTTGGTCTTCTTGACGACGTACTGGTCCTTGAGCTGCAGCAGATCGATGTCGTAGGTCTGCGTGATGTTGAGGTCCGGGTCGTCGAGGCTCTCGACCGGGCCCGTGTTGTACAGGAACGTCTTGTCGTTCTTGACGTGCGTCTTGAACGTGTAGCGGAAGACGAACTCGCCCTGCGCGTCACCGTTGTTGTCGATGTGCAGGTCGTACTGGGCGTCCTCGGCGAACGTGAAGAAGTTCGGCCCGCCCGCCGGTTCCTCGAACGGGATCCAGTTCGCGACGAGCGTCGTGGTGTCCGGATGGTCGGGGCTGACGAACGCGTACACGTCCGTGTTGTCGAACTGCGGCTGCCCCGAGATGAGCGGAGCCTCGCGGTGGCTGGACGCGCTCGCCGTCCCCGGTCCGAGCGCGGTCACGCCGACGGCCGCGAGCCCGCCGGTGGCCAACGCACCGCAGACAAGGGTCGCAAGGCTCCTGCGTCCCACGAACCCGCTGGTGAAAGGTGTCATGCCGTCCGTCCTCTGTCCCAAAGCTGTGTCCCGGCGGTGATGTCCGCGAGGAGCGACCCGTCGACTGGCCGGCTCCTGCTCTCGTTCCGCGTCGGTTGGTGTTGCCTGATGCACGCCATTCGGAGCGGGGGCTCGGAAGGATTGGTTCGGGATTCACCCGCGTTTTCAAGCAGTTGATCCGTAACCCCATCCGAAGGCGTTCCGGCGCCGAATACGTGAGGATGAGACGGGCCGTTCAATGGCCGGAGAGGGGGAAACGAGTGGAGGCGGACGAACTTCTGGTGCTCGTGGCCGGAGGAGACCAGAAAGCCTTCGAGGATTTGTACGGTCTGGTGTCCGGGCCGGTCTTCGGGCTGGTACGCCGCGTGGTGCGGGATCCGGCCCAGTCCGAGGAGGTGGCCCAGGAGGTTCTCCTCGAACTCTGGAGGTCCGCCGGACGCTACGACCCCGGCCGCGGCAGCGCACTGTCCTGGGTCCTCACCCTCGCGCACCGCCGGGCGGTAGACCGGGTCCGCAGTGCCCGCGCCGCCGGGGAGCGCGAACTGCGTATGGCCCGGCGCTCGAACGGCCCCGCCTTCGACCAGGTCGCCGAGGAGGTCGAGGCCGGCCTCGAACGAGAATGGGTGCGCCGCTGCCTGGACCGGCTCACCGCACTGCAACGACAGTCCGTCACCCTCGCCTACTACGACGGCTACACGTACCGTGAAGTGGCCGAACGGCTCTCCCTGCCGCTCGGCACGGTCAAGACGCGCATGCGCGACGGACTCACGCGGTTGCGCGACTGCCTGGGAGGTGTCGCATGACCAGCCTCTTCCGGCGGAGTGATCTGCACTCCCTGGCCGCCCCCTACGCCCTGGACGCCCTGGAACCCCATGAGCACAAGCGTTTCGAGAAACACCTGAGGCGCTGCGACAGCTGCGCCGCCGAGGTGCGCGCGCTGCGCGAGGACGCGGTCCGGCTCGCCTGGTCCACGGCGGCCCCGGCGCCGGCCGCGATGCGCGACCGGGTCCTGATGGCCGTACGGACGACCCCTCAGGAACCGTCGGCCTTCGCCCAGCCACCGGCTCGGGCGATCACGGACCGGTACGGGGAGCGGGCGCCGTCGCGTGCCCGTCGCTCGGGCTTCTCTCCGTTCCTCATCCCGCTCGCGTCCACCACGGCCGCCGCCGCCCTCGTCGTTGCCGCGCTCTTCGGCATGCAGGCGGCCCGCACCCAGGACCAGCTCGCCCAGGAGCGCGCCCAGGCACGTGAGATCGCACACGTTCTCGCCGCGCCGGACGCCCGCGCGAGCGCCGGACGCGACGCGAACGGACAGGGCATGAGCGTCGTCGCGTCCGCCTCGCAGCGCACCGCTGTAGTGACCGCCGCCGGACTGGGTACACCTTCCGACGGAAGGGTTCACCAACTGTGGCTCATGCGACCGGAGGAGAAACCGCGTTCCCTGGGGCTCCTGGACGGCGACACGCCCTTGATTGCCACCGGGCTGAACACGAACGCGACATCACTCGCTGTCACCGTCGAGCCGTCGGGCGGTTCAGTGCAGCCAACAACCGCACCGGTTGTCCAACTCGCCCTGGAATCAGTTGGATTCGGAGAGTAACCGTCAACACCCTTACCGGAAAGGTGAATCCCGCGCCCGGGATACACGGGTGTGGAGAGGGAGCGATAGGGTTAACCTGCCCGGGCCGGGTGCCCTCGTATGGGTGGGGAGTGACATGGAACAGATAACAGTGCGTGGCAGGGCGCGAGTCCCTGCGATCACGTGTGGCAGCAGCGCGACCAGCTCGCGCCTCGACCGCCATCTCTCGGTGATGGGTGGCCCCGCCATCCCTCAGCGCGAGGCGGCAGAGGCGACGGACCTGATGCGCGAGCTCACCGCACGTGACACCGCGCACAACCGCACCGCCAGGGGCGCGCGAGTGAGGCGGGTCTCGCTCTTCGCGCCACTGCGCCGACTGCGCCGTTCCCTGTTCGGCGGCCGCTGAGCGGCCTCGGCCGCTGACAGGCGGCCGAACCCGAGCAGGACCCCGACCCGCGCTCAGGCGGTCACACCGTCCCGGCGCAGTGCTGCGATCTCATCGTCCGTCATCCCCACGGCACGCAGCAGCGCCCCGGTGTGTTCCCCGAGCGCGGGTACGGGCCCCATCCGCGCCGAGTCCCCGCCCGGCAGCGTGATCGGCGGCAACAACGCCCTCAGCGGCCCGACCGGCGAACCCACTTCCCGCCACCGGTCCCGCGCCGCCAGCTGAGGATGCTCCGCCACCTCCCGTACGTCCCGCAGTCGCGCACACGCGATCCCGGCCGCCTCCAGACGCGCCACCGCCTCGTCGGTGACCAGCGCCGCCAGCGCCTTGCCGACCAACTCGTCGGTGTGCTCCCGGTGTTCGACCCGTGCCGCGTTCGTCGCGTACGCCGGGTCGTGCGCCAACTCCGGCCGCCCAAGCAGCTGTTCGGCCAGCCGCCGCCACTCCCGGTCGTTCTGCACCGACAGCAGCACCCGCCCGCCGTCCGCCGTCGGATAGGCGTCGTACGGGGCGATGACGGCGTGCGCGAGACCGGTGCGCGCCGGGGGAGTTCCGCCGTGCATCGCATGGTGCAGCGGATGCCCCATCCACTCGGCCAGCGCCTCCAGCATCGACACCTCGACCGGGCCCCCGCGCCCCGTCGTGCCACGCCGCACCAGCGCCGCAAGGACCCCAGAGAACGCGTACATCGCCGCCGCGATGTCGGCCGCCGGGATCCCCGCCTTCACCGGCTGCTCGGCCGTCCCCGTCACGGACACCAGCCCCGCCTCGCACTGCACGAGCATGTCGTACGCGCGTTTGCCGGCGTACGGCCCGAAGGACCCGTAACCCGAGATGTCCACGGCGATCAGCCGCGGGTCGGCCGCGCACAGCGTCGCCGCGTCCAGGCCGAGCCGCGCGGCGGCCCCCTGCGCGAGGTTCTGCACGAAGACATCGGCGTCCGCGACGAGACGGCGTACGACGTCCAGGCCGCGCGGGTCCTTCAGGTCGAGGGCGATGGACTCCTTGCCGCGGTTGCACCACACGAAGTGCGAGGCGAGACCGGCCGCCGCGGTGTCGTAGCCGCGCGCGAAGTCACCGCCGTCGATCCGCTCGACCTTGACGACCCGGGCCCCGAGATCGGCGAGCTGCCGGGTGGCGAAGGGGGCCGCGACGGCCTGCTCGACGGCGACGACGGTGATGCCCTCCAGGGGCAGGGGAAGCGGCTCCATGCGAGGGATCATGTCCCGCGCGCGAGGGCTTTGTCATGCGGGGGCCGGTGGCCGGTACACCGGGCGGACGTGGCCTCGGGACGGGCGGTCAGCGTCCGCCGTTGGTGTACCGGCGGACGGCGAGCGGCATGAACACCGCGATGAGGACCGCGCACCAGGCCAGCGACCCCGCGACGGGGTGCGTCACCGGCCAGGCGCCTTCCGTCGGCACCGGCGCGTTCCCGAACAGGTCGCGCAGGGCCGTGGTCACCGCGCTGATCGGGTTCCACTCGGCGATCGTGCGCAGCCAGCCCGGCAGGTTGTCCGTAGGGATGTAGGCGTTCGACAGCAGCGGCAGGAGGAACGTCGCGCCGCCCAGCTGTCCGGCCGCCTCCTCGCTCTGCGAGGCCAGGCCCAGCAGGATCCCGATCCATGTGGTCGCGAACCGGAAGAGCAGCAGCAGACCCACGGCGCCGGCCGCTTCCAGCGCGGAACCCTCCATCCGCCAGCCCACCGCGAGCCCCACCAGCAGCACCGGCACCGTGCCCACGGCCGTGACGACCAGGTCCCCGACGGCCTGCCCGAGCGGTACGGCGGCCCGGCTGATCGGCAGCGTGCGGAAGCGGTCCATCACGCCCCGGTGCGAGTCCTGGGCGGCCTGGAACATCCCGGTCATGATCCCGTTGGCCGCCGTCGCGACCAGGAGCCCCGGCACCAGGAAGGCCCGGTACTCCTCGCCGGGCATCGCCAGCGCGCTGCCGAAGACATAGCCGAAGAACAGCAGCATCGTGATCGGCATGGTCTGGGTGAGGATCAGCAGCCCCATGTTGTGCCGGATCCGCCGCAGCTGACGGCCCAGCATCGCGGTGCCGTCGTACGCCAACGCGCTCATGTCACGAGCTCCTTGCTGTCGGTGAGGTCCCTGGCCCCGGCTCGGGTCGAGCCGTCGGTCAGGCGGAGGAAGACGTCGTCGAGCGTCGGCGGGCGGAGGTTCACGTCCAGCAACGGCACACCGGCGGCGTCGAGTTCGCGTACGAGACGGGGCAGAGTGAGCGTCGGGTCGGTGGTGACCGCGCCGACGGAGTGCCGCTCCACGTCGAAGTCGGGCCGGGAGCCCGTCAGTTGGTCGAGGACGGCCGCCGCTCCGGCCATGGCGTCCGCGTCGGCGACGACCGCCTCCGCGTACGAGCCGATGAGCGCCTTGAGTTCGGCGGGCGTGCCCGAGTGCGCGACCCTGCCGCGGTCCACGAGGACGATGTCGTCGGCGAGCTGGTCGGCCTCCTCCAGGTACTGCGTGGTGAGCAGGACCGTCGTGCCCTCCGCCTTCAGCGCGCGCACGGTCTCCCAGATCTGGTTGCGGCTGTGCGGGTCGAGGCCCGTCGTCGGCTCGTCGAGGAACAGCACCGCGGGCCGGGTAATCAGGCTCGCGGCCAGGTCGAGGCGGCGCCGCATACCGCCGGAGTAGGTGGACACGGGGCGGTCCGCCGCGTCGGCGAGTTCGAAGCGGTCGAGGAGTTCGTCGGCGCGGGCCGCCGCCTTCGGGAGGCGGCGCAGCTTCGCGAACAGCCGCAGGTTCTCCCGCCCGGTGAGGTCGCCGTCGACCGACGCGTACTGCCCGGTGACGCCGATCGCGCGGCGCACGGCGTCCGGCTCCCGGACGAGGTCGTGCCCCGCGACACGCGCGGACCCCGCGTCGGGCCGCAGCAGCGTGGTGAGCAGCCGCACCGCCGTCGTCTTGCCCGCGCCGTTCGGCCCGAGCAGACCGCAGACCGTGCCCTCCGCCACGGCCAGGTCCAGCCCGCGCAGCGCCCGGACTTCCTTGAAACTCTTCTCCAGACCTTCACTAAGTACGGCGTACGTAGTCGTCATGGTGTGACCATACCTCACTACGTACGCTGTACGTAACTACGATGGGGACGACAGGATCCACCGATGGCAGGACTGACGACACCGATGGCAGGACGCGCCGACGTACCCGAAGTGATCTGGGCCCGACCCGAGCGCACGGGACGCGGGCCGCGGCCCGCGTTCACCCGGGCCGACATCGCGGACGCCGCGGTGCGGATCGCGGACGCGCAGGGGCTGGACGGGGTCTCGATGCGGCATGTCGCGGCCGAGCTGGGCTGCGGCACGATGTCGCTCTACAACTACGTGCCGCGCAAGGAGGACCTGTACGAGCTGATGGTCGACGCCGTCAGCGGTGAGCACGAGCTGTGGGAGCCGGCGGGGGACTGGCGGGCCGACATGCTCCGGGTCGCCCATGAGACCCGGGCGCTCATGCTCCGGCATCCGTGGCTGCCGGCTCTGATGTCACCGGTGTACGGGTTCAGCCCCAACGCCCTGCGCTATCTGGAGCACTGCCTCACGTGCCTGGACTCCTTCGAGGGGACGTACGGCACGAAGTTCGAGCTGATCGCGATGGTCAACGGGGTGGTGACGACGTACGTGGGAAATGAGCTGGCGACGGTTGAGCGGGTGCGGGCGTTGCCGTGGTCCGAGGAGCAGGAGAACGCTGTGCGCGGGGCGTACTTGGGTGGGCAGGTTGCCACCGGGGCGTATCCGCGGATGGCTGCGGCGTTCATGGAGGATGCGGGGCCGATTGATCTGGGGGCGGTCTTTCAGCGGGCGTTGGAGCGGGTGCTCGACGGGTTTGACCCGTCTCGCTGAGTGTGGCGGAGGGGTGGGGATGGGGATGGTGTGTTGAAGGTGCGGGCGGGTCGTGGCTGGTCGCGCAGTTCCCCGCGCCCCTTAAAAGATTGCGCCGTTCCCCGCGCCCCTGAAAGATGCGCCGTTCCCCGCGCCCC
>NZ_LIQZ01000334.1:488-20407 GCF_001418655.1 Streptomyces phaeochromogenes | reverse complement strand
GTCCCGGTGCGGGGGGTGGTCCTGGGGGTGCGCAGCATGGACCACGGCTATCAGCGACCGCCCGTCCTGCGGCGACGACTCGCGCCGAGCCCACCCGAACGGGCGCTTTCCGCCGAGTCGCGGCTCTACGGAGTTGTCGTCTGGTGCTGTGCGCGGCCCACGTCGAAGACACCCGGGACGTTGCGCATCGCCCGCATCAGCACGGGAAGGTGGGCGGCGTCGGGGAGTTGGAGCGTGTAGGTGTGGCGTACGCGCTGCTGGCTGGGCGGTTCGACGGTCGCCGAGACGATGTCGCCACCCTCCAGGGCGATGGCCTCGGTGAGGTCGGCGAGCAGGTGGGGCCGTCCGAAGGACTCGACGAAGAGCGTGACGCGGCACTCCGAGGTGTCGCCCCAGCGCACTCCGACCTCCGTGCGTCCGAGCTCCTTCATGCGGGTCACGCCCGCGCACTCGACGCGGTGCACGGTCACCACTCCGCCGCGTACGGCGAAGCCGGTGATGTCGTCGGGCGGCACGGGCGTACAACAGCCGGCGAGGCGTACGGTCGCGCCGGGCTGGTCGACGACGACGTCCGCGGCGGCCGGGCGCGCGGCGGGCGCGTCCGCGGACGGGCGGCGGGTCGTGGCGGGCGCCTCTGGCGGCGCGGCGGGCGAGGGGTGCGCGGCCAGCCAGCGGGTGATGGCGATCCGCGCCACGGGCGTGTGCGCGTGCTCCAGCCACTCCCTGGAGGGCTCGGAGGCCGCGTCCTGGCCCATGAGGAGTTGGACGGTGTCGCCGTCGCTCAGGACCGTACTGAGCCTCACCAGGCGGCCGTTGACGCGCGCGCCGATGCAGGCGTGCGCGTCCTCGCCGTACTGGGCGTACGCGGCGTCGACGCAACTGGCCCCGGCGGGCAGCCCGAGCGTGCCGCCGTCGGGCCGGTAGACGGTGATCTCCCGGTCCTGGGCGAGGTCCTCGCGGAGCGTCGACCAGAACGTGTCGGGGTCCGGGGCCGCCTCCTGCCAGTCGAGGAGGCGGGAGAGCCAGCCGGGACGGGTCGGGTCGGCGCGCTCGCCGTCCACCGCGTCACCGGCACGCGTGCCGTCGCCGTCCGTCTGCTCCTCCGAAGGAGGAGCGTAGGGATTGCCGAGCGCGATGACGCCGGCCTCGGCGACCTTGTGCATCTGGTGCGTACGGATGAGGACTTCGGCCACCTGGCCGTCGGTGCGGGCGACCGCGGTGTGCAGCGACTGGTACAGGTTGAACTTCGGGACGGCGATGAAGTCCTTGAACTCCGAGACCACGGGCGTGAGACAGGTGTGCAGTTCGCCGAGGACCCCGTAGCAGTCGGCGTCCTCGTTCACGAGCACCAGGAGTCGTCCGAAGTCGGAGCCGCGCATCTCGCCGCGCTTGCGCGAGACGCGGTGCACGGAGACGAAGTGCCGTGGCCGGATGAGGACTTCGGCCTGCAGACCGGCCTCGCGCAGGACCACCCGTACCTCTTCGGCGATCTCCTCGAGGGGATCGTCATCGCGCGAGGCGTTGTTGATGATGAGTTGGCGGGTGTGGGCGTACTCCTCGGGGTGCAGGATCGCGAAGACGAGGTCTTCCAGCTCGGTCTTCAGGGCCTGCACGCCCAGGCGTTCGGCGAGCGGGATCAGTACGTCCCTCGTCACCTTGGCGATGCGCGCCTGTTTTTCGGGGCGCATCACGCCGAGGGTGCGCATGTTGTGCAGCCGGTCGGCGAGCTTGATCGACATCACGCGTACGTCGCTGCCGGTGGCGACGAGCATCTTGCGGAACGTCTCGGGCTCGGCGGCCGCTCCGTAGTCGACCTTCTCCAGCTTGGTCACGCCGTCGACGAGGTAGCGGACCTCCTCGCCGAACTCCTCACGCACCTGATCGAGTGTCACTTCCGTGTCCTCGACGGTGTCGTGGAGCAGAGACGCCGTCAAAGTCGTGGTCTCCGCGCCGAGTTCGGCGAGGATCAGCGTCACGGCGAGCGGATGCGTGATGTACGGCTCGCCGCTCTTGCGCATCTGGCCGCGGTGCGAGGACTCGGCGAGGACGTACGCGCGGCGCAGCGGGTCCAGGTCGGCGTCGGGGTGGTGGGCACGGTGGGCCTCGACCACGTGACCGATCGCGTCGGGCAGCCGGCCGCGGACCGCGGGGCCCAGGAGAGCGGCCCGGCCGAGGCGTCGCAGGTCGATCCGGGGGCGGCTTCTCCTGCGCTGTGCCCCGGGCGTCATGGGGCCGGGCGTCGCGGGGTTCGTGGCCTCCGCACTCATGGGCACCTCCGGCTGCGTGGACCGGCGGACGGGGTGCCCCATGGCGTACTGCGCGGCTCTGGGGATGGCGTCGTTCCCCCGTCCGGGCCGGTGCTTGATGCTACCGAGCCCACCACGCCCGACCGACCGCCTCTCGCCGAGCGTGAAACGGATCACCCATTCGAGCGAAGGTTCAGGGGGTCGCGGTTTCGAGCCATCCGGCGTCGATCTCACCCTCTGCGACGATCACCGCGGGCCCGGTCATCTCGATCTCGCCGTCTGGCCGCTCGGTGATCACCAGGCGCCCGCCGGGCACATCGACCGTGTACGTCGCCGGTGTGCCGGTCACCGCGGGGGCGGCGCCGTCCCTGCGCGCGGTCGCCACGGCCACGGCGCACGCGCCCGTGCCGCACGAGCGGGTCTCGCCGGAGCCGCGCTCGTGCACACGCAGAGCGACGTGACGAAGACCACGGTCGACGACGAACTCGACGTTCACGCCGTCCGGGTACGCGGAGGCGGGGCTGAACGGCGGCGCGGTGTACAGATCTCCGGCGTGGTCGAGGTCCTCCACGAAGGCGACGGCGTGGGGGTTGCCCATGTTGACGTTGCGCGCGGGCCAGCTGCGCTCGCCGACGCTCACGGTGACGTCCCCTTCGGGGAGGAGCGCCTTGCCCATGCCGACGGTGATGTCGCCCTCCTTGGCGATGTGCACCGTCTTGACGCCTCCGCGCGTGGCGACGGCGATGTCACCTTCGGCCACATGTCCGGCGCGCTGGAGATAGTGGGCGAACACACGCACTCCGTTGCCGCACATCTCCGCGACCGAGCCGTCGCCGTTGCGGTAGTCCATGAACCATTCCGCTTCGGCCGCCATCGCCCGGGCCTCGGGGTGTGCCGCGGACCGCACGACGTGCAGCAGACCGTCGCCGCCGATGCCCGCGCGGCGGTCGCACAGGGCGGCGACGGCGGCCGGGGGCAGGTCGATGACGTTCTCGGGGTCGGGGATGATCACGAAGTCGTTCTCGGTCCCGTGCCCCTTGAGGAAGGCGATCCGCGTGCTCATTCCTCGATCGTAAGGGGTCGATACGACAACCGGGCCGAGCGGTCCGACAGCCGGACCACACCGGACCTGGGGCAGGACCGCGCGCAGGCGCAGACCCCCGGGAGGTTCAGCGCAGCCGGGCCACGCGCCACACGGCGAGCACCACGACCGCGGCGACGACCACTGCGTACGCGATGGCGACCCGCCAGTCCGGGCGGCGGCCGGAGCCGCGCTGCGGGAGGCCGGGCCACGTGTAACCCACGCGGCGGGCGGCCATCATGCCCCAGCCGGCGGCACAGGAGCAGATCAGCAGGCCGAGCATGGCGATCATGGCCCCGCTGTCGCCGAAGTCGAAGGCGAGCGGGAAGGCGAACATCAGGGAGCCGAGTGCGGCGAGGCTCACGATGGGCGCGAGCTGCCAGATGCGCATACGGCGCTGCGGGCGAAGCTCGACCTCGACCTCGGGCCCGGGGAACATCTCGTCGGGCTCGGGACCGTCGTCGGTGACCCCGCCGGTGATCTCGTCGGGCCCGTCCGGGCTCAGTCGGTCCTCATCGGGGTCCTGCTGCTCCTGTGCGGTGTCGTGCGCCCCGCCGGTGGCGGTGCCTTGTTCCGCGCCTTGTGCGGTGTCGCGAGGGCCGGCCTCCATCGCCACGCGCCCTCCCAACTCGGACTCCACTTGGTCGATCGAAGCTCGATGATGGCACGGCCTCGGAGACCGGGATGACGGCCGGAGCGTCCCGATGCCAGGACGTGATCAGGCTGTGACCGGTCGTTCGACCAACGCCAGCGCGAGCTGCGGAAGTTCTGTGAGATCCGCCGCAGCCCCACTCAGCCAATGCACCCGTGGATCGCGCCTGAACCAGGAATCCTGACGGCGCGCGAAGCGCTTGGTGGCACGGACAGTCTCGGCACGCGCCTCGTCCTCCGTGCACTCCCCCGAGAGCGCCGCGAGCACCTGCTGGTAGCCGAGGGCACGCGACGCCGTACGCCCCTCGCGCAACCCTTGCGCCTCCAGTGCGCGCACTTCCTCGACGAGGCCGGCCTCCCACATGCGGTCGACCCGCAGGGCGATGCGGTCGTCGAGCTCGGGGCGTGCCACGTCGACGCCGATCTGCACGGTGTCGTAGACGGAGTCGTGGCCGGGGAGGTTGGCGGTGAAGGGCTTGCCGGTGATCTCGATGACCTCGAGGGCCCGGACGATCCGGCGGCCGTTGCTGGGCAGGATCGCGTGGGCGGCCTCGGGGTCGGAAACGGCCAGCCGGGCGTGCAGGGCACCGGAGCCACGCAGGGTGAGCTCCTCCTCCAGGCGGGCCCGTACCTCGGGGTCGGTGCCGGGGAACTCCAGGTTGTCCACGGCCCCCCTGACGTACAGCCCGGAGCCGCCGACGAGGATCGGCCAGCGGCCCTCTGCGAGGAGGGCGTCGATGCGATCGCGCGCGAGGCGCTGGTACTCGGCGACGCTCGCGGTGACCGTCACGTCCCAGATGTCCAGGAGATGGTGCGGGATGCCACCCCGTTCCTCGGGCGTCAGCTTGGCGGTACCGACGTCCATCCCCCGGTAGAGCTGCATCGAGTCGGCGTTGACGACCTCGCCGCCCAGGCGCTGGGCCAGATGGACGCCGAGATCGGACTTTCCCGCCGCGGTGGGACCGACGACGGCGATGACCCGCGGGGCGGGGGCAGGACTACTCACCGCAACAGTCTCGCAAACCTCGGGGCCTCTTCTCGAACGAGCGACGTGACGGCGCGGGGCCGGGGTCGTTGCCTGTTGCGAGGTTCCAGCCGCCGGTCGTGAGGGCCGGTGACCCGGGCGACGCAATGGGACGCACCGGGCAACGCGGAATTTCGCCCACATGAGTAGAGTATGGAGATGATATGGGCGTTTTTGCACGGCTTCTTCGGAAAGATGGGCCTAAGTCGAAGGGTTCGGAGGAGGCGTCGACCGCCGAGGCTGAAGCCGGTGCTGTGACGGCCGAGTCCGGGGCGGATGCGCAGGACTCGGAGGACGCGGCGAAGGGGTCGGCGAAGGCCGAGACCGAGACCTCGTCCGCAGCGGCGACGGAGTCGGAGTCGGCGGAGTCCGACGAGGCCGCGGCGGAGGGCGTCGAGATCCCCAAGCAGCAGTCCGCCGAGGAGGCGGCCGACAGCGAGGCCGGCGAGGGCGCCCGCAAGTAACTGTCCCGCGAGGGAAGGTGAACCATGGGTCTCCTGGACAACGTGAAGGCCAGGCTCGCGCCCGCCAAGGAGAAGGTCTCCGACCTCGCGCAACAGCACGGGGGAAAGATCGACAAGCTCGGGCAGGGTCTCGACAAGGCCGCGAAGCTGGCCGATGAGAAGACCAAGGGCAAGTACAGCGACAAGATCCAGACGGGCACGGGCAAGGCCAAGGGCGCCCTGGACCGACTCGCGCACAAGGAGGATGACGGTACGGACAGCCGCGCGACGCCCCCGTCTCCCCCGGCACCACCGCCCTCGGCATCCTGAGCGACACCACATCGGCGGACGGCCTCGGAGCATGCTGAGCTCCGGGCCGTCCGCCGTGTTGGCGGCCCACGGACAGCCTGCGCCTTACGGCGCACGCCTGACGGTCCGCGGCTGACAGCCCACCCTGATGGCCACGCCTGACATATCGCTTGCCACCCCGCGCCTGTCGGCTTCGCCTCTGCCCGAATCCTCGGCAGGGGCATGTCCCGCCCGATGCCGTGCGCCCGGCGCGCGGGTACTACGACCGGCGCGGGGGCCAGGGCAAGCGCGAGAACTACGACCAACCGGGGCACGACGACCGACCAGTGCGCCGCGACCGCCCGCCCGCCCCAGGCACTCAGACCGACCGTCCCGGGTGCTCAAGTCCGGCCGGCCCGGGCACTACGACCGCGCCTAGCGCCACGTACGACCGTCCCCAGCGCTCAAGACCGGCCGACCCCGGCACTACGACCGTGCCGAGCGCTAAGCGCGACCGCCCCAGGTACTCAAGACCGGCCAGCCCAGGCACTACGACCGTGCCGAGCGCGAAGCGCGACCGTCCCGGGCACTCAGACCGGCCGGCCCTTGTCCTACGCCAGGCCCAGGCCCTACGACCGCCCCAAGCGCCACGTACGACCGCCCCAGGCACTACGCTCAACCCGGCCCCGTGCCCGCCGCCCCAGGCCCTACGACCAGGCCGCCACCACGTACCCCACCCCGTAGGGCGCGTCCTCGTACAGGAGCGCGCCCGCGAGCCCCGCGCCCTCGCCGGCGCCCGCCAGCACCTGCCAAGGTGCGCGGCCGGAGGCCTTGAGCTCGTATGCCAGCTCCGCGTCCAGCGCCTGAAGCGCGGCCACGTCGGCCGTCCCGAGCGCCTGTGCCACCGCCGCGTCGAAGCCCGCCGCCCGGTCGTCCAGATACCCGGGCGCCTTGAGTGTGCGGCACGCGCTGGCGTCGCCCATCACCAGCAGCGCCACCCGCTCGGCCCGCGTGGCGATTTCCCTTCCGCTTTGGATACACCGCTCGGCCGCGAGAGGTTCCCCCACGCCGAGACCTTCGACGGGGGCGTCCGACCAGTCCGTACGACCGAGCAGCCAGGCCGCGACCGCGAGCGAAGGCGGCAGAGGCCGATCAGCGCCCTCGACGGGTTCGGATCCGGCCGCCGGACCTTCCGCCGTCCGGGGCCCGTTCCGGCCCAGCCTGACGTCGAGATCCACGCCGAAGCCACGGAACGTACCCCGAGCGCCCTCCGAATGCGGCCCACGCCCGCTCTGCTCGGCGGGGCCGACCACAACCAGCCGGTCGGGCCGCGCGGCGGCCAGTACCCCCAGCGCGTCCGTGCAGGCGGCACGCGCGGCGTCCAGTTCGGGTGCGGCGCCCGCGGCGACGTCGGGCACGAGGAGAGGCGGGCAGGGACAGACGGCGGCGGCGACAAGCATGATCGGCAGCGTAACCCCGTGGGACGGCCCGATGGCACTCCTCGTGCGGCCGGATGTCACTCCCCGGCGGACCCCGTCGCCACACCCCGCCCAACGCCACGCCTTGCCCAGCACCACGCCCGCCCCGCCGGACGTCACTCCTCGATCAGCACGTCCGTGAGATCGATGACCGTGAGGAGGAGCACCACGAGCTTGCCGTCGCTGATCACGTACTCGACGAACAGGTTCCGGGAGAGGGCTATCTCGCGGGTCGACTCGTCGCCGCCCACGGCGTGCGACAGCTTGTGGCGCGGGTCGGCCACCAATATGGCCAGCCCGCGGTCCAGCACTTCCCGGCGCTCGGCGGGAAGGCTGTCCCGGACGCGTGCGGCGCGCTCGGTGAACTCCACGCTGTACGGCATGAGGGACCCCTTCCCGGCCCGTGACGCGGTCAGTCGCAGCCGCACCCGCTGCCCGTGGCGACCGGCAGCGGCTCCGGCGCCCCGATCTTCGGCAGCCCCAGCATGACGCCCGCCGGCTTCACGGCTTCGGCGGCGTTGCGCTTGTCCCAGGCGTCCCCCGCGCGCGTGCGGCGCACTTTCAGGGTGGGGCCCTCGGCCAGGAGGTGGTGCGGGGCGGCGTACGTGATCTCGACCGTCACCACGTCACCCGGGCGCACCTCCTCGTCGGGCTTGGTGAAGTGCACCAGGCGGTTGTCGGCGGCGCGACCGGAGAGTCGGTGGGTGGCGCCGTCCTTGCGGCCCTCGCCCTCGGCGACCATCAGCTCCAGCGTGCGGCCGACCTGCTTCTTGTTCTCGTCCCAGGAGATCTCCTCCTGGAGGGCGACGAGACGCTCGTAGCGCCCCTGAACGACCTCCTTGGGGATCTGCCCCTCCATCGTCGCCGCCGGGGTGCCGGGGCGCTTGGAGTACTGGAACGTAAACGCTTGCGCGAAGCGGGCCTCACGGACCGCGTGCAGGGTCTGCTCGAAGTCCTCCTCGGTCTCGCCGGGGAAGCCGACGATAATGTCGGTGGTGATCGCGGCGTGCGGGATCGCGGCGCGGACATTGTCGATGATCCCGAGGTACCGCTCCTGCCGGTAGGAGCGGCGCATCGCCTTCAGGACGGTGTCCGAGCCGGACTGCATCGGCATGTGCAGCTGCGGCATGACGTTCGGTGTCTCGGCCATCGCGGCGATGACGTCGTCCGTGAAGTCGCGCGGGTGCGGCGAGGTGAAGCGGACGCGCTCCAGGCCCTCGATCTTCCCGCAGGCCCGCAGCAGCTTGCTGAAGGCCTCGCGGTCGCCGATGTCGGAGCCGTAAGCGTTTACGTTCTGCCCGAGCAGCGTGATCTCGGAGACGCCCTCGCCGACCAGGGCCTCGATCTCGGCGAGGATGTCGCCGGTCCTGCGGTCCTTCTCCTTGCCGCGCAGCGCCGGGACGATGCAGAAGGTGCACGTGTTGTTGCAGCCCACGGAGATGGAGACCCAGGCCGCGTACGCGCTCTCGCGGCGGGTCGGCAGCGTCGAGGGGAACGCTTCGAGCGACTCGGCGATCTCGACCTGCGCCTCTTCCTGTACGCGGGCGCGCTCCAGGAGGACGGGCAGCTTGCCGATGTTGTGCGTACCGAAGACGACGTCCACCCAGGGCGCCTTCTTCACGATGGTGTCGCGGTCCTTCTGGGCGAGGCAGCCGCCGACGGCGATCTGCATGCCGGGCCGCTTCGTCTTCATCGGCGCGAGCCTGCCGAGGTTCCCGTAGAGACGGTTGTCGGCGTTCTCCCGCACCGCGCAGGTGTTGAAGACGACGACGTCGGCGTCACCGTCGGAGCCGTCGGGCGCGCGTACGTATCCGGCGTCCTCGAGCAGTCCGGAGAGCCGTTCCGAGTCGTGGACGTTCATCTGACATCCGTAAGTGCGTACTTCATACGTTCTCGTCAGGTCCACTGCCGGGCTCCGGTCGCTGCTGCTCATGCGACAAGGGTAGGCGGTGCCCGGAGTACGTCCGGCCCTGGCGCCTTTAGGGCGGTGGCGTACGGGCCGCGGCACTCGCCTCGGGGAGCCCGGCCCTGGTCATCGTGGGCGGTGTGCTGGCAGGATCGCGCCCATGTTCCAGGCATTTTCCCGTATCGGCAGACGCCGGGCCCTGCAGGGGTCGGCCGCAGCCTTCGTGGCCTTCGGGCTGCTCCTGTGGTGGCTGCTGCCCCTGGGCAAGAGCACACCGGGCGGGACGGTGTCCTTCAGTACGGGATCGCCGACCGGCGTGTACCAGCTGTACGGCACGCTGCTCGAGGAGGCGCTCGCGAAGGACATGCCGCGCCTGGACGTGGAGCTGCGGGAGAGCGTCGGCTCGCAGCAGAACGTGCAGCGGGTCGCCACCGGGCAGGCAGACTTCACCATCGCTGCCGCCGACGCGGTGGCGAAGTACAAGCGGGAGGGCGGCCCGGGCGCGGACCAGCTGCGCGGCTGCGCCCGGCTGTACGACGACTACGTGCACGTGGTCGTCCCCCAGACGTCCTCCGTGGACACCATCGGGCAGCTGAAGGGCAAGAAGGTCGCGGTGGGTCAGACCGGCTCCGGGGTGCGGCTCGTCGCCGAGCATGTGCTGAGAGCGGCCGGCCTCGACCTGGACAAGGACATCCAGCCGGTGTCCGTCGGCATAGGAGACATGCCGAAGCTTCTCGAAGCGAAGAAGATCGACGCCTTCTTCTGGTCGGGCGGGCTCCCGACGAGTGCGGTCACCGAGCTCTCGAACAGGTTCGACATCAAGCTGGTCCCGATAGACCCCGACCTCGTGGAGAACCTGCACGAACAGGGCCAGGAGGCCGAGTACTACCGGTCCGCCGTCATGCCGGCGGACGCCTATCCCCGTGCCCAGTCCGGAGAGTCCGTGCAGACGGTGGCGGTGGCGAACCTGCTCGTGACCCGGGCGGGAACGGACACGGAGCTGACCGAGGGGATGACCCGCACGGTGATCAACAGCCGCGACCGCATCGGCAAGGAGGTGCACGCGGCCCAGCGCGTGGACCTGCGGACCGCCATCTACACCGATCCGCTGGAACTGGACGAGGGCGCGAGGCGCTACTACCGCTCGGTCAAGCCGTAGCGGTTCGTACGGCGGCAGGCCGGGGCGGCGGCACAGGCACGGCTCGCGCGGCCGTTCAGGCTCCCGGCACCGTCCGCGGCACGCTCACCGTCACCTTCAGGCCGTGCGGTTCGTGGTGCTCGTACACGATGCTGCCGCCGCCCGCCGCGAGCAGGGCCCGGGAGATGGACAGGCCGAGTCCCGAGCCCTTGACGTTCTGGTGGCCGGGGCTCCGCCAGAAGCGGTCGCCGACGCGGGTGAGCTCCTCGTCGCTGAGGCCGGGACCGAGGTCGGTGACGACGATGGTCGAAACCTGGCCGTTGGAGGCCACCTCGACCTCGACGGACTCTCCCTCGGGGGTGAACTTCAGCGCGTTGTCGATCACCGCGTCCAGGGCACTGGAGAGCGCGACGGGGTCCGCCCACGCGGTCGTGGCGGGGCAGGTCCCGACCAGTCGTACGCCCTTGTCGTCGGCGACCGGCGACCAGGACGCCACGCGCTCGGCGGTCAGCTCGCCGATGTCGGTGAGCCGCAGGTCCGCCTCGGCGTGCTCGGCGAGGGCGAGGTCCAGGAGGTCGTCCAGGACCTGCGCGAGGCGCTTGCCCTCGGTGCGGACGGAGGCGATCTCCTCGTTGCCCTCGGGGAGCTCCAGGGCGAGCAGTTCGATGCGCAGCAGCAGGGCGGACAGCGGGTTGCGCAGCTGGTGCGAGGCGTCGGCGACGAAGGCGCGCTGCTGTTCCAGCACGTCCTCGACGTTGTCGGCCATCTCGTTGAACGACCGGGCCAGGCGTCTGAGTTCCGGCGGGCCGCCGGCGACCGCGACGCGGGACTTCAGGCGGCCGGTCGCGATGTCGTGGGTGGTGGCGTCGAGGACGCGTACCGGCCGCAGCACCCAGCCGGTCAGGCGCAGCGCGGCACTGAGCGCGAGGAGCATCGCGGCGATCTCGCCGGCGCCGATGACCAGCCAGCCGCGCAGGATCTTCGAGCGCATCTGTCCGGTGGGCGAGTCGGTGACCACGACGGCCATGACGTCGCCGTCCCGGATGACGGGGGACGCCACGACGAGACGGTCCCGTTGCCACGGCCAGACCTGCTCGGGGTCGTGGCTGCGGCGGCTCTGGAAGGCCTCGTCGAAGGCGTCGCGGGTCTCGCCCTTCTCGGGGATGTACCAGTCCACGGGTGCCTTGGCCATGATGGTGTCGCGGTAGAACACGCCGACCTTGATGCCGTACAGCCCGTTGTACTTGATGAGTTCCCTGCCGAGCGTGTTGAGGCGCTCGTCGTAGGAGTCGACCCGTGAGCCCTTCGGCGGGTCGGTGACGAACTGTGCGAGGGACGCGAAGCGGGCCGTGTCGTCGATCCGGTCGACGACCAGCTTCTGCTGCTGGGCAGCCGCCAGGCTGACGGCGAGGGGGACGCCGAGGGCGAGCAGTACGGCCGCCATCAGGACGATGAGCAGCGGGAGGAGACGTGCGCGCACCTGGCCCCGCTACGCGGCGGGCGCGACGAGCCGGTACCCGACGCCGCGCACGGTCTCGATCAGGGCCGGCATGCGCAGTTTGGATCGCAGGGACGCGACGTGCACCTCCAGGGTGCGGCCGGTCCCCTCCCAACTGGTGCGCCAGACCTCGCTGATGATCTGTTCCCGCCGGAACACCACACCGGGACGCTGGGCGAGGAGCGCGAGAAGGTCGAACTCCTTGCGGGTCAGTTGGACAACCGAACCGTCCACGCTGACCTGACGGGTGGGCAGTTCGATCCGTACGGGGCCCAGGTTCAGTGCGGTCTCCCCGGGGGCCGCGGTCTCGTCGGCGACGTTGCGCCGGCTGACGGCGTGGATACGGGCGAGGAGTTCCCCGGTGTCGTACGGCTTCACCACGTAGTCGTCGGCGCCGAGGTTGAGGCCGTGGATCCGGGATCGTACGTCGGCGCGCGCGGTGACCATGATCACGGGGATGCTGGTGCGCTTGCGGATCTTGCCGCAGACCTCGTAGCCGTCCTGGTCGGGCAGGCCGAGGTCGAGGAGCACCACTCCGAAGCCGGCGCCTTCGGGGACGAGCGCCTGGAGGGCCTCCTCGCCACTGCGGGCGTGGGTGACGTCGAAGCCGTGACGTGCGAGGACCGCGGACAGAGCGGCGGCCACATGGTTGTCGTCCTCGACGAGGAGCAGTCTCATCCCGGCCCCCTTCGGTTCATCGGTCGTACGTTTTCGGTGGATAGTCGTGGGCACGCGCGCGTGCCCCCTGGAAGTCAGTCCGATGACGCTGACGGCGTCAAGTACGTTCGGGGCGCGGCCGACTTCCGTTACGCAGCCGGTACGTGCCCGCCACGGCCTTCACGAAGAGTGTCCGGTTGCTACCAGATCGTTATGCTCAATTTCCCCTCAGATGTAATGACGCTGGTCGTGCGGCATCACTACTGTCCTCCGCAACCGAGGAGGACGGAGCAAGAGGCCGATGACCGAAGTATCGGTGACCAAGGACGCCGTACCCGCGGCCGACGATCTGGTCGTACTGAAGAACGTCAACAAGCACTTCGGTGCGTTGCACGTGCTCCAGGACATCGACCTGACGATCGCGCGTGGTGAGGTCGTCGTGGTCATCGGGCCCTCCGGGTCCGGAAAGTCCACCCTGTGCCGCGCCATCAATCGCCTGGAGATGATCGATTCGGGAGACATCTCGATCGACGGCAAGCCGCTGCCCGAGGAGGGCAAGGAACTGGCCCGGCTGCGGGCCGATGTCGGCATGGTCTTCCAGTCCTTCAACCTCTTCGCGCACAAGACGGTGCTCGAGAACGTGATGCTGGGCCAGCTCAAGGTCCGCAAGGCGGACAAGAAGGCCGCGGGGGAGAAGGCCCGCGGGCTGCTCGACCGGGTGGGTGTCGCCACGCAGGCGGACAAGTACCCCGCCCAGCTCTCCGGCGGCCAGCAGCAGCGTGTCGCGATCGCGCGGGCGCTGGCGATGGACCCCAAGGTCATGCTCTTCGACGAGCCGACGTCGGCTCTCGACCCGGAGATGATCAACGAGGTCCTGGAAGTCATGCAGCAGCTTGCGCGTGACGGGATGACGATGGTTGTAGTCACACACGAGATGGGTTTCGCCCGTTCGGCCGCCAACCGCGTCGTCTTCATGGCGGACGGACGCATCGTCGAAGAGGCTGTGCCGGACCAGTTCTTCAGCAACCCCCGCAGCGACCGGGCGAAGGACTTCCTGTCGAAGATCCTGCACCACTGACGGCCTGCGTCACCCGCCACCGACGGATCGCACATCTTCACCACTCAAAGGATGTTCACCATGAAGCTCCGCAAGGTCACCGCCGCCTCGGCCGCCGTCCTCGCACTCGCCCTCACTGCCACCGCTTGCGGCTCTGACGACAAGGACAGCGACAGCGCCGACACCGGCTCCGGCGGCAGCAAGAAGATCACCATCGGTATCAAGTTCGACCAGCCCGGCATCGGCCAGAAAACGCCGCAGGGTTACGAGGGCTTCGATGTCGACGTCGCGACGTACGTCGCCAAGCAGCTCGGCTACAGCGCGAACCAGATCCAGTGGAAGGAAGCGAAGAGCGCCGACCGCGAGACCATGCTCCAGCGTGGTGACGTCGACTTCATCGCCGCCTCCTACTCGATCAACGACGAGCGCGCCGCGAAGGTCGACTTCGCCGGTCCGTACCTCCTGGCCCACCAGGACGTCCTGATCCGCGCCGACGACGACTCGATCAAGACGCCGAAGGACCTCAACGACAAGAAGCTGTGTTCGGTGACGGGCTCGACCTCGGCGCAGAACGTCAAGGACAAGCTTGCTCCCAAGGCCCAGCTGCAGGAGTACCCGACGTACTCGGCCTGCCTGACCGGTGTGCAGAGCGGCCAGCTCGACGCGCTGACCACGGACGACTCGATCCTCGCCGGCTACGCCGCGCAGGCGAACTTCAAGGGCAAGTTCAAGCTCGGCGGCTTCAAGATGACCAACGAGAACTACGGCATCGGCGTCAAGAAGGGCAGCGACCTCAAGGCCAAGATCGACACGGCTCTCGAGAAGATGGTCGCCGACGGCGCGTGGGAGAAGGCCGTGACGGCCAACTTCGGCCCGGCGAACTACAAGAACGAGCCCGCCCCGAAGATCGGCAACATCGTCAAGTGAAGCGGGACCTGACCTGACAGGTGCGCCGTCCTCCGGGGCGGCGCACCTGTCAGGAAGGACCCTCCCCACACGCGGAAGCGCGGGAGATCGTGTTCGACTTTCTTGAAGGTTACGACCTGTGGGAAGCCTTCTGGACGACGGTGCAGCTCACCGTCCTCTCCGCCGTCGGCTCCCTGATCTGGGGAACCATGCTGGCCGCCATGCGGGTCGGTCCGGTGCCTCTCATGCGCGGTTTCGGTACCGCCTACGTCAACATCGTGCGGAACATCCCGCTCACCGTGATCATCCTGTTCGCCTCGCTCGGCCTCAACCAGACCCTGGGCATCAGCCTCGGATCGGACCAGGTCGACACCACGAACTTCCGGCTCGCGGTGCTCGGTCTGATCGTGTACACCTCGGCGTTCGTGTGTGAGGCGCTGCGGTCCGGCATCAACACGGTGCCCGTCGGCCAGGCCGAGGCGGCACGCGCCATCGGCCTGAACTTCACGCAGGTGCTGACGCTGATCGTGCTGCCCCAGGCGTTCCGTTCGGTCGTCGGTCCGCTGGCGAACGTCCTGATCGCGTTGACAAAGAACACCACGGTGGCCGCCGCGATCGGTGTCGCCGAGGCGGCGCTGCTGATGAAGGAGATGATCGAGAACGAGGCGCAACTCATCGCGATCTCCGCGGTCTTCGCATTCGGATTCGTGTGTCTGACGCTGCCGACCGGTCTGATCCTCGGCTGGGTGAGCAAGAAGGTGGCGGTGAAGCGATGAGCTCGGTCCTGTACGACGCCCAGGGCCCGCGGGCCAAGCGGCGGAACGTCGTGTTCTCCGTGGTGTTCCTTGCTGCCCTCGCCGCGGTGCTGTGGTGGGTGTACACCATGCTCGACGAGAAGGGCCAGCTGGAGTGGGTGCTGTGGAAGCCCTTCTTCACCGGCACCGAAGCGTGGAGCACGTACCTCTGGCCGGGTCTGCAGAACACGCTCAAGGCCGCGGCGCTCTCCATGGTCATCGCGCTGCCGCTCGGTGCCGTCCTCGGTATCGCCCGGCTGTCCGAGCATGCCTGGGTACGCGTCCCGGCCGGCGCCGTGGTGGAGTTCTTCCGCGCCATCCCGGTGCTGGTCCTCATGATCTTCGGCCTCGCGCTGTTCTCCGAGTACACGAACGTCAACGCGGACGACCGTCCGCTGTACGCCGTCGTCACCGGCCTGGTGCTCTACAACTCCTCGGTCCTCGCGGAGATCGTCCGGGCGGGCATCCTGTCGCTGCCCAGGGGACAGGCCGAGGCCGCGCTGGCGGTCGGCCTGCGCAAGAACCAGGTGATGCGGTTCATCCTGCTGCCGCAGGCGGTCACGGCGATGCTGCCGGCGATCGTCAGCCAGCTCGTGGTGATCGTGAAGGACACGGCACTCGGTGGCGCCGTCCTGACCTTCCCCGACCTGATGGCGGCCGTGAGCCCGATGAGCGCCTACTACGGCGCGAACACCATCGCCAGCTTCACGATCGTCGCGGTGATCTACATCGTGATCAACTTCGCCCTCACGAGCTTCGCGAGCTGGCTGGAGGGCAGGCTGCGCCGCGGCAAGAAGTCCACCGGCGCGGTCCTCGGAGTGGACGCGGTCGACGAGCTCAGCGCACCCGGCGACCACGTGGACGTCACCCACGAGGTCGAGAAGGGTCCGTGAACGGCCCGCGCGCACCGAAGAACTGACGAGATGTGAGCAACCGGAGGCAGTGGCATGATCGCCACTGCCTCCGTCACTTGACGCAAGCACCGGCAATGGGTTGCATACGTTCTGTGATCGTGCACCCCGCTCCACCTGCCACTCCCGGTAAGACACTCGGCACACCTCTCCGGGCAGGGGGCGCCGCGTCGTGGACCCGGTGATCATCGTCGGAGCGGGGCCCGTCGGACTCACGCTCGCCCTGGCGCTGGCCCGCCAGGAGGTCCCGTCCATCGTTCTGGACGAGGGGCCCGGCAAGGACGAACAGAGGCTCGCGCGGACCGTCGTACTGCGTGAGGACACCACCGCGCTGATCGAGCGCCTGACGGGGTTCCCGCTCGCCGAGGCCGGTTTCCGTTGGGCCGGATGGCGGTCGATGCGGCGCAAGCAGGTGATGCGGCAGATCACGTTCGGCGACGACGAGCCGGCGCCGCTGCACGTGCCCCAGCACGTACTGACCGCCGCGCTCAGGGCCGCCATCGCGACCGAGCGCCTGGTCAAGGTCGCCGTGGACAGCCGCCTCGACTCGATCGAGCAGGAGACCTCGGGCGTCACTGCGCACACCCGCGAGCCCAAGGGCACCTGGTGGCGCGGCAGCTATCTGGTCGGCTGCGACGGACCGCGCTCGACGGTTCGCAAACTCCAGGACATCCGCTTCCCCGGTCGCACCGCCGTCGAGCGACACGCCGTCGCCGCGCTGCGTACGGAACTTCCGTGGCCCGGTGAGGCGTTGTTGCACCGGTTGCCGCCGTGGCGGACGTCGGGCCCCTCGGCCGGGGAGGTGACCGCGCGTCCGCTCGCCGACGACGTGTGGCGCCTGGACTGGCTGCTGCCGCCGGGCAAGGACCTGGTCACGCCGGACCTGCTGGTGGCCCGCGTCCGCGAGACCCTCGCGGGCTGGAGCGGGGGCACCACACCCCCGTACGAGCTGCTGGACACCGGAGTCCACACGGTCCATCACCGGCTGGCACGCCGGTGGCGGGCCGGACGGGTCTTCCTGGCCGGGGACGCCGCGCATCTGCTCGGCACGCTCGGCACGCAGGGCCTCGACGACGGTCTGCGGGACGCCGACAACCTCGCGTGGAAGCTGTCCCTGGCCTGGCACCACGGCCCGCACGAGGCGCTGCTCGACAGCTACCAGGTGGAGCGGCGCGCGGTCGTCGCCGCACGCCTGCGCGCCGCCGACCAGGCACTGCCGATACTGCGTGCCGGAGGACTGCGCTCCGCGGTGCCCGGGTCGGCCCGCGGCCATGACTCGCTGCTCACCGACGGTCATCTGGGGCGCGGCCCGCTGGGCGCGCCGGGGGCGCACGCCGATTCGCCTCTCGCGCCTCCGCGCGCCGAGTCGTCGGCCGAGGTCGGCACGACGGTGGGCGACCAGGTCGCCGATGTACGGGTGACGGCGGAGGACGGTTCCTTCGTACGGCTGCGGGACCGGCTGGGTCACGGGGCGCTGCTGGTCCTGCTGATCGCGCCGGGGACCGGAGTGTGGGAGCGCAAGCACTGGGTGACGGCCGGGATCATGCCGCGCCTCGCGGCCGCCGTGACCGCGCTGCCGCACCACGCCGAGCTGCTGGTCGCCGAGAGCTACCCGGGTGCGGCGGCGCACACGGTGCTGCTGATCCGCCCGGACGGGCACCTGGTCACGGCGCTCAGCGGGGTGCGTCCGGCGGATCTGTACGAGGCGGCGGAGGCGGCTCTGGGCGGCCCCCGGGCCACGGCGGAGGCCGCGGCGGGGACGTCCTGAGTGCGCTCTGTCCAGTCGGTGACACTGAGTTGACCGGTCCGGACCGTCATGGTGTACTCCGGATCGTGACCGACACCTGTGTGCGCCTGTGGCGGAGGGTCCATATGGACCTCGTCCGCTATGCGGGCTGCGTGTGTCGCCCGTCCTGCTGAATTCGCATCCTCTCCACTAGCGCGCGTCGCCGACGTCGTTCCCGCGCGCTCCACGCGAACGCTGACCAGGACGGTACCCGTGTCTGTCTCCCCTTCCCTGACGCCCTCTGCCGCTGTCGCCGCTCCGGCTCCCGGCCCGACACAGGCCGAGCTGCTCGACTTCGTCCGGCGCACGGCCGGTGACGCCGAGCTGATCGCCTCTCTCCCGCTCGATCCCGAGGGCCGTACGTGGGTACGCCTCGAAGGGCCCGGCGGCAGCGAGGCCTGGCTCATCGGCTGGCCGCCCGGTACGGGAACCGGCTGGCACGACCACGCCGAGTCGGTCGGCGCCTTCCTCACTGCGTCGGGCGAGCTCAAGGAGCACTCGCTCACCGCCCGGCTGCCCACCGACGGCTGGAAGACCCTCGAACTGACCGAGGGCATCGACCGGGAACGGCGGCTGGGGGCCGGCAAGGGCCGTTCCTTCGGCCGCCACCATGTGCACGAGGTGCTCAACGAGTCCACGGAGGAGCACGCGATCTCCGTCCACGCGTACTACCCGCCGCTGCCGCAGATCCGCCGCTACAGCCGCAGCGGCCAGGTCCTGCGCCTTGAGCAGGTCGAGCGCCCGGCGGACTGGCAGTGACCGCCGAAGGTTCCGTACGCGCCGAAAGCCCGGTCGGAACCGAAGGCCCGGTCGGAATCGACGAGTTGCTGGAGCGGGTCCGTGAGGGCCTCGACCGGGTCGAGGCGGACGCCGCCCACGAGGCCGCGCGGGCGGGCGAGGCCCTGTTGGTCGACATCCGGTACGCGGCACTGCGCGAGGGCGACGGGCTGATCCCCGGCGCCCTCGTCGTCGAGCGCAACGAACTGGAGTGGCGCCTCGACCCCCAGGGCAGCCATCGCGCTCCCGAAGCCACGAGCCACGGCCTGCGCGTCGTGATCGTCTGCAACGAGGGCTACGCGTCGAGCCTCGCGGCAGCGTCCCTGCGCCAGTTGGGACTGCACCGGGCGACAGACCTCGTGGGCGGCTTCCAGGCTTGGCGGGCGGCCGGCCTGCCGGTGACAGCACGGCCGGTGGCTGGGCCGCCGGTGGCCGGGCCGCCGGCGGCTTCTCGGGGCTCCGGTCATGCCTCCAGTCAGGCTTCCAGTCAGACTTCCTGATCCGGGGCGGGCGGGCCTCTTCCTCAACCGTCAGCCACAAAGCCTCCCCTGTCGGCGTACTCCGACGCCTAGTTGGGCATATGTAGCGGTGGGGGCCCCTTCGTGTAAGGGGCCCCCACCATTGCGCACCACCCCTTACTCCCGGACCCCTCAGGTCACTCCCTGGCCGTTGCCACCGTGACCGGCCGCGCCTTGAGTGCCACCCGGCCGGGCAACGCGGTGCCGACGAGGGCGAGCAGTCCGGCGGCGGCGACCACCGTGACGTACACCAGGGGTGTGACGGCCGGGGCCGCGCTGCCTGTCATCCCGATGCTGAAGGCCGTGAGGACGGCGAGCGCGATGCCGCTGCCGAGGGTCGTGGCCAGGAGCAGCACCGACAGCGCTTCGGTCCGCAGCATCCGCAGGACCTGCCGACGTGTGGCACCGGCGAGGCGGAGCAACGCGAACTCCCGTACGCGCTCGGAGACCGACATGGCGAGCGTGTTGACGACCGCGATGGCGGTGAAGGCGAGAACGAGCCCCATGGCGAAGTAGTTGACCTCGGCGTTCGCCTGCAGGCGCTCGGCCTGCAACGAGTCCGCGGTGGCCGGTGGAACGACCCGGACGCCCGGGAACTTCCGGACGGCGGCCGCGAGTTCTTCCTGTGAACGGGCGGTGGAGACGAGGACCGTGGCCGCGAGCGGGTTGTCGACGTGGCGGGCGACCAGGTCGTGGGCCATGGTGAGGTCGCCGAAGCCGAGGCCCTTGGCGTAGACGGCGGCGACGGTGAGGGTGGCGG
>NZ_LIQZ01000334.1:0-457 GCF_001418655.1 Streptomyces phaeochromogenes | reverse complement strand
GCGACGGTGTCGTGCGTGAGCTCGGCGAGGGAGCCCGCGGTGACGTCGGGGTCCCAGGTGCGGGTCAGGCCGGCGGGTGTGACGCCCTGTGCCGCGTACTTGTCGAGGCCGATACGGACGGTCGTGCGGACAACTTCGGTGGCGACATCGCGGTCCGTACGCAGCTGCCGTGCGGCTCCTGCCGGGACGCCGGGGCCCTCGGCGGCGAGGACCCAGTCCGCGCGGATGCCCTCGCGGGCCTGGGCGCGGGCGGCGTGTCCCAGGGTCGGCTGGACGAAGAGGACGGTGCAGGTCATACCGATGAGGAGGGTGAGCGGGGTGACGACGGAGGCCATGCGGGTGGCGTTGCCGCGCAGATTGGCGGTGGCGAGCCTGCCGCCCGGGCCGGTGCGTCGCAGCGCGGCGCCCAGGACCGCCGCTGCCGCCCTCACCAGGAGCGGGCCGAGCAGGGCGACGG
>NZ_LIQZ01000333.1 GCF_001418655.1 Streptomyces phaeochromogenes | reverse complement strand
TCGGCGCCGGCGCCGATGCCTCCGAGGACGAAAGCCAGGCCGATCGCCGGGAGGACGTACCGCTTCCGTGCCCACTTGGGGGCGGGTCTCGCGGGCTGGGGTGTGGGTGGCGTGGTGTACGGGCTGGTCATTTTGTCCCCCCGGGGTCGGTTCGAGTGGGATGACCGTACTGCTCGGGTGTGCCGGGTGGGGGCTTGGCGACTACTCGACTTGGCGTTCGCACGTGGCCAGGTCCGGCTGCGGCTCGTGGGCTGATGTCGCTTGGGGCCGCTATGGACTGTCATGGTGAAGGAATCCCGGGCACTGAAGCAGCAGCTTCAGCAGATCAAGAAGCCCTTGCCGAACAGCTGATCCCCGGAGGCCGAGACAGCGAGCCTCCCTGTGTGACGTGGATCACGGCAATGGGAAAACCTGTCGCCCGGGCCGGGCGTCTAGCAGGTGTGAGATCAGTCAGAGCAGCGCTGCACGAGGTGGACGAGGAACGTCTCGTCCGGCTGGTGGCAAAAGGCGACCGTGCCGCGTTCGAGGAGTTGTACCGGCGTACGTCGCCGTGGATGGCGGTGCGGCTGCGCCGCCGGTGCGTCGACGAGCAGATCGTCGCGGAGGTCATGCAGGAGACCTACTTGGCCGTCTGGCGCGCGGCGGGTGCGTTCGCCGGGACCGCGGTCGGGGGGACGGCCACCGGTTGGCTGTGGACGATCGCGGCGCGCCGCCTCGTCGACGCGTTCCGGCGCAGGGCCCACCACGCGGAGCCGCCGCCGGCCGCCGCTCCGCCCGACGTGGCGCCCGCCGCAGAGGAGTTGGCGCTCGCTGGAACCGTCGACGGTGACGTCGGGGACGCGCTGCGGTGCCTCGCGCCGGAGTTGAGACAGGTACTGCAGGCGATGGTGCTCGACGGGTTGTCCGTCCGGGAGACCGCGGTCCTGCTCGGGCTGCCCGAAGGCACGGTCAAGACCCGTGCCCGCCGGGCCCGTATCGAGATGCGAAGGGCGCTGGCATGAGTGTGGAACACGCGTCGATGCGGATCATCGAGGGGTACGCGCACGGCGGCACGGACCTCGCCGCCGACGAGGTGTGGGCCGTGGAGGCCCACCTGGAGGCGTGCCGGGTCTGCCGTGACCGGCTCTCTGCCGTCGTCAGTGCCAAGGTGCCCGCCATGGCGTCGCTCGTCGACACCGTGTGGTCCGGCCTCGAACCCCAACTCGCGGTCACTGCCACGATGCCGCGCGGACGGCGCTGGTCGGCGCCGCTGTCGAGGTGGATGACGCCCACGATGGTGCCGTGGCTGGCCATGGTCGTGGGCGTGACGCTGCTGGCCCTGCTGCTCGACCTGTCCGACACCGGCTCCGGCGAGGTGTCGTTGGTGCTGCTGCTCGCGCCGGTCCTGCCCGTGCTCGGCGTCGCGGCGTCCTGGTCGCGTGGTCTGGACCCGGCGTACGAACTGACGGCCTCGGTGCCCAGGGCCGGGCTCTATCTGGTGCTGCGGCGCACAGCGTCCGTGCTCGGCGTGGTCGTCCCCGTGCTGCTGGTGGGCGGATGGGTGACAGGAGTGATGGTGGCTCAGTGGCTGCTGCCCTGTCTGGCCTTCACCTCGACGACCCTGGCGCTCGGCGGTGTCGTCGGTGTGACCCGCGCAGCCGTCGTGCTGTCCACGGTCTGGGCCGGCATGGTCGTGGCGCCGACTCTGGCCACCAGCCGTACGACCTTCGCCCTGCAGACGGACGGTCTGCCCGCGTGGGGGCTGATCCTCGCGATCGGTATCGGTGTCGTGATCGCCCGCAGAGGCGCGTACACCGTGCTGGGAGCTCATCGATGACCATCGGAAAGAACATGGGAAAGGAACACCACATGACGTCCGCCGTGAGCGCGGCCGACATCGCACCGACGGCCTACGCCTGGGAGATCCAGGCAACGGGGCTGAAGGTCAGGGTCGGCAGGAAACGGATGGCCGTCGACGGCCTCGACCTGTCGCTGGGCATCGGCGTCCACGGACTCCTCGGCCCGAACGGGGCCGGCAAGACCACCCTCATCCGGACGCTGGCCACCGTACTGCGCCCCACGGAGGGCAGCCTGGAACTGTTCGGCGAGTCCGTGGGCGGCATGGGCGAGCACCGTGCCGTACGCCGCCGGATCGGCTATCTGCCGCAGGAGTTCGGCTACTACAAGCGCTTCACGGTGCGCGAGTTCGTCGAGTACATGGCGTGGCTGAAGGAGGTACCCAAAGCGGACATCCCCGCCGCCGTGCAGCGCGCCGTGGAACGGGTGGGTCTGGCGGACCGCGCCGACGAGAGGATGAAGGCCCTGTCGGGCGGCATGGTGCGCAGGGTCGGCATCGCCCAGGCCATCGTCAACGACCCGACGATCCTGCTCCTCGACGAGCCGACGGTCGGCCTGGACCCGGCGCAGCGGCTGCGCTTCCGCGAGCTGCTGCAGGAGTTGGGTACGGACACGTGCGTGCTCGTCTCCACCCATCTGGTGGAGGACGTCGCCGCCGCCTGCACAGACGTGGTGGTCTTCGCCGAGGGCCGGCTGGTCTTCCAGGGCCCTCCGGACGAGCTCGTCTCGGTGGGCGGCCCGGAGCACGTGGGCGACAGCCCGCTGGAGCGCGGCTACTCGGCACTGCTGCTCAACCCCGAACAGGCAAGGGGCACTTGGTGAACGGCCGTGTACTGCGTATCGAGTTGAGGCGTTCGGTCGCCCCATGGGCCGGCCTCGTGGTCCTGGTACCGGCGCTGGCGTTCCTGTACCTGCTGAACGGCGCCTGGTGGAGTGGCACCACGGCGTGGACGGCCCAGTGGACACCGCTGGCCCTGTGGACCCGCTCCCTGCTGTTCTATCTGTGGCCGCTCGCCGTGGGGCTCGGGGCGCTGCAGGGACTGCGCGACCACCGCTCGAAGATGTCCGAGCTGCTGACGAGCACGCCGCGGCCCGCCCGGCACCGCGCGGCCACCCTGGCGGGCGCGACGGCGATCACGCTGGCCTCGGCTTTCATGTTCCTCGTCCTCGTGGGTGGGGTCCAGGTACTCGCCCACACCGAGTACACGCACCTCGGATGGCTGCCGATCTCGCTGATAGGGGCACTTTCCCTCGTCGCGGGGGCAGTTCTGGGCATGGGGGCCGGGAGGGCCCTGCCGTCCCCGCTCACCCCGCCCGCGCTGGCCATGGGCGCCTTCGTGTTCACGGTCCTCATGTACACGTCGCTGGGCCGGACGGAGACGGACACGGCGGACGGGTTCCCCAGCACGGAACCGAACCGGATCTCGCTGCTGTCACCGACGGTGGAAGACGCACGCGAGGCGTTCGTCACGCTCTCCGCCTCCGTGCACGTCGGGCAGACGCTCTGGCTGCTCGGCATGGCCGCGACCGGCTTCGCACTGCTCGTCGCCGCGACCCCGCGCGCCCGGCTGACCGCCCTGACACCCGTCCTGGCGGGCGCGGCGATCGCCCTGCTCGTCCTCCCCGCCGACCCGCGCCGGATGTACGTCGTCGACGAGGCCGCCGCGGAGCTGGTGTGCGACGGCCCGGTGTGCGTGACGAAGACACAGCAGGCACGACTCGCGGAGCTCGCGGGACCCGGCAAGGAGGCTCTGCGCCTGCTGCACGGCGCCCTGGGCGATCAGGCGCCGGCCTCGATCCGGGAGAACACCGCCGTACTGCCGGAGGGCTCCACACCGAAGTGGTCCCGCAAGACCGTGCTCCTCGACTTCGACGACGACATCATCGCCGCCGCGAAGGGCGATGAGCTGACCCGGGCCCTGATCGCCAAAGGCATGGTGCCAGGGTGCACCCCCGTCGGCTGGAGCGGCTTCGGGGGCGATGAATACGCGCAGACCGTCGCGGTGGGCTGGGTCCTCGGGGACCTCAAGCCGCTCGGCGGCACGTCGGCGAGTATGCGCGGCAAGGTCGAAGCCGAGACCCGCCCGGTGTGGAAGGAACTCAAGGCGCTTCCACGGGCCGGGCAGCTCTCGCGGATCAACTCGATGCGCGCCGCCGCGCTCTCCTGCAAGGGCGACCCGTTCGAGGTGCTGTCCGGCGGTGCGTCCCGGTGAGATGGCTGACCCTGTATGCGCGCTCGCGTCAGATACCCGCGTCGCTCGCCGCGGTGGTGATCGGCGCGGTGGCGGTGTGGGCACTCGCCCGGGACGGGAGCTCGGGGCCCGGTGATCCGAAGCTGCCCGCGCTCATCCTCACCGCGGGGGCGATGGCGGTCTCGGTCGGGCTCGGCGGGCAGGACCTCGCACTGGACCGGACGGCCGCGATCCGCTGGGTGCCTCGCAGGGCGGCGCATGTGCTGCTCGCCGGCGCGGCCGTCGCCGGGGTGCTCCTCACAGTTCAGACCATGGGCGTGTCCATGGCCACCACCGCGTTCGTCGTCCGGGACAGCGCGGGCCTGATGGGACTGGTCGCCCTCGGCGCGGCGCTCTCGGGCAGCCAGTACGCCTGGACGCCGCCGTTCGCCTGGCTCTCGTTCGTGTTCTTCGCCCCGCCCCCGACGAGTGCGCCGATGGAGGTGGCGATGTGGATGCTGCTGCCTGCCGGCACGGCAGCGGGCACCTGGACGGCCCTGGTCCTCACGGTCGTCGGCACCGCGGCCTACGCCGTCGCGGGACCGAGGCGGTAGTGGGTGGCGATGCCGGGGCTGCGGTCCCGGACCACGTCTACGAGTTGCTCTCTTCCGATTCGATTGCCTCCAGGCACCTCTCGATGGCGGCCACCATGTATCGGCGCCAGAGAGGAGCGAAGGGACCGGCGAGAATCCAGCGACGACCCGGAAGCGGCTTGAATTCGTATGTCCACCGAATGAGGGTGCCATCGCCGTCGGGATTGAAGTTCCATTCGCCCCGAACGCCGACCGCGAGCCGGGAAAGGACGTTCGTGAATCCCGTCAGCTGATACGCGAAACTCGTGCCGTCCGTGTACTCGGTCAACTGTTCATCGGCCTGCGAGCCGTCGTCGAACTGCGGGTTCCTGGTAGGGCCGACGTGATCCCATACTTCGGTCTGGTTCGCCACACCTTTGACGCCGGGAAACGGTGCCACCCGGTGGAATACGCTCGACAGGTCGATGGGAACGATCAGTCGGACACGTTGGCGGGCGCCACCGAAGTTCGCCGCTGGACTGTGATCGGAACTGTGTTGTCGGCCGGGCGGATAAGGAGCGGTATCGCCTGAGCCGCTGCGCGCTCCTGAGGATCGGTCGTTTCCTTCGACGAGGTCGGTTTCTTGTCGGACATCAACGTCCTCCTGTCTTGGTGATGTGTATCCACTTCGAAGCGTTGAGGGGATGTCCGACGTGGTGAGTTCTGCCAGATTCTTGTAGCGGGTCATGCACCACGTGAGACATCCGCTGGCGAACATGAGGCGCTTCGAATGGGAAGCAAGCAGGTTCGTGGGGTGAGTGACCCGACCGTCGGCATGAGCATCGAGTGCCTGCTGCACCCCTGATGACGGTCAGCAAGCTGCCGCAGTACGCGGTGAACGAGTACCTGCATGCCAGCGCCGAGACACTTCAGCCGTGAATGGGTTGAGTGACAGCAGGTCGGTGGTTGCGGCTCAGATCGACTTGAGCACCCGGACCCGATCGGCGATGGCACGCCGTGCGACGTCGGAGTCGAAGGCGATGGCGATGGCGATGGAGTCGAACTCGTGCGGAACGCCGGGGCGAAGGTGGAACTCCACCGGCACGCCGGCGCGGCTGAGCTTGGTCGCGTAGGCGGTGTCCTCGTCGCGGAAGACGTCGAGTTGGCCGACCTCGATGTAGGCCGGCGGCAGGCCGGTCGCGTCCCGGAGCCGGGCCGGGGCCGCTGTGGCCGGGACGTCGGGCCCACCGGCGGCCTCGCCGAGCAGGGCCGGCCATGCGGTGAGGCTGTCGTCGTAGGACCACACCACGTAGGGCTCGATGTGGGGGTCGGGGGTGGTGGTGCGGTCGTCGAGCATCGGCATGAGCAGGATCTGCCGGGCTATCCGCGGGCCGCCGCGCTCACGGGCGAGGATCGTCAGTGCTGCGGCCATCCCGCCTCCGGCGCTGTCGCCCATCACACCGATGCGGTCGGGGTCGACGCCGAGTTCGGCGGCGTGCTCGTGCAGCCAGTTCAGCGCTGCGTAGGCGTCTTCGAGCGGTGTCGGGAAGGGGTGCTCGGGGGCGCGGCGGTACTCGACCGACAACATCGGCACGCCGCTTGAGGACACGTAGCGGGAGACCGGGCCGTCGAACAGGTCATGTGGCCGAAGATGTATCCGCCTCCGTGGAAGAACAGCACGGCCGGGCCGGGCCTGGCGCCGTCCTTGACGTACCAGCGCATTGTGATGTGGGTGCCGTCGCCGGCGGTCGTGTAGTACTCGCTGGTCTTCACGTCGGCCGGGATCGGTTGGGCCGTTCCCGCAGCGCCGATGATCGGCTCCCACATGGCGCGCCGCGCCGCGATGTCCCCCACTGCCGGTGGTGTGGCGTCCGCCATCGCGCCGGCCATCGGGGCCAGCACCTCGGCGATTTCGGGATCCAGACTGAGTGCCATGGCCTTTCCTTTCGGTGGAGGATCGGCGTCAGGCGACAGGCGGGACGACGATGACCTTGCCGTGCACCGCGCCTTCGGCGGCCCGGGCGTGGAGCGCCGACAGCTCGGCCAGCGGCACCCTCTCGGCGACGTCGACGCGCAGCTCCCCGCGGTCGATCAGCGCGACCAGCCGCGACAGCTGGTCGGCGTCGCTGCGGACGAACAGGTCGATGCCGCGCACGCCGCGCTCCTCGTCGGCGGGCGCGGGCATCCACACCGTCGTGTTCACCACGACCCCGCCCGGACGGACCAGCGTGACGAGCGCGGCCAGCTCGGCCGGGTCGACCGGCGCGAGGTTGAGCACGACATCGACCGGCTCGGTCACCGCCGTGGTCACCCCGGTGGTGGTGTGGTCGATGACCTCATCGGCGCCGGCCGACTTGACCGCCTCACTGCTGCGCGGGCCGGCCGTGGCGATCACGTGGGCATCGGCTCCCTTGGCCAGTTGCACGGCGTAGCCGCCGACCGCTCCGCCGGCGCCGTTGATCAGCACGCGTTGCCCGGCCGTCAGCTTGCCGTGGTCGAAGAGCGCCTGCCACGCGGTGAGACCGACGATGGGCAGTGCGGCGGCGTCGGGCAGCGGGACGCTCTTGGGAGCCGGCGTCAGAACCTCGGCCGGCGCGAGGACGTACTCCGCAGCGGCGCCGTTCCCGTCCATCGGCAGGAAGCCGATGACGTCGTCGCCGACCGCGATGCCGTCCACGCCCTCGCCCAGCGCGTCGACCGTGCCAGAAACGTCGATGCCGGGAGTGTGCGGCAGCACCACCGGGATGGGGCCACGCATGAAGCCGCCGCGGATGTTGCCGTCGACGCCGTTGAACGACGTCGCGGCGACGCGGATCCGGACCTCACCGGCCCCAGGGACAGGCTGCTCCACGTCCTCGTAGCGCAGGACGCCGGGGTCGCCGTACTCGTGGAAACGCACTGCCTTCATTTCGGTTCTCACCTTCGCTGCGATCCATGTTGCTTCGAATTCGAAGCAACTGTTCTTGACGATACCTCTGCTTCGAATTCGAAGCAAGTGTTGTCGGCTACTGCCGGTGCGAGCGCATCGCCGCGGCCCGTTCGGCGGCGGCTTGGTCGATGCAGGAGCGCAGCCGCGCCGCGTCACTGTGAGCCGTGGCCCGCCAGTCGGCGGGGCAGGCGACGACGACCGTGGGCACGGGGTCGGCGTGCACGTCGGTCAGGCGCCCGCGTACCACCTGCGCGAGGTCGAGTGTTTGCCGGCGGGAGCCGCTGTCGAGCGCCAGCAGCACCGGCACGCCGGAGAGGACTCCGTCCCCGAGGGCGGTGAGGAACAAGTCGAACACCTCGCTCGGGGATGCGGTCAGCACCGGCGTCGCCACCACAAGCCCGTCGGCCGCCACGACCGCCGCGATCGCCTCCCGCAGGTCGAGGCTGGCGCACCCCTGGGCGGAGTGCCGGGCGAGGTCGGCCGTCAGCCGGTGCAGCTCCAGCACCTCCACCTCGGCGCGCGCCGCCGGCCGCCAGCGACCGGCACACAGCCTCCGCGACCCAGTCCGCGAGCAGGCGAGTCGGACGCGGATGGCCTACACCGGCGCTCACGACGGCCAAGGACACCGGACTCCACGCGGCGGTGCTCATCCCGGCAACGTGGTCATGGCTTCCTCCCCGCGGCCGGGCTGTCGTGCCGTCACCGGGGAGGGCCGAGGATGATGTTGCCGGACAGTTCCGCGGCTTCGGCGAGCAGCTGCGCGGGGATCTCGAAGCCCTCCGGTCGTGGCTCACGAAGGTCACGGCCCGCATGGCGGAACATCTTCTCCAGCCCTCCGGGAGTCGAGATGAGCAGCAGGTCTGCCTTCTCGGAGGTGATGCGGTAGCCGTGCGGAATGCGCCGGGGCAGGAAGACGATGCCGCCCTCCCGCAACTCGTGCTCCTCGTCGCCGGCCCACACCAGCGCCGAACCGGACAGGAGCAGGAAGACCTCGTCCTCGTTGTTGTGCACGTGGAACGGCGGCGCCTCGCCCTTGCTGACGTCGAAGCGGCCGACGGTCAGCTGCCCACCGGTCGCCTCGGCGTCGAGCAGGACGCTGAAGACACCCCCGCCGATCCACTCGAGTTGCTGCTGGTCCTCACGTTGTGCGAGGTGGGGAATGCTCATGGCCGGTCCTCGGGATCCGTGGGCGGCGGCGCCGTCCTGCTTCCGCAACCCTGCGCCGCACCACTGCCCGATCTCCATGCTCTGCGGTGCTCAGTCGGGCCCAACACTGCCCACTCCGTGCGCTCACGAGGTCACGACACCGGGCCGATGGGACCGGCGTCCGCCCCATCCACCCGCCCTGGCCGGCACCGGAATTCACGGAGGAGTTCAGCTCCAGCTCCGCCTGTGGTGGCCGGACCGGCGGCACGCCACACTCTTCGAATTCGAAGCAGTAGACTCGCGTCATGCCTGATTCACCGCCGTCGCTCGACCCCGTGCAGCTCGGCGCCTACTTCGACCTCGTCGAGGTGACCAGCCTGCTCCGGCATGCGGTCGAGCAGCAGCTGCGCGAAACCGGTGATCTCAGCTATGTGCAGTTCCAACTGCTGGCCCGCCTGGGAGACTCGCCGACGGGCAGCCACCGCATGACCGACCTGGCCGACGGCGTCGTCTACAGCCGCAGTGGCCTGACCTACCAGGTAGGTCTGCTCGAAAGGGAAGGCCTGGTCGTCCGTGCCCCCTCGCCGGACGACGAGCGGAGCGTCACCGTCACCATCACCGATGCCGGGCGGGAGCTGCTCGCGAAGGTGCTGCCGGGTCACGTCGAGGTGGTCAGCGGCCTCCTGTTCGAGCCGCTCTCGCGCGACGACGCCAAGGCTCTCGCCGGACTGCTGGCGCCTGTACGCGACCACATGCGCTCGACGCCGCCTCGCTCGGCCGCGCCCCGCCGCCGCAGAGGTGGAGCATAAGGACTCGACGGGCGTCGGAGCCCCGGAGACCGCAGCGGATCAGGACGAGCGTGATCGGCCGGGCTACCGGATCGGTCCACCGGTCGAGGTTCGCGGACCGCTCGACCCACCTCATGATGTGCTCGGCGAGACGGCGGCCCGGCCGCGGGCAGTCGCCGGTGAGGAACGCGGCGCCGGAGGCATGACGGAAACCAGAGAGGAACTCGGATTGGGAGTGGCGGGCCTGGCGGGCCGGCTGGCGCAGGCTCGAGCCGGTGCGCTGGTGGGCAGGGAGCCGGAGCGGACGGTGCTCGACCGGATGCTGTCGGGCGCGGCGGACGCTCCGCTCGTGGCGTACATACACGGTCCCGGAGGCATCGGCAAGTCCTCGCTGGTGCGCTACGCCGCCCGGCAGGCCGAGCTCACCGGCCGCCGCGTGGTGCACGTGGACGGACGGTTCCTCGACGCTGACCCGCGTCGGTTCGAGGAGCTCGCGGCCCCGGCGTGTGCCGAACCCGGCGCGGTGCTGCTCATCGACACCTTCGAGCAGTGCCAGCCACTCGAGGCATGGCTGCGCGAGACCTTCCTGCTGCGGCTCGCCGACCACGCGATCGTGGTGGTGGCCAGCAGGGTCTCCCCCGACGCCGAATGGTCGCTGGACCCCGGGTGGGCGCAGCCGCGAGTGCCAGCAGGAAGACCGCCGCCGAGTCACAGGTGGCGAAGTGGCCGAGCACGATCGTGGACGGGATCACCGCGAAGGGCGCGGCTGCGGCGAGCGCCGGCCGCTCGCTGAAGAGCCGCCGGGTCATCGCGTACAGCAGTGTGGTGGCGCCGGGGCGGCTCCAGGGCAGTACCCGGGGCCGTGACAGGATCCCCCTATGTCTACCAACGTCTTCTTCGACATCACCATTGACGGCAGCGCCGAAGGCCGGATCGTCTTCAACCTGTACGACGACGTCGTCCCCAAGACGGCGCAGAACTTCCGCGAGCTCACCACCGGCCAGCACGGCTTCGGATACGAGGGCTCCGGCTTCCACCGTGTCATCCCCGACTTCATGCTCCAGGGCGGCGACTTCACCCGCGGCGACGGCACCGGCGGCAAGAGCATCTACGGCCAGAAGTTCCCCGACGAGAACTTCAAGCTCAAGCACGACAAGCCGTTCCTGCTGTCCATGGCGAACTCCGGCCCCGACAGCAACGGCTCCCAGTTCTTCATCACCACAGTCCTCACACCGTGGCTGGACGGCAAGCACGTGGTCTTCGGCGAAGTCGTCGAAGGCCAGGACCTGGTAAAGAAGATCGAGTCCCTCGGCTCACGATCCGGCGCCACCCGCGCGAAGATCGAAATCGCCTCCTCGGGCATCCTGGAGAAGTAGCCCCACCGCCCCGGGCGGCGGAACCGGCTCAACGCAGGCCGTCCG
>NZ_LIQZ01000332.1 GCF_001418655.1 Streptomyces phaeochromogenes | reverse complement strand
AAACGCCGGAGGGGCTGAAGATTTCGCGGCCCGGGCTGAAGACTTCGAGGGCTGGGCCGAACTTCTATAGCCCAGTCCAGGCCCACTCAGCCCGTCCGGCGTTTGAGG
The DNA here is from genome assembly GCF_001418655.1 of Streptomyces phaeochromogenes. Classification (GTDB taxonomy): domain Bacteria; phylum Actinomycetota; class Actinomycetes; order Streptomycetales; family Streptomycetaceae; genus Streptomyces; species Streptomyces phaeochromogenes. The sequence continues at coordinate 6,579 of NZ_LIQZ01000332.1, read as the reverse complement.
ACGAGGCCGTTCAGGCCGACAGCGGGGGTCTGGGGGCGGCAGCCCCCAGGGACGGGACGGGTAAGGGCGGCGGGGGCGAAAAAGGGCGTCCCTACTTCCGCTTCGGCTTCAGCAACTGCTCCCGCAAAGCCGTAAGTTGATGAGAAGTCTCCACCGCCCGCGTCTCGTCGAGAGCCGTGAGCGCGAGGAGGAGCGCGTCGGCGACGACGATCGCGGTGAGGGCCTCCGCCGTTATGCCCGTCGGGGTGTGCGGCGCGGTGAGGACGGCGTCCACACTCGGGCCGTACAGCTCGGCGAGTTCGTCGGTGACGAGGATGACCCGGGCGCCCACGGACCGCGCCCGCTCGGTGATGACCGTCAGCTCGGCCAGCGCACGCCCCGGCTGGAAGATGACCACCGCGTCACCCTGACGCAGCCGAAGCAGCGGATCGGCGAGCGCGAAGCCCGTCTCGCCGAGGTGGCGGGCCCGGAACCCGATGCGCCCGAGCGCCAACGCAAGGTGCCGCGCGGCCAGTTCGGAGGCGGCGACGCCGTAACAGTGGATCTCGCCGGACTCCGCCGCCTCGGCGAGTATGCCGACCGCGTCCCGCAACGCGTCGCCGGGCGTGAGCCGCCGCGCGTGCTCGATCCGCTCCTGGGCCTCGTCGAAGACCTCGCCCCAGATGGAGTCCAGGTCCCGGCCCACATGGGCGATGCGCTGCTGGAGACGGACCTCGGGCGCCACCGACGAGGTGAAGTCGGAGGCCAGCTCCCGCTTGAGCGCGGGCAGCCCCGCGTAGTCGAGGCGCTGAAGGGTGCGTACGACGCTGGCGTTGCTCGTGCCGCTCGCGCTGCCCAGCTCCTGGGCGGACGCGAACAGCAGAGACTCCACGGGCGCGCTGACCAGGTGCTGCGCCACGGCCCGCTCGGAGGCGGACAGCGAATCCCACTTCTCGCGCACGGTCGCGCGCAGCCGGGCGAGACCCTCGCCGCCGCCCGACTCCTCTGAAATATTCATTACGGGTATTGACTCCGGTGTGATTGCCGTTACTCTCCTGGGCAACGCATTCCAAAAGGAGAGTATCTCGTAACCAACGTTACAGGACGGTTGCGCAGAGCTCTCCACCGCGAGGAGAAGAATGGCACCCCGCACCCTCCCCATCATCGAGATCTCCGGCAACCCCCTGGACCGGGGCCGCCAGTACGGCGAAGCCGTCCGCCCCCGGCTGCACACCGCACTCGCCTACTACGAGGAGGCGTTCGGGCACTCGTCGGGCCTCACCTGGCAGCAGGTGACCGCACGAGCCGCCCGCTGGCTGGACCCCGTACGCGACTACGCCCCCGACCTCGTCGAGGAGATGCGGGGGATCGCCGACGGCGCGGGCGTGGACCTGCTCGACGTCCTCGCCCTCAACGCCCGCGGCGAGGTCATCTACGACCGGTCCTTCGCCAGGATGGCCGAAGGGCGACAGGAGCTGGATACACCCGCCGAGGTGGCCGTCGAGGAACGCTCCGAGGGCTGCACCTCCTTCGCCGCCTACGGAGAGGCCAGCGGCGACGGCCGGGTCTGGGCGGGCCAGAACTGGGACTGGCGGGCCGGTGTCTCCGACACGGTCGTCATGCTCCGCGTCGTCCAGCCGCCCAAGCCCACCCTGATCATGCAGGTCGAGGCGGGCCAGATCGGCCGCCAGGGCGCCAACTCGGCGGGGATCGCGCTCAACGCGAACGGCCTGGGCGGACGGTTCGACGACGCGGTGGGCCTGCCGCAGACCGTCGTACGACGCCGGGTCCTGGACCAGCACACCATCACCGACGCCCTCGAAGTGCTGTGCCGCACACGCGCGCACATCGCCAGCAACGCCCTGCTGACCTGCCGCGAGGGGTACGCCATCGACCTGGAGACCACCCCGGCCGGGCACGGCTGGATGCATCCGACCGACGGGCTCCTCGTGCACGGCAACCACTACCAGGCGGGCGTCCCCGCCGCCCTCGCCGCAGGCTACCGGCCCCTGTCGTCGGACTCCCTGGTCCGGGTGCCGCGCGCCGAACAGGGCCTGCGTGTCCTGCGCGGTTCCACCGGCCCCGACGAGAGCCGCAAGCTGATCAAGCAGGCCATGTCGGACCACCTCGGCCTCCCCGAGTCGCTGTGCACCCACCCCGACAGCCGCATGCCCGCGGTCCAGCACTGGAAGACGCTCGTCTCCTCCTGTGTCGACCTGACCGGCGGCGACTACCACGTGACCGCGGGCACGCCCTGCGACCGCGACTACCAGCACCTGCCCTGGAACCTGTACGACGGCCCTTACGGAGATGCCCGGTGACGACCCACAGCGACAGAAGGCGGGCCGCCACCGCGGTCCTCGCCGCAGCGACCCTCCTCACCGTCGGCGCCTGCAGCGGCGCCGACACCACGAGCGGCACCGGCGGCGCGTCCGCCGACGCCGCCAAGCTGGAGCTCAGCCCCACCACTCCGGCCGCCAAGGGCACGCTCGCCAGGGCCGACTGGCTCCTGGAGGACGAGCCCGACTCGCTCGACCTCGACACCCAGGGCACCAGCGCCGGCCGCGTCGTCCTCACCAACGTCTGCGAGCGGCTCTACCAGCTCCAGCCCGACATGACGACCAAGCCCTTCCTCGCCTCGTCGGCGAAGACCTCCACCGACGGCAGGACCCTCACCCTCACCGTCCGCTCCGGCGTCACGTTCCACGACGGCTCGAAGCTCACGGCCGACGACGTCCTGTGGTCCCTGAAGCGGCACGCCGACCCGGACATGGAACAGTCCGACGAGTTCGGCAACGTCTCCTCGATGAAGAAGACGGGCGCCGACCGGATCACGATCGGTTTCAAGGCCCCCGACGCCCTCTTCACCAAGGCCCTCGCCGGAGACGCCGGAATCGTCTGGAACAAGGAGCAGGTGGAGAAGGCCGGCCAGGACTTCGGCACCCCCGGCCAGGCCGACGCCTGCTCCGGACCGTACGCGCTGAAGAACTGGAAGTCCGGCGACTCGATCACCATCGCCGCGTACGACGACTACTGGGGCAAGCGGCCGATGACCCGCGAGGTCGTCTTCCGCTGGGCCGCCGACAGCGCGCTCGTGAACGCGCTCAAGACGGGTGCGGCGGACGGCGCGTACGCCGAATCGCCCAACACGGCAGCCGCCCTCCTCAAGGACAAGGACATCGCCCAGCACTACGGGCCGTCCACCGCCTCCCTCGTCCTCATCCCGACCGCCCGCGGCGGCCTCAAGGACGAGCGGATCCGCCGCGCTCTCTCCCTCTCCCTCGACCGCAAGGGCATCGCCGACTCCGGGTACGGCGGCCTCGTCGAACCCTGGGCCACCCCGGTCGGCTCCGGCGCCTGGGGCTACGAGAAGGCCGAATTCCAGGCCGCACAGAAGCAGTTGGGGTCGCTGGCCCCCGCGTCACCCACCGCCGACGACCTCGCCGAGGCCAAGAAGCTGGTGAAGGAGGCGGGCACGCCCGGCGCGCCCCTCGTCATCGGCACCGACGCCAGCCAGGGCCGGACCGTCACCGCCAACGCCGTACGCGCCGCCCTCCAGCGCATCGGGCTCAAGGCGCAGATCAAGACCGTACCGACGTCCCAGTTCGAGGAGTTCTACAGCGACCCGCAGGCCCGCGACGAGATCGACCTGCTGGTGGGCGACTGGTACATCTCCAAGGCCGACCCCATGGGCTTCTACGACAACGGCCTGTCCGACTCCTCCAACAACTGGGTCGGCTTCAAGGACGCCACGTACGACAAGAACGTGAAGAAGGCGCTCGCCACCCTCGACGACGCCGAACGCGCCTCGCTCGCCGTCGACGTACAGCGGCGCTTCGCGGACGCGGCGGTCTGGATCCCGATCGCCCAGATCCCCACGATCCTGCTCCTGAACGCGAAGTTGACCGGCCCGACCGCCTCACAGGCCTACCTCTACTACCCGTGGGCAGCCGAACTCGGCTCCAAGCAGGGCTAGTTCGCCAAGCAAGGCCAGTTGGAGAAACTCTCATGCTCGCTCGAATATCCCGGCGGCTGGCCGGCCTGCTGGCCACCCTGTTCGCCGCTTCCTTCGTCATCTTCGCCGCCGTGTACGCGGCGCCCGGCGACCCCGCCGTGTTCCTCGCGGGCGGGCGCGACAAGCTCACCCCCGAACGGCTCGCCTCGGTCCGCGCGCAGTACCACCTCGACGAGCCGCTCGTCGTCCAGTACGGGCGCTGGCTGTGGGACTGCGTCCACCTCGACCTCGGCCGCTCCTTCCAGTACAGCGACCAGGTCGGCGACCTGGTCTCCGCCCGCCTGCCGACCACGCTGCAACTCGTCGCGTACGCCACCGTGCTCTTCGTCGTCCTCGGCGTCGGCGCCGGAATCCTGGCCGCCGTACGCCGCTCGACCTGGGTGGACTCGGCGGTCGTCGGCGGCACGACCCTCGCCGCCTCCGTGCCGTCCTTCGTCGCCGCGATCGCACTCGTCTCGCTCTTCGGCGTACAACTGGGCTGGTTCCCGGTGACCGGCAGCGGTACGGGAATCGCGGGCACCCTGCACCATCTGACGCTGCCCGCCCTGTCGTTGGCGCTCGGCGCGCTCGCGATCATCAGCCGCGTCACGCGCCAGGCCATGGCGGACGCCGCCGCCTCCGACCACGTGGAGGCGGCCCGCGCCTCCGGCGTCCCGGAGCGCGACATCATCCGCCGCCATGTCCTGCGCAACGCGCTCGGCCCCATCGTCACCATGTGCGGCCTGGTCATGGCGGGCATGCTCGCCGGCACGGTCGTCGTCGAGACGGCCTTCGGGCTCAGCGGCATCGGCTCGCTCCTCGTCGGCTCGATCAACGCGCACGACTTCCCGGTGGCACAGGCGGTCCTGCTGCTCATGGTCACCGGATACGTCGTGGTGACGACCGCCGTCGACCTCGTCCACCCGCTGCTGGACCCACGCGTCAAGGAGGTGCGCCCCGCATGACGACCACGACGACCCCAGCCCGGCCGAAGGAGGCGTGCGCCGCATGACCACCCTCGCCCTGCGGCCCGTGGCGACCGGACGCAAAGGACACCGCCGTCCCCTCGGCGTCCTGATCGCCGCAGCCGTCCTCGCCCTGGTCGTTCTCGCGGCGGCCCTCGCCCCGCTGATCGCGCCCTACGCGCCCGACGCCATCGACCTCTCCGCGTCCCTCGCGGGCACCAGCGCCGACCACCTCCTCGGCACCGACTCCTCCGGCCAGGACCTGCTCTCCCGCGTGCTCCACGGAGCCCGTACGAGCCTGATCGCACCGCTTCTGCTCCTCGCGGTCGCCGCCGTGCTCGGAGTCGCCCTCGGCGTGCTCTCGGCCTGGCACGGCGGCTGGATCGACGCCCTCGTCTCCCGGATCACCGACGTGATGTACGCCTTCCCGGGCCTGCTCTTCACCGTCCTGATCATCGCCGTCTTCGGCACCGGAACCACGACCTCCGTGCTCGCCCTCGGGCTGGCCTTCACCCCGACCGTCGCCCGGTACACCCGCTCGCTCGCCCTCTCCGAGGTCCGTAAGCCGTACGTCGACGCCTACCGCGTCCAGGGCATGGGCGGCACCCGCATCTGCGCCCTGCACCTGGTGCCCAACCTGGGCCGCTCGGTCCTCGGCTACCTCGTCGTCCTCTTCGGCGAGGCCGTGATGTCCCTGGCGACCCTCTCCTACCTGGGCTTCGGCGCCCAGCCACCCTCCTCCGACTGGGGATTGATGGTCCAGGAGGGCCAGTCCGCCGTCGTGCAGGGCGCCCTGCTGCCCGCCCTCGTGCCCGGCACGGCCATCGCCCTGGTCGTCGTGTCCGTCAATGTGGCCGGCGTCTGGGCCGCCGACCGCCTAGGAAGTCAGGACTGAGCCCATGCTCCTCTCGCTCGAAGACCTCACGGTCCAAGTCCCCGGCACGGCCCGCCCCTTGCTCGACTCCGTCACCCTGACCGTCGCCGAGGGTGAAGTCGTCGGCCTGGTCGGCGAGTCGGGCTCCGGAAAGTCGACCACCGCCAAGGCGGCCCTTGGCCTGCTGCCCACGGGCGCCGACTTCAGCGGCTCGGTCCGCGTCGACGGCACGGACGTACTGGGCCTGCGCGGCGAAGCCCTGCGCGCCCACCGCGCCGACACCGTCGCGATGATCCACCAGGACCCGCGCGCCACCCTCAACCCGGTCCGCCGCATAGGCGACTTCCTCGTCGAACGCGGCGCCACCAAGGAGCGGGCCGTCCAACTCCTCGCCGCCGTCGGCCTGTCCGACCCCGAGCAGCGGGTCCGCCAGCGCCCCCACGAACTCTCCGGCGGCATGCTCCAGCGCGTCGTCATCGCCGGAGCCCTGGCCGCCCGCCCCCGCCTCCTGCTCGCCGACGAGGCCACCAGTGCCCTCGACGTCACCACCCAGGCCGAGATCCTCGCCCAGCTCCGCACGGCCCGCGAGGAACAGGGCGCGGGCCTGCTCTTCATCACTCACGACCTGCACCTGGCGGCGGCGTACTGCGACCGCGTGTACGTCATGTACGCCGGCCGAGTGGTCGAGGAACGTTCAGCCCGAGCCCTCTTCACGACCCCGGCCCACCCCTACACCCAAGGCCTCCTCACCTGCACCCCAACCCCTG
>NZ_LIQZ01000331.1:2457-6293 GCF_001418655.1 Streptomyces phaeochromogenes | reverse complement strand
GCCCCCGAAAAGGGACGGGTAAGGGCGGCGGGGCGAGAAACACACCCCACCCCCGCGGCCCGCCCCCAAGTCCCCACGTCACGACGCGGTTACGATCACGGCCTTGACAGCGCAGGCGCTCTTGCCGCCCCCAAGCGCACGGGCGTAGACCAAGAGCGCACGGGACAGCGCTCGGACGTTCGACGAAGAACGGGGCAAGTCATGCGCAGCAACACTCTCCGTACACACAGGCCGCACAACAAGTCGCACAAGATGAGCAGGACCGCGCGAACCGCGGCCGCCGTCGTCGCGGGGGCGATGGCGCTCACGCTCACGGCATGCGGCGGTGACGACGACAAGGGCGACGAAGGGGGCGGGGGGAGCGAGACCAGCGGCAGCGCCGCCAGTGTTCAGCTCCCCAAGCTCGACGGCCAGAAGCTGGAGGTCGCGGCCGTCTGGACCGGCCCCGAGCAGGACAACTTCACCAAGGTCCTGGACGAGTTCGAGAAGCGGACGGGCGCGGAGGTCAGCTTCGTACCGACCGGCAACAACACCTCCACCTTCCTGGGCACGAAGATCCAGGGCGGCAAGCCGCCGAACGTGGCGTTCCTGCCGCAGGTCGGTGTGCTGCACCAGTTCGTCGACAAGGGCTGGGTCAAGCCCATCGGCGCCGAGGCACAGGCGCAGATCGACAAGAACTTCTCGGCGGGCTGGAAGGACCTGGGCGCCTACAAGGGCAAGCAGTACGGCGTCTACGCGAAGGCCGCCAACAAGTCCCTGGTCTGGTACAACACGGCCGCGTTCGAGGCGGCCGGGATCACCGCGGAGCCCAAGACCTGGGACGAGTTCCTCCAGACCGCGCAGACGCTGTCGGACGCCGGTTCGCCCGCGGTCTCCATCGGCGGCCAGGACGGCTGGACCCTCACCGACTGGTTCGAGAACATCTATCTCTCGCAGGCGGGTCCGGAGAAGTACGACCAGCTGGCGAAGCACGAGATCAAGTGGACGGACCCCTCCGTCAAGGAGGCCCTGACCACGCTGGCCCAGTTGTGGGGCAAGGACGACCTGATCGCGGGCGGCAAGGCCGGCGCGCTGCGCACCGAGTTCCCCAAGTCGGTGACGAACACCTTCTCCGGCGACACTCCGGCCGCGATGGTCTACGAGGGCGACTTCGTGGCGGCGAACATCAACGCCGACACGAAGGCCAAGATCGGCACGGACGCCAAGGTGTTCCCGTTCCCGGCGGTCGGCGACGAGTCGCCGGTGGTCAGTGGCGGTGACGTGGCCGTGGTCCTGAAGGACGACAAGGCCTCGCAGGCCCTGATCACCTTCCTCGCCTCGACCGACGCGGCCGAGCTGTGGGCGGCGCAGGGCGGCATCATCTCCCCCAACAAGGAGATGGACCTGAAGAGTTACAAGGACGCCGTGACCGGAGACATCGCCAAGGCGCTGCTCGACGCGGGCGACGACTTCCGCTTCGACATGTCCGACCAGGCCCCCGCCGCCTTCGGTGGCACCCAGGGGCAGGGTGAGTGGAAGGGACTGCAGGACTTCCTGAAGAACCCCTCGGACGTCGAGGGCGCGCAGCAGGCGCTCGAAGCATCCGCCGCCAAGGCGTACAAGGGCTGACGGCAGCCCATGTCGTCGCAGGTGGCGACGGCGGGGGGCCCGGCAGGTCCGGTGCCCCCCGCCGGAAAACGCAAGAGCGTGATGGGCACCCGGGCGTGGGTGGTGGGTCTGTTCCTGCTGCCCGCGATCGTGCTGCTCGGCGCGCTCGTGGTCTACCCGATCGGGTACTCGGTCTGGCGAAGTCTCTACAACGCCGACGGTTCGGGTTTCGTGGGGCTGGGCAACTACGGCGACATCTTCACGGACGACGCCACGTTCACCGCGGTCAAGAACACCGCGATCTGGGTGGCGGTCGCCCCGGCGCTGGTCACCGGGCTCGGCCTGATCTTCGCCGTGCTGACCGAACGGGTGCGCTGGGCAACGGCGTTCAAGCTCATCATCTTCATGCCGATGGCCATCTCCATGCTGGCCGCGGGCATCATCTTCCGGCTCGTCTACGAGGCGGACCCCGACCAGGGCGTGGCGAACGCCGTGGTGGTGGGCGTGCACGACACCTTCGCCGAGTCGTCGGTCTATCCGAAGGCACGCCCGTCGACCGAGAGTGATCTCAAGGCGTCCGGCGGGGGTTCCTTCACCTCCACGGGCACGGTGAGCGCGGGCACCCCGGCCCTGATCCCGCTGGTCGGCATCGCCCCGAACAAGGTGCCCGGCAGCCCCGGGGACGCCAAGGCCGCCCAGGCCTCGGGCGACGGGGTGTCCGGCACGGTCTGGCTGGACTTCAAACTGGGCGGCGGCGGCGAGAAGGGCGCCATCGACACGGGTGAGAAGGCCCTGCCAGGCATCAAGGTCGAGGCGGTCAAGGACGGCAAGGTCGTGGCCTCCACGAAGGCGGGCGACGACGGTACGTTCACGCTGCCGGCCTCCGCCGACGGTGCCCAACTGCGCCTGCCGTCCTCGAACTTCGCGGCGCCCTACAACGGCGTCGACTGGCTCGGCCCGAGCCTGATCACACCGGCCATCATCGGTTCGTACGCGTGGATGTGGGCGGGCTTCGCGATGGTGCTCATCGCGGCGGGGCTCGCCGGAGTGGACCGCAACCTCCTGGAGGCGGCCCGGGTCGACGGGGCCAACGAGTGGCAGGTGTTCCGCAGGGTCACGGTCCCTCTGCTCGCTCCGGTCCTCGTCGTCGTGCTGATCACGCTGATGATCAACGTGATGAAGATCTTCGACCTGATCTACATCATCGCCCCGCAGCCCACCCAGGACGAGGCCAACGTCCTGGCCCTGCAGCTCTACAACTCGTACACGGGCGGTGGCGGAGACCTCGGCCTCGCCAGTGCGATCGGTGTGGTGCTGCTGCTGCTCGTCATGCCGGTGATGATCGTCAACATCCGCCGACTGCGAAGGGAGCGCCGACGGTGACCGCACCCTCCGTACCTCTGAAAGCCCCGCCGAAGACCGCGGAAGCGGCCGGTCCGCCCGAGCGGTCGCTCGCCTCCAGGCTGGCGAGCGGCGCGACCGGTGGTGTGATGCGGGTCTTCCTCATCCTGGTCGCACTGCTCTGGGTGACGCCGACGGTGGGGCTGCTGGCCTCGTCGTTCCGTGACCCGACCGACATCGCGGACTCCGGCTGGTGGACGGTCTTCAGCAAGCCGGCCCAGCTCACCACCGAGAGCTACTCGACCCTGCTCGGCAAGGAGGAGATCACCGACTCCCTGCTCAACACGATCTGGATCACCGTCCCGGCCACCGTCCTGGTCATCGTCATCGGGGCCATGGCCGGATACGCCTTCGCCTGGATGGACTTCAAGGGCCGCGACTGGTGGTTCCTGGCCGTGGTGGCGCTGCTCGTGGTGCCGGTGCAGATCGCCCTGATCCCGATGTCCGAACTCTTCGGCGACCTCGGGATCTTCGGCACCATCATCGGTGTCGTCGTGTTCCACGTGGGCTTCGGCCTGCCGTTCGCGATCTTCCTGCTGCGCAACTTCTTCGCGGAGATCCCCCGTGAACTCCTGGAGGCCGCACGGCTCGACGGCGCGAGTGAGACCCGTCTGTTCACCACCGTGGTCCTGCCGCTCGGCGGGCCCGCGATCGCGTCGCTCGGCATCTTCCAGTTCCTGTGGGTGTGGAACGACATGCTGGTGGCGCTGGTCTTCTCGGACTCCGACTCACGGCCGCTGACGGTCGCCCTGACCCAGCAGACCCGTCAGTTCTCCGGCAACATCGAGACGCTGGCGCCCGGCGCGTTCATCTCGATGGTCATCCCGCTGGCCGTGTTCTTCGCGTTC
>NZ_LIQZ01000331.1:0-2389 GCF_001418655.1 Streptomyces phaeochromogenes | reverse complement strand
CTTCGCGTTCACCCGGGTTCCCCCACATGCCGCATCCGGCGTAACCCGGTAACCCCTTCGGCCGTTTCCGGGCAGTATGCCCGCGCCGACACAAGGATGTCCCTTGCCCCGGTTCAGTGTCATTGTCCCCGCGTACCAGGTGCAGGCATATCTGCACGAGTGCATGGCATCCGTCCTCGAACAGTCCTTCACCGACCTTGAGTTGATCGCGGTGGACGACTGCTCACCCGACGCCTGCGGCGCGATCATCGACGAGTTCGCAGCCGCCGACCCCCGTGTGCGGGCCGTCCACCTCAAGGAGAACGTGGGCCTCGGCCGGGCCCGCAACGCCGGTATGCGGTACGCGACCGGCGACTACCTGATCTTCCTGGACGGTGACGACACCCTCACCCCGGACGCCCTGCGGGCCATCGCCGACCGCGTCAAGGAGACCGGCGACCCGGACGTCCTGGTCTACGACTACGCGCGCACCTTCTGGTCGGGAGAGACGGTACGCAACGTACAGGCGGGCCAGCTCACCGAGAACGCGCCGGCGCCGTTCACGCTCGACGACCGTCCGGGGCTGCTGAAGCTCCTCATGGTCGTGTGGAACAAGGCGTACCGCCGGGAGTTCATCGCCGGGGAGGGCTTCGCCTTCCCGCCCGGCTACTACGAGGACACCCCCTGGACGTCCCCGGTCCTGATGGCCGCCGGGACGATCGCGACGCTCGACCGCGTATGCGTCCACTACCGGCAGCGCCGCCAGGGGAACATCCTCGGCACGGTCAGCAACAAGCACTTCGACATCTTCGACCAGTACGACCGGGTCTTCGCGCATCTCGACGCGCACCCCGAACTTGCGCGCTGGCGGCCGGTCCTGTTCCGCCGCATGGTCGACCACCTGTCGGCCGTGTTCCTCAAGCGCGACCGGGTGCCGCACGGCTCCCGCGCCCTGTTCCTGCGCAAGGCCCGTGCCCACTACGTCCGTTACCGCGTACCGGCCGCCGACGTCCCGTCCGAGAACCGGCTGCGGCACGCGCTGGTACGCCTGGGCAGTCACCGCACCTACCGGACACTGTGGGCGGCGGTGCGGATCGAGCGAGGCGTCACGCGGCTCACCGGGGCGCTGGCCCGGACCCTCCGCACGGCCGCGCTCCGGCTGCACTACAAGGTCCAGCTCCGGCTTCCCGTCCGCGCCGACCAGGCCGTGTTCGCCAGCCACGGGGGACGCGGCCACGGCTGCAACCCGGGGGCACTGGAGTCCGCGTTCCGGACGTACGCGCCGGACGTGCGCACCGCGTGGATCGCGCGGCCCGAGTTCCACCACACGATCCCGACGGCGACCCGCCGGCTGACACCGGGCACCGCCGCGTACTGGACGGCGCTCGCCCGCTCCAAGTACCTCGTGAACAACGCCGACTTCGACCGCCGGCTGGTCAAGCGCCCCGGCCAGGTCCTCGTCCAGACGCAGCACGGCACACCGCTCAAGCACATGGGCCTGGACCTCCAGGAACGCCCGGCCGCGGCCCGCGGCACGGACTTCACCGCCCTGCTGCGCGACGCCGACCAGTGGGACTACTGCCTGTCCGCAAACCGCCACTCCACCCTCGTCTGGGAGCGCGTCTTCCCGTCCGGCTACACGACACTGGAGTACGGCCAGCCGCGCAACGACCGGTTCCAGCAGGCGAGTTCGACCGACGTGGCCCGGCTGCGCGAGAACCTCGGCATCCCCGAGGGCGCGGTCGCCGTCCTGTACGCGCCCACGCACCGCGACTACCAGCGCACCCAGCGCACCGCGCTCGACCTGGAGCGGGTGCTGCGCCAGCTCGGCCCGCGCTTCGTCCTGCTGGCCCGCGCGCACCACGCGTACGGGGCTCCGCTCGCGAGGAGCTCCGGCCGCCTCATCGACGTGTCGGACCACCCGAGCGTCGAGTCCCTGTGCCTCGCCTCGGACGCGCTCATCACCGACTACTCCTCCCTGATGTTCGACTACGCGGGCCTCGACCGGCCGATCGTGATCCACGCGGACGACTGGGAAGCGTACGAGGCGGCCCGCGGCACGTACTTCGACCTGCGCGCGTTCCCGCCCGGCGCGGTGGCGCGCAACGAGGACGAGCTGATCGACATCTTCGCGACCGGGCACTGGCGGGGGTCCCGCTCCACGCAGCTCCGGTCGGCGTTCCGGGACCGCTTCTGCCCGTACGACGACGGGCACGCGGCCGAGCGGGTCGTGCGCCGAGTCGTCCTCGGCGAAATGGCGGGGCTCCCGGCGGTGGTGCCGCTCGCCGACCGCCACCCCGTGCCCTCGGCGGCGGACCAGTCGCCTTCCGCCCCACTCGCCAGCGTGCCGACGCCTGCGGGCCAGGCCCCTTGTCTTTAGGGCTCGGGCCCACTTTCAGGGGCGCGGGGA
>NZ_LIQZ01000330.1 GCF_001418655.1 Streptomyces phaeochromogenes | reverse complement strand
CAGGGACGGGACGGGTAAGGGCGGCGGGGGCGAGGGAAAGGCCTATGTCTGCGGGAGCGGGAATGACACCGGGCCCCGCAAGCCTGCTCGGTTGACCGCTCTCACGCCGAAGAAGACGTTGTCCTTGGACAGGTCCACCTCGTGGGAGGTTGTGTCGCCGACCGGGATGACGTGGGTCCACTCGGGGGCCGTGGTCTCGCGCCAGACGACCTCGTAGCCGGCGAGGTCGGGCTCGGCCCCCCGCTTCCACGTCAGCTCCGTGGAGTTCGTGAGCGCGGCCGTCAGAATCCGCGCGTCACGCGGCGCCGCCGGAGCCTGGGCCAGGGTCCAGAGCGCGGCGGCGTTCACACGGGCGACCCGGGCCGTGAAGTCGAAGTCACAGAACTCCGGGAGGTCGCCGTACTGTTTGCCGCCCTCGACCCGTACGTCCTGGTGCTGATGCGCGAAGTCCTCGGCCGGCTCGGTGAACCGGGCAGCCGCATAGCCCTGTTCGAGGAAGGGGATGTGGTCACCGCCCCGCCGGTACCGGTCCCGGCGGTAGACGACACGTACGTGCATCCCCGTCGCCGAGTTGTCCCCGGTGTCACGGACGAACCGCGCCAACTGCCGCGACGGGGAGTCGTTCTCGCCGCCCACCGACCGCCGCGTCGCCGCCTGCTCGGGGGTCTCCGACGTGGGCACGCCCTCGGCGAAGAGACGAATCGTGTACGGGTCCTTCGTCCCGTCGTCCGCCTTCGAGCTGCCCACGATGTCGTTCGTGAACATGGCCTGCACATCCGTGCCGGCCGCCTTGAACCGGGACGCCATGTGCGCGGCCCCGTACAGCCCCTGCTCCTCCCCCGCGACCGCCGCGAACACGATCGTCGAGGCCGGGCGGCGCTTCGCCATCACCCGCGCCAGTTCCATCGCCACGGCGACCCCGGACGCGTCGTCGTCCGCGCCCGGGGCGTCCGAGGTGGCGTCCATGACGTCGGTGACGCGGGAGTCGTAGTGGCCCGAGACGACGTACACCCGCTCCGGAGTGACCGATCCCCGCAGGGTCGCCACCACGTTGGTGATGCGGGTCGCGGTCGGGATGCGGGACGCGGGCTCCTGGACGTACGACTGGAGTTCGGCCGTCATCCGGCCGCCGGACCCGGCGGCGTACGAGCGCATCTCCGCGAGGATCCAGTCGCGGGCCGCGCCGATGCCTCGGTCCGGGTCGTCCTGGGTGGAGAGGGTGTGCCGGGTGCCGAAGGAGACGAGCTTGCGGACCGTCGCCTCGATGCGGTCCGGGTCGATCTCCTTCAGCAGGGCGCGCAGCTCACGGGACGGGGCCTGCGCGGTGGCCGGCGGGCGCGCGCCCTGCGGCGCGGCCTCGGCCGACCTCGCGGGCGTGTCCACCAACTCGGCCGTCGGCATGGCCGGAGCGGACGCGGCGGGCGCCGCGGACGGCCCCACGGTGACGGCCCCGGCAGCCGCCGTTGCGGCCAGGACGGTTCTTCTGCTGGGGCGTATGTGCGGGACGGGGGGTGGGGT
>NZ_LIQZ01000033.1 GCF_001418655.1 Streptomyces phaeochromogenes | reverse complement strand
TCAAACGCCGGAGGGGCTAAAGACTGCGCAGTTCCCCGCGCCCCTAGAAACCTAGGGGCGCGGGGAACTGCGCGGCCAGCCACGGCCAACCCGCACCCAAAAGCCACCCAAAGTCATTCAAACGCACAAAACCGCAGGCACCGTACCCGAAGGTACGGCACCCGCGGTTGGGTGCGTGCGTTGTATGCCGCCCAACCCCCGGAGGGGTTACGCGGACTTGCGGCTGTCCCGAGGGTGGACCGCGATGTTCATGGCTCCGGAGCGAAGTACAGCCAAGCGCTCTTCGAGGACCTCTTCGAGTTCCTCTCGCGTGCGCCGCTCCATCAGCATGTCCCAATGCGTGCGCGCGGGCTTGGCCTTCTTTTCCTCAGGGCCGTCGCCGTCCACCAGGAGTGCCTGGGCCCCGCAGACCTTGCACTCCCACTCCGGCGGGATCTCCGCCTCCACCGAGAAGGGCATCTCAAATCGATGTCCCTTCTCGCATGCGTACTCCACGGCCTGGCGCGGGGCCAGGTCGATGCCGCGGTCCGTCTCGTAGCTGGTCACCACGAGGCGCGTGCCGCGAAGAGCTCGCTCACTCATGAATCGTGCCTCCCGGGCTTGTCGCCCACAGGACAGGTGTCGCTGTCGTCGTCATCCGGTCAACGTCCGGTCGGCGGTAAAGATTCCCGTTCCGGGTCATGCGTCGCCGTCGTAGCCGCCCCTTGTTGTACCCACCTGCGCCCGGTTTGTCACATCTGAGGGCAGATGTGACCCAGCGTTTCGGTATCTTTGACGCGCAGTAACGGTACGCCTGGCAGGCCAAACGCGTACACTACCGGCCTTTGGCCTCCGGCGCTAAATCCTGTCCGGAACCGGGTTGCCCGCGTCGCGCACAGCCTGGCGTACCGGAACCCTCGCGAGCAGCACGAATCCCAGCACGAAGAAGGCCACGAGCGAGATGATCGCGTCCCGATAACTTCCCGTCAGCTGGTAGGTCAGACCGAAGAGAAGCGGGCCGAGCCAGCTCATCCCGCGGTCGCTCATCTCGTACGCCGAGAAGTACTCGGCCTCCTTGCCGGGCGGCACCAGATGCGAGAACAGGGACCGGGACAGCGCCTGGCTGCCGCCCAGGACGACCCCGATGCCGGCGGCGAGGACGAAGAACCAGACGGGCGCGCCGGCGGGCAGGAAGTAGCCCGCGCCCAGCGTCACGGTCCAGGCGACCAGTGAACCGAGGATGGTCCGTTTGGCGCCGTACGTCCGGGCGAGCCGGCCCATCCCCAGCGCCCCGGCCACCGCGAGCAGCTGGACCAGCAGCACGGCCACGATCAGCGTCGACTGGTCGAGCCCCAGCTCCTCGGATCCGTACACGGATGCCTGCGAGATGACCGTCTGGATGCCGTCGTTGTAGACCAGATAGGCGAGCAGGAAGGCGAGCGTCAGGGGCTGGCGGCGCATGTCCCGGACTGTGGCCGCCAGCTGCCGCCATCCGTGGGTGGACGTACCCGAGGAGGACGTCGTGCGGCGGTCGCGCAGCCGTTTGAGAGGGATGAGGGTGAAGGCACCCCACCAGATACCGGCCGAGGCCAGGCAGATGCGGACCGCCGTCGCCTCGGAGACGCCGAAGGTGTCGTGGGCCGTGTAGAGGATCAGGTTCGCGACCAGGACCAGTGCGCCCGACGCGTAGCCGAAGGCCCAGCCTCGCGACGAGACGGCGTCGCGCTCTTCGGGCGGGGCGATCTGGGGGAGGTAGGAGTTGTAGAGCACCATCGAGACGGCCAGTGAGGCGTTGGCCACAATCAGCAGGAGGCCGCCCAGCAGATAGCGGTCGCCGTCCAGGAAGAACATGCCCGCGGTGGCCGCGGCGCCCAGGTAGGCGGCTACCGCGAGGAGCGGCTTCTTGCGGCCCGTGCGGTCGGCCGCCGCGCCCGCCAGCGGCATCACGAAGATCGACAGGATGACGGACGCCGACACGCAGTACGCGAAGAAGGAACCGGCGCTCAGGGGGATCCCCAGCGGATGTACGAACCCGTCCGCGTCCGCCGCCGCCTTGGCGACCGATGTCAGATAGGGGCCGAGGAAGACGGTGAGCACGCTCGTCGAGTAGACGGAACAGGCCCAGTCGTAGACGTACCAGCCGCGTTGTTCGCGCCGCCGTTCCGCGGCCTCGTCGGCCGCTTGTTCCCGCACGGTGTCGGTGCCCACCCGTGCCCTCGCTTCCCCGTCGCAGTCCCCGTACGCGGACGCCGCGCGGGGCGCCCGGGCCGTCAGACCCAGGTGCCGCGGTCCTTCAGGACCCCGCGCAGCGTCTCGATGTGATCGGTCATGATGCCATCGACTCCCAGGTCCAGAAGCCGGTGCATCCGTGCGGCTTCGTTGACCGTCCAGACGTGGACCTGCAGCCCGCGCGCGTGGGCCGCACGCACGAACCGGTGATCGACCACGGGGATGCCCGACTGGGACTCGGGCACCTGGGCGCAGACCGCCGAGCGGCGCAGCGGGGCCGGGACCCCCCACGACCGCAGGCGCAGTCCGAGGACGCCCCGGGTGCCGTACGAGGTGGCCAGGCGCGGACCGGCCAGGCGCTGCGCGCGGGCGACGCGCGCCTCGGAGAAGGAGCCGACGCAGACGCGGTCCCAGGAGCCGGTGCGGCGGATCAGGTCGAGCAGGGGGTGCAGGGCGGGCTCCGCCTTGATGTCGACGTTCCAGCGGACGCCGGGAAACGTCTCCAGCAGCTCCTCGAAGAGGGGGACCGGTTCCGATCCCGCCACGCGCGCGTGGCTCACGTCGTCCCAGGGGAGGTCCGCTATCCGGCCCGCGCCGTCGGTCACCCGGTCCAGCGTCGAATCGTGGAAGGCGACGAGTTTTCCGTCCGCCGTGGCGTGTACATCGGTCTCGATGTATCGGTAGCCGGCCTCGACCGCGCGCCGGAACTGGGCCGCCGTGTTCTCCAGGCCGTCCGCGGCCCCGCCCCGGTGGGCGAAGGCGATCGGGGCGGGATGGTCGAGGTAGGGGTGGCGTATACGGGTGCTCACCCGCGCAGTATCGCCTGCTCCGGTTGCCCGGCGGCAACGACCGTGCTGCCGCCCGATGATGCCGAGGGGACGGCGAACACGCGCAGGAAGAGCTGGGCCAGCGGGCCGATGGCCAACGCGTACAACACCGTGCCCAGGCCGACCGTGCCGCCGAGGACGAAGCCCGTGGCGACCACCGCCACCTCGATCGCCGTACGCATCAGACGGATCGAGCGGCCGGTCCGCTGGTGGAGCCCCGTCATCAGGCCGTCGCGCGGGCCAGGACCGAAACGGGCCGCTATGTAGAGGCCGGTCGCCACGCCGTTCAGGAGGATGCCCGCCACCAGCAGGGGGATGCGGATTCCGAGGGCGTGCGTGTCCGGGACCAGGGCGAGCGTGCCGTCCATGGCGACACCGACCACGAACACGTTGGAGACCGTGCCGAGGCCCGGGCGCTGGCGCATCGGGATCCACAGGAGCAGCACCACGGCGCCCACGATGATCGACACGACGCCGATCGTCAGCCCGGTGAGCTCGGCGAGGCCCTGGTGCAGGACGCCCCACGGCTCCAGGCCCAGCCCCGCCTCCACGAGCAGGGCCGAACTCGCTCCGTACAGGGCCAGGCCCACGTACAGCTGGAGCAGTCGGCGCGTGAGGCGCCCCGCCGGCGGGCTCGGCTGCGGACTCGATGGCGGGCTTGACGGCGGACCCGACGGCCGGTCCGGTGGCGGAGTGGACAAGATGTGCCCCCTGGTGGTGACAGTGGCCTGACTCGTGACACTCTGTGGCTTGAGAAGAAACCTCTTCCATGGCCAATTCGGGGAAGGTGGACTGGAAATCATGGCGCAGTGGACCTCGGCAGTGGGTGCCGCTCAGCTCGCGCGGCTGCTCAACTCCCAGCAGGAGCGCCCGGCGGGCCCCGGCACCCGTCGCCCGCCCGCCTATCGCGCCCTCGCCGACGGCGTCCGTCTGCTCGTTCTCGAAGGGCGCGTCCCCGTCGCCGCGCGGCTGCCCGCCGAGCGCGAGCTGGCCCTCTCCCTGTCCGTGAGCCGCACCACCGTGGCGGCTGCCTACGAGGCGCTGCGCGCCGAAGGGTTCCTGGAGTCCCGCAGGGGCGCGGGCAGCTGGACGGCCGTACCGGCCGGGAACCCGCTGCCCGCACGCGGCCTGGAACCGCTGCCGCCCGAGGCCCTCGGCTCCATGATCGACCTGGGCTGTGCGGCCCTGCCCGCCCCCGAGCCGTGGCTCACACGTGCCGTCCAGGGCGCCCTTGAGGAACTCCCGCCGTACGCCCACACTCACGGCGACTATCCGGCGGGGCTGCCCGCGCTGCGCGAGATGCTGGCCGAGCGGTACACCGCGCGCGGCATCCCGACCATGCCCGAGCAGATCATGGTGACCACCGGGGCCATGGGCGCCATCGACGCCATCTGTCACCTCTTCGCCGGGCGCGGCGAACGCATCGCCGTCGAGTCGCCCTCGTACGCCAACATCCTTCAGCTGATGCGCGAGGCCGGGGCCCGGCTGGTGCCCGTCGCCATGGCCGAGGGGCTCGCGGGCTGGGACATGGACCGCTGGCGGCAGGTGCTGCGCGACGCCGCGCCCCGGCTCGCCTATGTCGTCGCGGACTTCCACAACCCGACCGGCGCGCTCGCCGACGAGGACCAGCGGCGTCGCCTCGTCGACGCGGCCCGCTCCGCGGGCACGGTGCTGATCGTGGACGAGACGATGAGCGAGCTCCATCTGGACGAGGGCGTCGAGATGCCGCGTCCCGTCTGCGGTTTCGACCCGGCCGGGTCCACGGTCATCACCGTCGGCTCGGCCAGCAAGGCGTTCTGGGCGGGCATGCGGATCGGCTGGGTCCGCGCCGCCCCCGACGTCATCCGCAGCCTGGTTGCGGCCCGCGCGTACGCCGACCTCGGCACCCCCGTCCTGGAGCAGCTCGCCGTGAACTGGCTGCTCAGTACCGGTGGCTGGGAGCAGGCCGTGGAGATCCGGCGCACCCAGGCCCGCGAGAACCGCGACGCGCTCGTGACGGCCCTGCGCCGTGAACTGCCCGGCTGGGAGTACGACGTGCCGCGCGGCGGGCTCACCCTGTGGGTGCGTACGGGCGGTCTGTCCGGTTCACGGCTGGCCGAGGTCGGCGAGCGGGTGGGCGTCCGCGTCCCCTCCGGGCCGCGCTTCGGAGTCGACGGGGCCTTCGAGGGCTATGTGCGGCTGCCATTCACTGTCGGCGGCGCGGTGGCCGACGAGGCGGCGACGCGTCTGGCCGCCGCCGCCCGGCTGGTGGAGTCGGGGGCGAACGGCGGAACGGACGCGCCACGCACGTTCGTGGCGTGACGCTTCCGGATCCGGTTTGTGCGGTGACGTCTCCAGGGCTCTGGGCCCGGAGCCCTGGAGCTCTGCCTTCCGGCGAAGGCGCGGCACTGCGGGCAACTGCCGCCCGGCCGGTGGTGCGGGGAGATGGGTGGAGGGAGGCACCGCGCGTTCTCGCGCGCGACGCCCCCCTCCATCCACTCAGCCTTCCGCGGGGACGCCCACCGCACCCGGTGCGGTGAAGCGCACGGGGCTTTCCGGGGCCGCGTCGACAAGGTCCGCCGGTGCCGGGCCCGTCGGCTCGGCGTCCGCCGGAGTCGTGCGCGCCGGCAGCAGACCGACCACCGCCTGGCGGTGGGCCTCGCTCGTCGCCTCGTCGTACGGGTCCGGGGTCGCCGGGACCTGTAGGCGGTGGACCGGGCCCGAGCCCAGCCGGGCGTAGCCGCGGCCGGGCGGCACGTCCGGGGTCGGAGTCGTGGGCGGGGGAGACCCGAGCACCGCTTCGAGCTGGCCCATGGACGCGGGGCCGAGCACGACACGCGCGCGCGTGTGCCCGCGTACCGCCTCGCTGAGTGACTCCAGGGCGTCGAACTGCTCGGCCACCACCACCGTCACACCGGCCGCGCGGCCGTGGCGCAGCGGCACCTGGAGGAGGGACTGCGGATCTTGGCGGCCGTCGGCCGCCGCGAGATGGCCGAGGACCGTCGGACGGTCGAGGAGGAGCCAGAGGGGACGCCTGGTGTCCTCCGGCGGGGTGTGGCCCGCCTGCCGGGCGCGGTTCGCGGCGATGAGCCGGCGCTCCGTCTCGTGCGCCGCCCACTCCAGGCTCGCCAGCGCGCCCGCCAGGCCGCACTCGATGCCCAGGACGCCGTCGCGGCCGGTCAGACACGCGAACTCGCCGCTGCCGCCGCCCTCGACGATCAGTACGTCGCCGTGCTGGAGGGCCTGCAGCGCGATCGAGCGCAGCAGAGTGGTCGTGCCGCTGCCCGGCCCGCCGACCGCGAGGAGATGCGGCTCGGTCGAGCGCGCACCGGTGCGCCAGACGACCGGTGGGGCGTCCCGCCGCTCCTCGCCGAAGGTGAGCGGGAGCGTGCGCGGGACCCCGGCCGGGTCGGTGAAGCCGAGGACGGTCTCGCCCGGAGCCGTGACGAAGCGCTGGGCGGCGACATCGGTGGGAAGCGGCGGCAGCACCGTGACCGTGAGCTGGTTGCCCTCCTCGTCCCACGCGAAGCGGTACTCGCGCCCGCGGCCCGACTTGGTGTGCAGCAACTGCTCGATACGGGCACGTGCGTCCGCCTCCCCGTCGGTGAAGTACGCGGGGTAGTGGAGCGAGAGATGCGAGACACGGCCGGTGTCGTCGAACTCGTACGAGGCGAAGGCCTTGTCCCACTCGCCGCCGTGGGCGTAGAGCGGGGCCGGGTCCTCGGGGACCGAGAAGTAGGGGACGAGTGCTTCGTAGAGCGATTCGAGGCGCTTGGCCTGCGCCTCGTCGGGTCCTGTCGGCCCGGACGGGGTGCGGTCCCGGCCGTGCCACGCCGACGCCCCCATCAGGGTGACGATGGCGAGCAGCGGCCCGTACGGGACGAGGGCCACGACCAGGACGACCGAAGCCACCAGGAACAGCAGTGGACCGCGCCGGTCCTTTGGGGTGTCCGCCCACTTGCGCCGTCCGGCGGCAGCCAGCCGGCGCAGTCCACGGGTGACCGTGATCAGTGGGTGAAGGACGTCGGTGGCGCTGTCGGCGGCCGTCCGGGCCAGGTCCCGGCTGCGGGCGATCTGCGCGCTGCCGGTACTCAGAATGCGGGGAAGAGGGCGCCGGGCCACTGCTGTCTCCTGGAGGTGCGTGCGAACGGGATGGGCGTCAGAACTTGATCCCGCCGAGCAGCCCGGCCAGGCTCGCGCCGCCTGCCGTGATGCTCGGAGCGATGGCCGTGCCCGCGAGGTAGAACCCGAAGAGGGCGCAGACCAGCGCGTGCGAGGCCTTGAGTCCGTCCTTGCGGAAGAAGAGGAAGACGATGATGCCGAGCAGCACCACACCTGAGATGGACAGGATCATGAGAGTTCTCCTGGTCGATGGGGACAGTCACCATGAGTACTTCCAGGCTCACAGGATGTATCCATACGATAAAAGGTGCAACAGAGTGAAATTCCGCTTATTTCACCCCGATGGCCCTGCCTGACAGGGCCTCCAGGGCGGCCGCTCGACGGTTTGCCGGATTCGTGGTGATCTTTGCCTCGGTCGGGCCCGGTCATGTGCCCGCGAAGCCAGTACGCTGGCGATTCACTCGTACGGCCGCACCGCTGATGGCCGCACGTTCCCGCAGTCCCGTTCGTTGTCGCATGTGTTGTCGCAGTGAGAGGCGGTCCCGCCGATGAGTGAAGCCCCCGACCCCGAGGTCGTGGAGCTGGCGACCAAGATCTTCGATCTGGCCCGGCAGGGGCAGACCGAGGCGCTGGTGGCGTATGTGGACGCGGGCGTTCCGGCCAACCTCACCAACGACCGCGGCGACTCGCTCGTGATGCTCGCCGCCTACCACGGTCACGCGGAGGCCGTCAGCGCCCTCCTGGAGCGCGGCGCGGAGGCCGACCGCATCAACGACCGAGGTCAGACTCCGCTCGCCGGAGCCGTGTTCAAGGGCGAGGACGCCGTGATCCGGGTCCTCCTCGACGCCGGTGCGGACCCCTCCGCGGGCACGCCCTCCGCCGTCGACACGGCTCGTATGTTCGCCAAGGCCGAATTGCTCGAGCTGTTCGGCGTGCACTGAACAAAACGCCTTGACCAGGCGAAACAACAATTTTGGGGGAGGCGGAACGGGGCCGCCGGAAATGCGGTCGCGGCAGCGAGAACCGCTGGGTCATCATGACGTCGTGATTCACGTACGCGATGGCTGGGCAGGTGTTGCCGCACCGCGCGGACCGTGATGCGGCCCGCACGGGCCACCGACGAGAGGCAGAGGAAGATGGTCTACAGCAAGCAGGAAACGGCGGGCGCCCCGACGTGTTGTCACGCGGCCAGGTAAAGCAGGATCCCCGGTTGCGTCGACGCTTGATGTGAGGCTGTTTCCCATGTTCGATCCGGTCATAGCGCCCAGCGGTACGCTGCTCGGCCTGCTCCAGAGGGGCCGCGGCGACGGCACGCTGCACGCGCTCACCGCCCCGCGCGCCGAAGCGCTCGCGGCACTGAACCACTGTGTGCTGCGCGACCCCCGCCACGACTGGCAGGTGGAGAACCGCTCCCTCTACTACGCCCGTCTCTTCCTCGACCTGAGCGGCGAGCTCGACGAGATCGAGGCGCACCTCTTCGACGCGGACGACGTCCTCGACACGGACGAGTCACGCACGGGCCTCGCGCTCGCCGTCCTCGGCCACCTCGCCTCGTACGGCAGGCGGGACGCGCTCGAACTGCTCCGGCGGTACGCCGCCTGCGGCGCCAACTGGGCCTGGGCCCTGGACGAACTGGCGCTGCGCGACGACGACGCCGGACTGCGCGCCCTCGCGGCCCCCGTCCTCGCCCGGTTCCCCGCGGATCCCGAGGGCGAGGCCGAACTGGCGGTCGTCGTACGGGACTCCTTCGAACCGCGGCCCTGGCGCCTGTGGGCCGACGATCCCCGCGAAACCATCGGCACGCGCGTGCGTGCCGCGCAGGAAGCCGGCTCCTTCGACCGATGGCAACGCCAGATGCGACCGTCCGGGCCCCGCCCGGGGTGGAGCGTGCGGGCCGTCTTCGAGTGGGCCCAGCAAGGCATCGACCGCGGAGCGGCCCTCCATGTGCCGGCCGCGCGATGCCTCACGGCCGTCGCCGGACCCGAGGACCGCCCCGAGATCATCGAGGCCGCCCGCTCCGGGGACGACGGCGCGCGCTGCACGGCCCTGCGCTATCTCGCCGACAGCCAGGATCCAGACGTACTCGATCTCATCGAGGCCGCCCAGGCCTCCGCCTCACGGCTTGTCGTGGACGCCGCCGTCGACGCCTTCGAACGGATGCGGTCCATCGCCGCCGTGGAGCGGGCGCGTGGCTGGGTCCACCGGCCCGACGCCCTGGGAGAGGCCGCCGGGCGCGTCCTCGCCTGCCGGGGTGGCGCAGCGGACCGGGAGCTCGTCCTCGGCGCGCTGCGCGAGGCCGTCCGGGGCGACGGGCCCGACGCCCAGACCCTGTGGACGCTCGTCGACGGCGCCGGACGGCTGGGCATCGCCAACGCGGCCCCCGTACTGCGGCATGTGTACCGCGAGACCGCCTCGTCCCATCTGCGCGGGCGTGCGGCCCGTGCGCTGGCCGCCACCGATCCCTCGTTCCCCGCCGGATTCGCCGTCGAGTGCCTCTGGGACTGCGAGGAGACCACCCGTGAGGTGGCCGCGCGGCACGCCGAGACAGGGGACGCCCGAGTGGTCGACCAGCTCCGGCGGCTCGCCGCCGATCCGGCCGAGGAGGCCGAGGTACAGACCGCGGTACGCAGCCGCATCGGACCGGACGCGTCCGCCGTGTGAGGCACCCGAGCGGTACAGCGGTGTGGGACCGCCGTCAGAAGCCGGCGTGTGAGACCGGCGTGTGAGACCGGCGTGTGAGACCGGCGTGTGAGACCGGCGTGTGAGCGTTCCGTCGTCGGCCCGTATCCCGTTGGTACGGGCCCGGACGCCGGAGCGTGACCGGTCCGTGATGCCGGGGCATGCGGAGCGCAACGCTCACGGGACGTTCCTCATCCGGAAAGATCCACGTTGACGCGTCCACGTCCGGCCCGACGACAACACGGGTATGCGTGTCGTCATCGTGACCGAATCCTTTCCCCCCGATGTGAACGGCGTGGCCCACTGCGCGCTCCAGACCGCCCGACACCTCGTCGAGCGCGGTCACGCCCCCATCGTCGTCGCCCCGGCCACCGCGGCCGGGAACGGGCCCGACGCCCACGCGCCGTGCCCCGTCGTCCGAGTCCCCTCCCTACCGCTCCCCGGCTACCCCCAGGTCCGCGTCGCCCTCCCCAGCCGACGCGTCGCCGCCGCGATCACCGAACACCGCGCCGACATCGTCCACCTGGCCAGCCCCTTCGTCCTCGGCGTCCGTGGCATGACGGCCGCCGCCCGGCTCGGCATCCCCGCCGTTGCCGTCTACCAGACCGACCTCGCCGGCTACGCCCGCACCTATGTGCACGCGGGCGAGGCCGCCGCCTGGCGCCGCATCCGCTCGGTCCACGCCGCAGCGGACATCACCCTCGCCCCGTCCACCCCGGCCCTGCACGACCTGGAGGCACACGGTGTGCCCCGGGTACGGCTGTGGCAGCGCGGCGTGGACACCGTCCGTTTCCGGCCGGAACACCGGGACGACACACTCCGCCGTGAACTCGCCCCGAACGGCGAGCTGATCGTCGGCTACGTGGGCCGTCTCGCCCCCGAGAAGCAGGTCGAACTCCTCGCCGGAGCCTGCGGCCTGCCCGGCGTACGGGTTGTCGTCGTCGGCGACGGACCGAGTCAGCCGAGCCTGACGCAGGCCCTGGCCGGCGCCGTCTTCCTGGGCCGTCGCACCGGCGACGAACTCGCCCGGATCTTCGCCTCGTTGGACGTCTTCGTGCACACCGGACCGTTCGAGACCTTCTGCCAGACCGTCCAGGAGGCGATGGCGAGCGGCATTCCGGTCGTCGCCCCCGCCGCGGGCGGACCGCTCGACCTGGTGGCGCACGGGCGGACGGGACTGCTCGTCCCGCCGCGCGACGAGGCCGCCGTGCGCGACGCGGTGTGGTCGCTCGCCGCCGATCCCGAACTGCGGGCCGCGTACGGCGCCGAGGCGCGGCGGACCGTCGAGGGCCGCACCTGGGCGGCCGTCGGCGACCAGCTCATCGGGCACTACACCGACGTACTTGCCGGACGGGCGGTGGTCGCGGCATGAGCGGGCCCCTGCGGATCGTCCGGCTCGCCAACTTCGTCGCCCCCGCCTCGGGCGGTCTGCGGACCGCGCTGCGCGAACTGGGCGCCGGATACCTGGCGGCCGGGCACGAGCCCGTACTGATCGTGCCCGGCGAGCGCGCCTCGGACCACGAGACCGAGCAGGGGAGGGTCATCACGCTGCCGGGCCCGCTGCTGCCCGGCACCGGCGGCTACCGCGTCCTCACCGACAGGCGGCGCGTCGCCGGCCTCCTGGAGGCGCTCGCACCCGACCGCCTCGAAGTGTCCGACCGTACGACGCTGCGCTGGACCGGCGTCTGGGCGCGGCGCGCCCGGGTGCCCGCCGTGATGGTCTCCCACGAGACCGCCGACGGCGTACTGCGCACCTGGGGCCTCTCCGAGGGCATGGCCCGACGGACCTCCGACGCCCTCAACATCCGTACCGCCCACCACTATTCACGGATCGTGTGCACCACGGAGTTCGCGGAGCGAGAGTTCGTCCGCATCGGCGCCCGCAATGTCGTACGCGCCCCGCTGGGCGTCGACCTGGAAGGCAGGCACCCCGCGCTGCGGGACCCGGGGCTGCGGGCCCGGCACGCGCGCGAGGACGAGGTCCTGCTCGTGATGTGCTCCCGGCTGTCCGTCGAGAAGCGGCCCGGCACGGCGCTCGAAGCCCTGGAGGCGATGTTGCGCCGCGGGCGGCGCGCGGTGCTCGTGGTGGCCGGTGACGGGCCGCTGCGGGCGCGCCTCGAACAGCGGGCGCGTGAACGGCGGCTGCCGGTCACCTTCCTCGGACACGTCGGCGACCGCGCGCTCCTGAGCGCTCTCCAGGCCTCCGCGGACGTGTGCCTCGCCCCCGGGCCCGCCGAGACCTTCGGACTCGCCGCCCTGGAGGCGATGGCCTGCGGCACGCCCGTCGTCGCCAGTGCCTCCTCCGCGCTCTCGGAGGTCGTCGGCTCCGCCGGAGCCACCGCCGCGGACAACGGAGAGGCCTTCGCGGACGAGATACGGGGGCTCCTGGACCGTCCCGAGAGCGAGCGGCGGGAGGCCGCACGCGCGCGTGCGGCCTGTTTCGGGTGGCCGGCCGCCGTCGAGGCGTTCCTCACCGCCCACGACGCCGAGGTCCGCGTGGGGCGGCCCGAGGCGCCCGCTGCGGCCCCCACCGTGGAACGGGCGCGGGAGGGCGTCGCATGAGACCCCTGCGGTTCGTGGCGCTCGGCGACTCCCTCACCGAAGGGGTGGGCGATCCCGTGGGCGAGGAGTGGCGCGGCTGGGCCGCGCTGCTCGCCGCCGGAATCGCACCGGCCGACGCGCCCGTGGAGTTCGTCAACCTCGCGGTCAGCGGCGCCCAGACGCGTGACGTCCTGGAACGCCAGACCCCGGCCGCGCTGGCCGAGCGGCCGGACATCGCCTCGGTCGTCATCGGCGTCAACGACACCCTGCGGTGCACCTTCGACATCCACGCCGTGGCCGAACGGCTCGACGAGGTGTACGCCGCGTTCACCGGACAGGGCGCGATCCTGCTCACCGCCTGTCTGCCCGACCCCGGCGCGATGCTGGGGCTGCCCGGGGCGCTGGCCCGCCCGCTCGCACGGCGTCAGCGGGCCGTGAACGCGGTCGTGCACGCGCTGTCCGAGCGGTACGGGGCGGTGCATCTGCATGCCGCGGAGGGAGACTGGGTCACCGACCGGGCCATGTGGAGCTCGGACCGGCTCCACCCGGGGGAGCGGGGGCATCGGCAGCTCGCGCTCCACTTCCACGCGCTGCTCGCCGAGGCGGGCACCGCCACGGGGGTCGCGCCGTCCGCCGAGCCCGAGTTCCCCGAGCCCACGCGGTCGGCCAGCCTGTGGTGGCTGGCCACCGCCGGGACCGGGTGGGTGGCTCGGCGCTGCACCGACCTGTTGCCCCAACTCATCAGTCTGGCCGCGTCCGAGGTCCGTCATCGGGCGCGGGGGACCAGTGCGAGGCTGGACCTCAGTGCGTCTCATGCGGTGGCGGCGGCGTTGGCCGCGTTGTCCGTGAGTGGGGAGCAGCCGGACGTGGCGTAGCGCTCCGCGGGTTGGGCCGTTGTATGGGTGCGGTCCGTTGTGGCCGGCCGCGCCCACGCGGCGGAGCCGCACAATGTCACAGCCCCGCGCCCCTGAAGGGCGCGGCTCAGCGCGTCCGAGTGCCTACCTGTACGAAGCGCACCGGGGTGCCCGGGACCGCCTGGGCCGTGGCGGGGAGGTCGTCGGGGCGGACGACCGCGATCACCGGGTAGCCGCCGGTGGTCGGGTGGTCGGCGAGGAAGACCACGGGGCGGCCGTCCGGGGGGACCTGGATCGCGCCGAGGACCATGCCCTCGCTGGGGAGTTCACCGGGTCGGGCCCGCTCCAGAGCGGGACCCTCCGTGCGGAGGCCGATGCGGTTGCTCGCCGAGGAGACCCGGTAGGGGTGCGTGGTGAGGGTGTGGATCGCCGCCGTCGTGAACCAGTCGTCGCGTGGGCCGAGCGTCACCCGTAGGACGAGTTCGGCGGGGGGCCGCGGCTGCGGAACGACGTCCACGCGCGCGTGGGGGGCCATCGGCGTCCCCAGGGGGAGCACCATTCCGTCCGTGAGGGGCGGCGGGCCCAGGCCCGACAGCAGGTCCGTCGACCGGCTGCCGAGCACCGGTTCGACGGCCACTCCACCCGACACGCCCACATAACTGCGTACTCCGGAGACCGCCGTTCCCACGGACAGCAGCGACCCGGCGGGCACGCGCACGGGTGCTCCCCAGGCGGCCGGGCGACCGTCCACGGTGACCGGGCACGGGGCGCCTCCCACGGCGACGATGACGGTCGAACGCGGCCGTACGGCGCAGCCGTTGAGCGTGGTCTCCAGGAGGGCCGCCTCGGCCGGATTGCCGACGAGCCGGTTCACCAGGGCGGCGGCGGGCGCGTCGAGCGCTCCGGAGCGCGGTACGCCGAGGTGCGCGTGGCCCGGGCGCCCCTGGTCCTGCACGGTGGTCAGCGCCCCGGCCCGTACGACGGCGAGTGCGCGGTCCGTCATCAGGACTCCACCGGGACGAAGCGGACCGGTGTGCCGGGCGACAACAGGGCGGCGGGCACGCGCGCGTGGTCCCACAGGACCGCGTCCGTCGTCCCGATCAGCTGCCAGCCGCCCGGCGACGAGCGCGGGTACACGCCCGTGTACGGGCCCGCGAGGCCCACGGAACCCGCAGGGACGGTCGTACGGGGTGTCGCGTGCCGGGGCACGCCGTAGCGGGCCGGGAGCCCGGTCAGATAGCCGAAGCCCGGGGCGAACCCGCAGAAGGCGACCCGGAATTCGGCCGCCGCGTGGATCCGCGCGACCTCCCGTGGGGACACGTCCCAGTGGCCGGCGACGGCCGCGAGATCCGGGCCGTCGTAGCGGACGGGTATCTCGACGACCTCCTGTGCGCGCGCGGGCGCGGGCGGCAGCTTCGACGTGGTCAGCCGGGCGGCCAGCCCGGCCGGATCGTCGAGGCCGTCCAGGAGGACCGTACGGGCCGCCGGGACGATCTCGCGGACGGAGAGCGAGCCCTCCGCGCGGCGGCGGAGCAGATCGGCGTGCAGGGCCTGTGCCTCCTCGTCCGTGGACACCTCGACGAGCAGCGCACGGTCGCCGACCGGCAGTGCCCTCATACGAACGCCTCCACGCGGATGCCCGACTCCTCGAGCCGTGCACGGACCAGGCGGGCCAGGTCCACCGCGCCGGGTGTGTCGCCGTGCAGGCACAACGAGCGGGCCCGAACCGGGATGTCACGCCCGGAGTGGGACGTCACGACACCAGAACGGGCGAGGGCCACCGAGCGTTCCACGACGGCGTTCGGATCGGTGATCACCGCACCGTCCCGGCCGCGTGGCACGAGCGTGCCCTCGTCGGTGTAGGCGCGGTCCGCGAACGCCTCGGTGACGACCGGGAGTCCGGCCTTCCCGGCCACGTCCAGGAGACGCGAGCCGGGCAGGCCGAGCACCGGGAGCGTGGCGCCCGCGAGCATCACGCCCTCCACGACCGCGCCGGCCTGTTCCTCGTCGTGCACGACGCGGTTGTAGAGCGCGCCGTGCGGTTTGACGTACGCCACGCGCGCGCCTGCCGCGCGCGTGAAGACCTCCAGGGCGCCTATCTGGTAGGCCACTTCGGACGCCAGCTCGTAGGGCGGCACGTCCATCGCGCGTCGCCCGAAGCCCGCCAGGTCCCGGTAGGAGACCTGGGCGCCGATCCGTACGCCGCGCTCGGCCGCCAGGTCGCACACCCGGCGCATGGTGGCCGCGTCCCCGGCGTGGAAGCCGCAGGCCACGTTGGCGCTGGTGACGACGGACAGCAGCTGTTCGTCGTCGGTCAGGCGCCAGCGGCCGAAGCCCTCGCCGAGGTCGGCGTTCAGATCGATCGTGCTCATCGAGTGCGGTTCCTCCAGGTCAGGCGACGCGGTACTGCTCGTCGCGGGCGTCGGTGATGAACATCTGGCCCGGCGCGTGAGTGATCGCGAATGGCGGGCGCGAGGCCATCACCGCGGCCTGCGGCGTCACACCGCAGGCCCAGAACACCGGGATGTCGTCCGGCCCGGCGTCCACCGGATCACCGAAGTCGGGGCGGGCGAGGTCCTCGATGCCGAGGCCGCCCGGATCGCCGCAGTACACCGGGCTGCCGTGCACCGCGGGCAGCAGGCTGGTCTCCCGGATCGCCGTGGCCAGGTGCTCGGGCGGCACCGGCCGCATCGACACCACCATGGGGCCGTGCAGCCGCCCCGCGGGACGGCACTGGCGGCTGGTCACGTACATGGAGACGTTGCGCCCCTGCTCGATGTGGCGCATCGGCACCCCCGCGTCGGCCAGCGCCGACTCGAAGGTGAAGCTGCACCCGATGAGGAACGACACGAGGTCGTCGCGCCAGTGGGCCAGCACGTCCGTCGGCTCCTCGACCAACTCGCCGTGCTCCCACACCCGGTAGCCCGGCAGATCGGTCCGCAGATCGGCGTCGGAGGCCAGGACGGTCGTCCAGGAGCCGGCGTCGGTGACGTCGAGCACCGGGCAGGGCTTCGGGTTGCGCTGGCAGAACAGCATCATGTCGTACGCCCAGTCGGCCGGCACCGAGATCAGGTTCGCCTGGGTGTGGCCCGCCGAGCAGCCCGCGGTGGAACCCGACACTCCCGAACGGAACCGGGAACGTGCCTCCGCCGGGCTCCACGCGTGCGCATGGTCTTCGAGAAGGTTCAGGGGGCGGTGTTGCGTACGGTTCACAGGAGCTCCTTCCCACGGGTCTCGGGCAGACCGATCAGGGCCAGCGCCGCGAGACCGTATCCGATCGCGCCGAAGACCAGCGCGCCCCCGACACCCCAGCTGTCGGCAAGGAAGCCGACGACCGTCGGGAAGACCGCGCCCACGGCACGGCCGGTGTTGTACGTGAAGCCCTGTCCCGTGCCGCGCACCGCGGTCGGGTACAGCTCGCTGAGGAACGAGCCGAAGCCGCTGAAGATCGCCGACATACAGAAGCCGAGCGGGAAACCGAGCACCAGGACAAGGGTGTTGGCACCGCTCGGGATGTTCGCGTAGGCCAGGATGCAGACCGCCGAGAGGATCGCGAAGAGCAGGATGTTGCGCTTCCGTCCCAGCTTGTCGGTGAGATAACCGCCGGTCAGGTAGCCGATGAAGGCCCCGGAGATCAGGAACGTGAGATAGCCGCCGGTGCCGACGACGGACAGTCCGCGGTCCGTCTTCAGGTAGGTCGGGACCCAGGTGGCCAGCGTGTAGTAGCCGCCCTGGACGCCCGTGGAGAGCAGGACCGCGAAGATCGTCGTCTTCAGCAGTCCGGGCGCGGCGGGCGTGCCCGGCTTGAAGATCGTGGCGAACGAGCCCTTCTCGGGGCTCTCCTTGCGACGCTGGTCCGCCTCCGGGGCGTCCTTCACATTGCGGCGTACCCAGACGACGAGCAGGGCCGGCAGTGCCCCGGTCCAGAACATCACGCGCCAGGCGAGGTCGTCGTCCAGGTACTGGAAGACCAGCGTGTAGACCAGCACGGCGAGTCCCCAGCCCACGGCCCAGGAGCTCTGGATCGCGCCGAGCGTGCGCCCCCGGTGCTTGGGGCTCGCGTACTCGGCGACCAGGATCGCGCCGACCGCCCACTCACCGCCGAAACCGAGCCCCTGGAGAGCGCGGAAGACCAGCAGGGTCTCGTAGTTGGGCGCGAAGCCGCAGGCCACGGTGAAGACCGCGTACGTGATGACGGTGATCATCAGCGCCTTGACGCGCCCGATCCGGTCCGCGATCACACCGGCAGCCGCGCCGCCGATCGCGGACACGACCAGCGTGACGGTCGTGAACAGCCCGGTCTGGCCGCTGTTGAGGCCGAAGTACGCGGACAGGGCCACCATGCTCAGCGGCAGCGTGAAGTAGTCGTACGAGTCCAGCGCATAGCCGCCGAACGCGCCGCCGAAGGCGCGGCGGCCTCGCGGACCCAGGGCCCGCAGCCAGGCGAACGCACCCTCGTCGGCGGTGGGTTCACCCGCTCCGGGGCGCGTCTCGGTGTTCAGGGCCTGCGGTGGAGGGGTCGTGCTCATGGGCACCTCGCAGATGAGGGACGGGAGGGTGCTTGAGGACTGAGCCGTGCGGGAGCAGTGGCGGTGCGAGTTGTGGCGTGCGGAAGCACTTGCGGTGCCGAACTGTGGCGTGCGGAGGCCGTCGGCTCCGGTACGAGCGGCCGGTGCCTGACTAGCAAGGTAGAGGATCGTTGAACGATCCCTCAATACCCATGTTGTTTCGTTCTTGTATCTGCGATTGAATTCGGGAGTGGCCGAACTGAACGGACTGGCGGACGACCGCGCGCTGCTGGGTCGCACCAGCACCGCCGAGCGGGTCTCGGACATCCTCAGAAGCCGGATCGCCGAAGGGTTCTTCCCGCCCGGCACACGGCTGTCGGAGGACAGCATCGGCAACGCGCTCGGCGTCTCGCGCAACACGCTGCGCGAGGCGTTCCGGCTGCTCACGCACGAACGGCTGCTGGTCCACCAGCTCAACCGGGGCGTCTTCGTACGGGTCCTGACCGTCGAGGACGTCGAGGACATCTACCGCACCCGCAGCCTCGTCGAATGCGCCGTCGTACGCGGACTCGGCGAACCGCCCTACGCCGTGGACGGCCTCGCCGCGGCCGTCGCGGACGGGCGACGGGCGTCCCGCGAAGGTGACTGGAAAGGCCTGGGCACGGCCAACATCCACTTCCACCGGGAGCTGGTGGCGCTCGCCGGCAGCGCCCGCACCGACGAGCTGATGCGCAGCGTCTTCGCCGAACTCCGCCTCGCCTTCCACCTGGTGGACGACCCCCGCCGGCTGCACGAGCCGTACCTCGCCCGCAACGGCCAGATACTGCAGGCCCTCCAGGACGGCGACTGCGAGGAGGCCGAGAGCCTGCTCGGCGTATATCTGGATGATTCACGCAAAAGGGTCGTGGAGGTCTACGGTCGCCGCGTGGCGGAGGACGCCCCCTAGGGGCGCGGGGCCGTGACATTTGCGGCTCCGCCGCGTGGGCGCGCCCAGCCGCAGTCAACCCGCGGACAACAAACCACCCGCAGTGCCCCGGCGATCCCAGCGGAGCGTTTCGGTTGTTGTCAGACCGAGGACCTAGTCTGTGCACCGTGACTTCGCCTGCATCGACGGACAGCGTTCCGCCCCAGCTCAGCGCGGGGCCGCGCCCCGCACCGGGCCCGGCCGCCGACGAGGGACTGGCGCGGCGGCTGCGCGCGCTCGCCTGCACCGCGCCGCTGCACGACCTCGACGTACGCAAGGCGAACCTCGCGGGTGAGTACTCGGTGTACGGGATGGCGGAGGTGGCCCTCGCCGCCATCGACCTCGTCACTTTGAACATGGACTTCGACACGGGCGCCGACCACGACCAGATAGTGGCCAGGCTCATCCCGCGCATCGCCGCCCAGGCCCCGCGCCGGCCCGTCGCCGAGCACGAGCGCGTCGCCCGCTGGGTCCTGGAGAACCTGATCAACGTCGGCAGCGTCGACCGCGGCTTCCGGGCCGTATACGGCACGTTCGCGCCCGACGGTTCGTATGTGCGCCGGGACTACGACTTCAAGCTCATCGAGGAGGTGCCCGGCTACGGAGGGAGCGTGTATCTCCGTACGACGGACGAGGCGGTCAACGTACTCGTGGGCGCCCTCGACACGGACGTCACCAGCGCGCAGATCGCCGCCGAGGTCAAGCTCGAGGTGCTGATCAGCCGAGGCCGGCTCGCGGACGCGCAGCTCGCCGCCGAGCAGGCCCGCTACCGGACCGTGCAGTACTCCGAGACGCTCCGCAGGGCCCTGGACGCGACCCGGCGCAACGTACGGGCGGTGGACTGGCTGCAGGCCGTGCCGGACATGATCGCCGAGGCGCTCGACCATGTCGCCGACCGCTACCGGCACGAGAACGCGATCCTCACGAACATCCGCAAGGCGCGGGACGAGTCGGAGGACGCCGAACAGAAGCGGCGGGCCGCCGAACTCGTCGACATCGTCAAGGACTGCATCCGGCGGCACACGCAGTTGCAGTCCCGTCTCCTGGAGGCCGGGCCGCTGTTCCGCGCCGAGCAGGACCGGCAGGCCTTCGCGACGCCCATGACGACCTCCGGGATAGATCTGTACGGGCATCTCGTCGCGCCCGTACTGCCGTTGCCCGTGGAGCAGGCGCTGCGGGTGACCGACGCGTTCTTCGCCCGGGGGACGGGGCTTCGGACGCCCGCGTCCGTCCGGGTCGGGGATCTTGTCGATCTTCTGCTGACACCGCCCATAGAGCGGGAGCACCTCGGCGCCGAGATGCCCGAGCCGGATCTGATCGCCACGCCGGACGACAGCCGGTTCAGCGAGGAGCAGCTCGCCGCCGCCATGGAGCTGCTCGACCTGCCGGCCGACGCGCCGCGTCGGCTGTCCGGGCTGCTGGCCGACGCACGGCGTCAGGACCCCGAACTGCCTTATCTGCTCGCCCTGCTGGCCGTGCACGCGGCCAGTCCGCCGGTCGGTACGGCGTATCGGCAGGGTGAGGAGAAGTTGCTGTTCGCCGTGGACGACGGGACCGAGCTGGAGGATCCGGAGTTCGGTGGGGCCGATCTGATCGTGGGGATGGCTCTGCTGGATGCGGTGGGGATGGCTGCGGATCGGAAGGATGCGGCGTGAGCGGTTCGCTGGGTTTGCCGGGTGACTTCGGGTTGTTTGTGACCTGCGGGTTGGTCGTGGCTGGGCGCGCCCACGCGGCGGAGCCGCACATGTCACAGCCCCGCGCCCCTAAGGGCGCGCTTGTCCTCAGCCCCGTATTCGAGTTCAGGGAGTTGCAGTCGTCGTGACCGAGCAAGTCGAGTGGAGTGAGCCGGAGGCTGTCGCCGTGCCGGTGAGCAGCGCGGTCACTCCCGCCGACGCCGCCGATGCCGCGCGGCTCGTGGCGTTTGGGCTGCAGCCGAAGTTGCAGCCCGCGCGGGATCAGGAGTATGCCGAGTTGCTGCGGAGGTACCGGGAGGATCCGGCCTTCGCGCGGCTGGCCGATGCCGTGGCGACCGGGCTCGGGCTTGTGGTGCTCGAGGTGTCCCCCCGGGCGGGGATGGCGGTGACAGCGGCCGAGGACTCTGTGTTCGCCGTACGGATGGGCGACTACGCGCGGCGGACGTCGGCCGACTCGGGGGACCGGTTCCTGCACGGGCTCGCCCATCTCGCCGTCGCCGCCATGGCGTTCCCGCGCCCGGAGGACCTCGCCGACGACGGGTACATCGGGCGGGTGTCCGTCAACGGCGTCGATGCCTTCGTGCGGCAGGCCTGCCGGCGGCTGGAGGAGCGGGCCGACGAGCACGGGGAGAACACCGACCCGGCGACCGACGCACCGGGCCTTGAGGCCGCCTGGCGGATCTGGGCGCGGCGCAGCTCCACCGGGGCCACGAAGGACGCCCGAAGACTCGCCGGTTCGACCACCGGCATCATCGGCAAGGCCGTCGCGTTCCTCACCGACTCGGGGTTCCTGCAGCGCACCGGGGACGACGGCGGGGGGACGTACCGGACGACCGCCCGCTACCAGCTCCAGGTACGGGACATGGCGGGCAGTGCCGCGATGGCCGAGCTGCTGGAGCTCGGCATCGTGCCGGTCACCGACGGCACCGCCAGCCTGCTGCCCGCCGAGGACACCGAGGACCTGGAGCTGGCCGCCGATGCAGGGCTGCCGTTCCACTCGTGAACCGGCGGTCGGCCCACTGACTCCGATCCACTGACTTCGACCGGCCGACCCCGGTCCGCCGCCCCGACCCTGCAACCGACCGCCTCAACTCCCTTTACGACTACGAGAGTCCGCCGCCATGTACGAGCTGTCCCGGGTCCGCCTCTACTCCATCGGGCCTGCCGGTGCGCGCTACGCCGACACCGTGCTGGACCTGCGGGGTGTCGGCGAGCCCGTGCCCGACCCCGCGCCCACGCAGGCGGAGTTCTTCGAGGAGGAGCCCGTCGGGCCGCCGCGCCGCCCCGCGCCCGCCGGTGTGCTCTTCCTGGAGAACGGCGGCGGCAAGTCCGTACTGCTCAAGCTGATCTTCTCCGTGATGCTGCCCGGCCACCGGAACACGCTGGGCGGCGCCAGCTCCGGCGTGCTGCGGAAGTTCCTGCTCGCGGACGACTGCGGGCATGTGGCGCTGGAGTGGCAGCACACGCTGACCGGCGAGTGCGTCGTGGTCGGCAAGGTCAGTGAGTGGCGGGGGCGCCAGGTCTCCAACGATCCGCGGAAGTTCGCGGAGGCCTGGTACTCGTTCCGGCCCGGGCCCGGGCTGAGCCTGGACAATCTGCCGGTCGCCGAGGCCACTTCCGTGCGGCCGTCCGTCGAGGGCGCCTCGGGCGCGCAGGGGCGCCGGCGCACCATGAAGGGCTTCCGGGACGCGCTCACCGAGGCGGGCAAGGCGTACCCGCACCTCGAAGTGCACTGGGAGGAGATCCACGACCGCTGGATCGAACACCTCGGCGACCTGGGCCTGGACCCCGAACTCTTCCGCTACCAGCGCGAGATGAACGCAGACGAGGGCGAGGCCGCCGGTCTCTTCGCCGTCAAGAAGGACTCCGACTTCACCGATCTGCTGCTGCGGGCGGTCACCGACACCCGGGACACCGACGGGCTCGCCGACCTGGTCGGCGGGTTCGGCAACAAGCTGGGGCGGCGGGCCGAGCTGATCGCCGAGCGGGAGTTCACCGCCGGGTCCGTGGACCTGCTCGGGCGGATCGTCGAGGCGACCGGGACGCGTTCGCGCGCCCGGGACATCCACGCGGGCGCCGAGCGGCGTACCAGGACACTGGCGAGGCGGCTCACCGCGCGCGCCGGGCAGGAGCGGGGCCGCACCGGCGACCTCGCCCAGCAGGTCACCGCCGCCGCCCACCGGGTCACCGAGGCCGATAGTTCCCGGGAGCGCAGCGCGCTGATCTCGGCCCAACTCGCCTACCGGCACGCCTCGTTGGCCCTCGCCGGGGCCGAGAAGGGCGCGGCGGCGCAGAAGCGGGAGCTCGCCGACGCGCGCACGCTGCATTCCGCGTGGCAGGCCGCCGAGCTGGTGCTGCGGCACCGCGCCTCCGCCGACCGCTCCGCGCGCGTGGCCGTCGCGATCCGTGAGGCCGAGCGGGACGCCGCGCCCGCGCTCGCCGCGCGCGCCAAGGCCGCCGCCGATCTCGTACGGGCCCTGCACGCCGCGGCCGAGGGAGCCGAGACGGTCGCCAACGAGGAGGAGGAGCGGTCCGCCGCGCTCCAGGAGGTCGGCGAAGCCGCCTACCGGGACTCGACGTCCGCCGCCACCGAGGCGCAGCGCGCCCGCAGCGAGATCGGCCATCTGCGTCAGCGCCTCAGCGAGGTCGAGCAGGAGACCGCCGAGGCGGTGCGCGCCGGGTGGCTCGACGACACCGCCCCCGACGCCGACCCGGCCCGTGCCGCGCTCGCCGCCAGCGACGCCGAGAAGACCGCCGTCGCCGCGTGGGACACCGCGCGCGAGGCGTCCCGCCGTACGACGGAGCACTCCCGCGAGGCGGCGTCCGCCGAGTCCCGCGCCGAGCTCACGGCTGCCCGCGCGGCCGACGCCGCGACGGCTGCCGAGCGCGCCTACGACGCCGAGCGGGGGACCGCCCGGGCGCTGGCCGGGGAGGAGCGACTGGCCGAACTGCTCAGCCTGCCGGGTGCCTCCGGCGGTTCGGGGGGTTCCGGTCGAGGCGGGTTGCCGCAGCCGCGGAAGGGCGCGGTCGCGGTTTCCACCGACAGCGCCGCGCGAGCAGGCGGGGCCGATCACGGAAGCACGGCAGGCCGTGCTTCCGGGACGGGCCCCGGCAGCGATGGAGCGGGCACCCGTCGAGGGCGGGGCGGCCAGGACACCGAAGTCGACTCCGACGAAGCCCCCCTCTCCGCCGAGGAGTTGGACCACTACGCCGACGAGCTCCGAGAACTCCTCGACGACGGGGTCGCCTCCGCCGAGCGGCAGCTCTTCGAGTTGCGGACCGCGGCGGCCGACGACTCCCGGATCCTCGGCGCGCTGGGTGACGGCGGGCTGCTGCCGCCCGGACCCGACGTGCTGGCCACCGTGGAGTACCTGGGCGAGCACGGCATCCCCGCGCTCCCCGGCTGGCGCTACCTCGCGCAGGCCGTCGACCCCGTCGATCACGCGCGCGTGCTGGCCGCGCGGCCCGAGCTGGTCGACGGCGTGATCATCACGGACCCGGACACCCACGCGAGGGCCCGCGAAGCCCTAGCCGACGCCGCGCTGCTCCCGCGCTCCGCCGTAGCCGTCGGCACGGCCGCCGCGCTGCTCGCCCCGACCCCGGCCCCCGACGCGGGCGACGGGGACGTCTTCCTCGTACCGCCGAACCCCGCCATGCACGACGAGCACGCCGCGGACGAGGAGCGGCAGACGCTGCGTACGCGTGCGGCCGAACGGGACGAGGAGATCCGGGAGTTGGCGGCCCGGCTCGCCAAGGACCGGGAGCTGGCCGCACGGCTCGCCTCCTGGCGGACGGGCTGTCCGGCGGGGCGGCTCGCCGAGCTCGCCACGGCGGCCCACGACGCGCGCGCGTTCGCCGAGGAGTCCGAGGCCGAGCTGTCCGAGGCGCGTACGGTCCGGGCCGAGGCCGACGAGTCGGCGGCCGAGGCGGCTCTCGTACGGGACGAGCGGCAGGAGGCCGCGCAGCGGGCCCGGCGCGCCGCCGACGCACTCGCCGGACTCGCCTTCCGGCTGCGCGAGCGGGCCGGCTGGCAGGTCCAGCTGCGCGAACTCGCCGACGACGCCGCCGAGTCGGAGGCCCGCGCCCAGTCCTGCCTGGAGCGCGCCCGCGCCGCCGACGAGGACCGGCGTGGCGCCCAGCGCGCCGCCGACGACGCCCGTCGCACGGCCCGTGCCCTGCGCGGTGAGCGTGCGGAGATCGCGGGCGCCCCCGACGACGTACCGGAGGCCGACCCGGCCGCCGCGAAGTCGTCGCTGCCCGCCCTCCGCGAGGCCTACCGCGCCGCCTCCCAGCTCTACGAACAGGTCGGCGTCGGCGCCGACCTGCGGGCCGAGCAGTCCCGCGCGGAGAGCGACGAGAGCGCCGCGCTCGCGGAGCTGGAGCGGCTGAGCAACAAGGTCCGTACGCGTGCCGCCCAGCTGCTGGAGTCGACCGACGGCTCCGACGGGCCCTCACGGCAGGCCGCCTCGGCCCGCGCCGAGGAGCTGGTCCAGCTGTTGGAAACGCGGATGTCGACCGCGAGCGAGCAGCTCGGACGGCTGCGGGGCGAGGCCGAGCGGCACGCGCCCGAGGACGGCGAGGCGCACACCGAGCTGCCCGAGGACCTGGTGCCGCGCGACGCCGAGCACGCACAGAGCCTGCTGCGCACCGCCACCGGTGAACTCGCCTCCCGCACCGAGGCGTTGAGCCAGGCGCGCGCGGCCCACACCGAGCTGCTCGACGCCCACCGCGCCGCCGAGGACGCGGCGGGCGGTTTCGACGAGACGGCAGCCCTGCTCCGGGACCTCCTCAGGGAGCACGCGGACGAGGAGCACGAGGAGCCCGAGCCCTACCCGGGCACCCTCGAAGAGGCCCGGCACTCCGCCGCCGAGTCCCGCCGCTCCCTGCGCGGCTGCGCGGCCGACCTCTCCGCCGCCGAGACCTCGGTGCGCGAGGCGAGCGACGTACTGGTCCGGCACGCCAACTCCACGCGCTACGAGCAGGTGCGTACGCCCGCCCGCCAGCAGATCCGTGAGCTGCCGGCGTCCTCCCTGCCCGAGCACGCCCAGAAGTGGGCGGACGCGTTCGCGCCCCGACTCCGGGTCCTGACCGACGAGTTGGAGCAGCTGGAGCGCAACCGCGACTCGATCGTCGACCGGTTGCGAGGGCTCGTGGAGTCCGCGCTCGCCACGCTCAGGTCGGCCCAGCGGCTGTCCCGTCTCCCCGAAGGGCTCGGGGAGTGGTCGGGGCAGGAGTTCCTGCGCATCCGCTTCGAGGAGCCGGACCAGGCCACACTCGCTGAGCGCCTCGGCGAAGTCGTCGACGAGGCGACCCGAGCGGCCGTCAAGAAGAACTCCGACATTCGCCGCGACGGAATGTCCCTGCTGCTCAGAGGCGTCGGCGCGGCCCTCCGGCCCAAGGGCGTCGCCGTCGAGATCCTCAAGCCCGACGCCGTGCTGCGCGCCGAGCGCGTACCCGTCGGGCAGATGGGCGACGTGTTCTCCGGCGGCCAGCTGCTCACCGCCGCGATCGCGCTGTACTGCACGATGGCGGCCCTGCGCTCGAACGACCGGGGCCGCAGCGACAAGCACCGGCATGCCGGCACGCTGTTCCTCGACAACCCCATCGGCCGTGCCAACGCGACGTATCTGCTGGAGCTCCAGCGGGCCGTGTCGGACGCCCTCGGTGTCCAACTCCTCTACACCACGGGCCTGTTCGACACGACCGCGCTCGCCGAGTTCCCCCTGGTCATCCGCCTCCGTAACGACGCGGACCTCCGCGCCGGGCTGAAGTACATCAGCGTGGAGGAACACCTTCGG
The DNA here is from genome assembly GCF_001418655.1 of Streptomyces phaeochromogenes. Lineage (GTDB taxonomy): Bacteria > Actinomycetota > Actinomycetes > Streptomycetales > Streptomycetaceae > Streptomyces > Streptomyces phaeochromogenes. Next base: position 6,125 of record NZ_LIQZ01000033.1, on the reverse strand, counting down.
CCGGGCCTGCCGCGGGAGGCCCCCGCCGGGGAGGCCGTTCACACCGAGATCACGGCGACCCGCATGTACAAGAGGCCGGCAACCAGCGCCCCTTAAGGGGCGCGGGGAACTGCGCGACCAGCCACAACGGCCCCGCAGCTCCCCACGACCCCCTACAGGGCGTCCTCCTTCAAAAGATCAGCGCACTTCTCGCCGATCATCATCGTCGTGATGCACGGATTGACGGCCACAAGATCCGGCATCACGGACCCGTCTGCGACCCGCAGACCCTCGATCCCCTTGACCCGCAGCCGGGCGTCGAGCGGCGCCGAGGCGTCGTCGTCCGCGCCCATCTTCACCGTGCAGGACGGGTGATAGACGGTGTTGTGCGTCTTGTGGATGTAGTCGAGCAGCTCGTCGTCCGTCCGGACATCCGGCCCGGGGGCCAGCTCGGCCCCGGCCCACCCGCTCAGCGCGGGCTGCTCCGCGATACGCCGGGCCAGCTTCAGCCCGAACGTCATCACGCGCGCGTCGTGCTCGTGCGTGAAGTACCGCGGATCGACCTTGGGCTTGTCCCGGAAGTCGCGCGTCCGCAGCCGCACCGTGCCGCGCGACTTCGCGCTCGTCACGTTCGGCGTGAGACAGAACGCGTTCTCCGAGGTCGGATAGCCCCACCGGGCCGTGTTCATGTCGAACGGCACCGAGCCGTAGTGGAACATCAGGTCCGGGCGGTCCAGGCCCGGTTCGGTGTCGTAGAAGATGCCCGCCTCCCACCACTGGCTGGAGGTGGTCGTCATGGGCTGCTTGGCGTCCCACATGATGACGCCCTCGGGGTGGTCCTGAAGGTTCTCGCCCACGCCGGCCGAGTCCACCACCACGTCGACACCCACCTCGCGCAGATGCTCGGCGGGGCCGATGCCCGACAGCATCAGCAGCTTCGCGCTGTCGATCGAGCCGCACGACACGATCACCTCGCGCCTGGCCCGTACCGTCCGGGTGTGGATCAGGTCCGGGTCCAGGTACTCGGCGCCCACGCAGCGCCGCCCGTCCAGCACGAGCTTCTTGGCCCGCACCCCGGTCCGTACGTCCAGGTTCGGACGCTTGCCGAGGATCGGGTGCAGATAGGCGACCGACGAGGACTGGCGGATGTTGTTCTCGTCGGAGTTGATCTGGAACCAGTTGGCCCCGCGCACGACCGTCTTTCCGGTGTTGAACGGGGTGGTCGGGATGCCTGCCTGGGCGCAGGCCTCCAACAGGGCGGTGCCACAAGGGTCGTCACTCTTCAGCTGGCGCAGCTTCACCGGGCCGGAGCGGCCGTGGTGCTCGCCGGGAGCGTCGTTGTTCTCCAGCCGCTGGTAGAGCGGGAAGAGTTCGGCCGCGCTCCAGCCCGTACAGCCCGCTGCCGCCCAGCCGTCCAGGTCCTCGGCCGGTGCCCAGAAGGCGATACAGGAGTTGTGCGAGGAGCAGCCGCCGAGCACCCGGGCGCGGGCGTGCCGCATGAAGCTGTTGCCGCTGGCCTGCGGCTCGACCGGGTAGTCCCAGTCGTAGCCGGACTCAAGGAGTCCCATCCAGCGTTCCAGCTTCATGACGTCGTCGTCGCCGACGTCGCTGGGCCCCGCCTCCAGGACGCACACCGTGACGGACGGATCTTCGGACAGGCGGGCCGCGACCACATTGCCCGCGGTTCCTCCGCCGACCACGACGTAGTCGAACTCGTCTTCTTTCATGGGGAGTTGACCTCCTTGAGTCCTTGCGACGTTCTGCCTTCGGATCGGGCGCTCAGTCGGCCGTCGGGGTGGCCGCGGGAGACGAGGGCGGGAGAGGTGTGTCGGGGGACTTGTACTGGTGCTCGGCGAGGACTCCGGTGCGGTGCCGCTGCACGAACCAGTAGTAGGCGAAACCGCCGCCCATCACGATGCCGACGAACAGGACGGCACCCCAGCGCAGATACCAGTGGTACGGGGCAGCCGCGTTGTAGACGGCGGCGCGCGGCCAGATCAGGTTGATCATCATGGCCGCGCCCCAGACCACGGCGACGATGTTGACGGGCAGTCCCCAGCGGCCGAGCGAGAACTTGCCGTCGCCCGCGGGCTGCCACTTGCCGCGCAGCCTGGCCACCAGCATGGGCCCGGTGACCAGCAGATACGCGAGGTAGATCAGGATGATGCCGATACTCGTGACCACCGTGAAGATCTGCGGCTGGCGGATGTTGACCACCAGGATCGCCAGCGCCAGGATGCCGATGATCACCGCGGGCAGGATCGGGGTCTGGAAGCGCGGATGGACCTTGGCCAGCTTGGCCGAGGCGGGCAGGTTGTTGTCGCGGGACATCGCGAAGGCCAGCCGGATCGCCGCCGTGTGAACGGCCAGGGCGCACACGGTGACCGCGATGAACACGCACCACAGCATGGCCTTGCCCGCGTCCTCGCCGAGCACGTTGAGGACGACGTACTGCAGGCCGTCCGTGGACAGCTTGTCGCCCTTCAGGCTGGACACGCTCATCAGCGCGAGCAGCAGGATGAGCCCGCCGAGGACGAACGAGGCGACGATGGCGCGGAGGATGGCGCGCGGCGCGTTGCGCGACGGGTCGAGGGACTCCTCGCCGAGCGAGGCGGCCGTGTCGAAGCCGTACATCACGTACGCGGACGCCAGGGACGCGATCAGGAACGCGCCGAAGTAGCCGCCGGGCTGGCCCGCTCCCGTGCCGTTGGTCTCCAGCACGACGCCCGGTCCGCGGGTGATGTGCACGGCGAACAGCACGATCAGCACGACGGTGGCGATCAGCTCGATGAAGACGCCGGCCGTGTTGATCCGGGCCATCAGCTTCACGCCGAGGGCGTTCACCAGGGTGGTGAAGATGATGAGTACGGAGGCCAGCAGCACCGCGTTGGTGGCGACGTCGTACTTGCCGGTGCCGTCGCCCACGAACTGGAACGTGGAAGAGATCTGAGGAAGCGTCAACTGATACGCAAGGGCCACGGCCGCGATCGACACGATCGAGGCGATCAGCATCGTCCAGCCCGCCAGCCAGCCTATGTGCGGGTTGCCCACCTTCTTGGACCAGTTGTAGACGGAGCCGGCCACCGGATAGCGGGCGGCGAGTTCGGCGAAGCAGAGCGCGACCATGAACTGGCCGACGAAGACCATGGGCCAGGACCACCAGTAGGCGGGCCCGCCGCTGCCGTAACCGAAGTAGAAGAGCTGGAAGGTGCCGGTGAGGATGGAGATGTAGCTGATGCCGGCGGCGAAGGTGTGGAAATTGCCGAGCGTGCGCTTCAGTTCGGGCTTGTAGCCGAACTCGTTGAGTTCGGAGTCGTCGTTACTTTGTTTCTCAGGTGGTTGAGCGGTGGTGGTCATGAGGCGCCTCCTGGGAAGGGGGAGTTCTCCCGGGCGGGAGGGGAGTGCGGCTCGTGCGGGGTCGTTGGTGCGCGGGTGCTGGATCTCGGGGTGAAGAAGGCTGGATCTTACGATGCCTGCGACCGGTTCTGACCATGAGGAGTGCCGGTTTCTTGCTGTGGATCCGCAGAACCGGCCCCGGGGACATGGATCAGGAGAACCAGCCCTGTGGACTGGGATTGGTCGTGCGCCAGATGTGTTTGGTCTCGCGGTACTCGGCGAGACCGGCAGGACCGAGCTCCCGCCCGAACCCGGACTGCTTGTAACCGCCCCACTCGGCCTGTGGGACGTACGGGTGGTAGTCGTTGATCCAGATGGTGCCGATCCGCAGCGCGGACGCGACGCGCTGGGCCTTCGCCTCGTCGGAGGTGAAGATCCCGCCGGCCAGACCGTAGATCGTGTCGTTGGCCAGCCGCACCGCCTCCGCCTCGTCCGTGAACCGCTCCACGGTCAGCACGGGCCCGAAGGACTCCTCCTGGACGACCGACATCGGGCCGGAGCACTCGTCGAGCACGGTCGGCGGGTAGTAGAAGCCGTCCGGGTGCGGAGGATCGGCCGGGCGCTCCCCGCCGCAGCGCAGGACCGCGCCCTCCTCCAGGCCCTTGGCGACGTACGCCTCGACCTTCTCCCGGTGGGCCGCCGAGATCAGCGGACCGGTCTGCGCCTGCTCGTCGAACGGTCCGCCCAGCCTGATCTGCCGGGCCCTGCGGACGACCTCGTCGACGAACCGGTCGTGCAGCGAGTCCTCGACCAGGAGCCGCGCCCCGGCCGAGCAGACCTGCCCGGAATGCAGGAAGACGGCCGTCAACGCCATGTCGACGGCCGTCTCGAAGTCGGCGTCGGCGAAGACGATGTTCGGGTTCTTGCCGCCCAGTTCGAGGGCGACCTTCTTCACCGTCCCGGCCGCCGCGGCCATGAGTCTGCGGCCGGTCTGCAGACCGCCGGTGAAGGACACCAGGTCCACGTCCGGATGGTCGCCCAGCGGAGCGCCGGCCTCGGGACCGGCGCCGAGGACCAGGTTCGCCACTCCGGCGGGCACCCCGGCCTCCTCCAGGAGGCGCATCAGATGGATCGCGGTGTGCGGGGTCAGCTCGCTCGGCTTGAGGATGAAGGTGTTGCCCGCGGCGAGCGCCGGTGCGACCTTCCACGCCGTCTGGAGCAGCGGATAGTTCCAGGGAGTGATCAGCGCGCAGACACCGACCGGTTCGTATACGACCCGGCTGTCGACGCCCTCCGTGCCCGTCTCCACGACCCGGCCCGACTCGCTCGCGACGAGCCGGCCGAAGTAGCGGAAGCAGTTCTCGATGTCGTCGATGTCGTACTCGCTCTCCACCAGGCGTTTGCCGGTGTCGAGGGACTCCGCACGGGCGAGTACGTCCTTGTCGCGGGCGAGCAGGTCGGCGACCCGCAGCAGCAGGTCACCGCGCTCGTTCGGGGGCGTCCGGGGCCAGGGGCCGTCGTCGAAGGCGCGGCGCGCGGCCGCGATCGCGTCGGCCGTGTCCTGGGGGCCCGCCTCGTCCACCACCGCGACCAGTGAACCGTCGGCCGGACAGCGGATCTCGCGGGTGCCCTTCTCCCGCGCGCTCGTCCACGTGCCGCCGATATAGAGATCAGCCATCCATGCCTCCCAGCATGCCAATGAGCCACTCGTGGAAAATCCCGATGTGGTGCTCGGTGGGCACCAGCACCCCGCCCCTCCGGTAGGCGCGGGACGCCATCGCGGGCTGCGTACGCTCGCAGGCCTCGAAGTCCTGGGCGTTGACCCGGTGGAAGAGTTCCACGGACTTCGACACATCGGCGCCCGACTCGACGACCTCGGGTGCGTAGAGCCAGTCGCACTCCACGATCGTCCGGTCCTCGGCGAGGGGGAACATGCGGTGCAGGATGACATGGTCGGGGACGAGATTGATGAACACGGTGGGTTTGACCGTTATCGCATAGTAACGACGGTCCTGATCCTCCGCGACTGCGGGAAGTTTCCCGAAGCCCTCGCTGCCGTCGACGGTGAATCCCTTGACCTCCTCGCCGAACTCGGCGCCGTGCCCCACGTAGTACTGGGCCGCGTAGCCGTCGGCGAACTCCGGGAGGACGTCGGTGAGCTCGGGGTGGATCGTCGCGCAGTGGTAGCACTCCATGAAGTTCTCGACGATCAGTTTCCAGTTCGCCTTCACGTCATAGGTGATGCGTTTTCCGAGGGCGAGGTTCTCCGTGCCGTAGTGCTCGATGGCCGCCACGTTCCCGAGCCGCTCCACGGCCGCGCCCATCACGGTCTCCTCGAAGGACGGCGGCTCGTCGGCCAGACTGACCCAGGCGTAGCCGAGCCACTCCCGCAGCGCGACCTTGACCAGGCCGTACTCCGTCCGGTCGACGTCCGGCATCTTCACCAGGTTCGGCGCGGCGATCAGTTTGCCGTCGAGGTCGTACGTCCACGCGTGGTACGGGCACTGGAGATTGCGCCGGACCTCGCCGGCCTCCTCCAGACAGAGCCGGGCCCCGCGGTGGCGGCAGACGTTCAGGAAGGCGCGCAGCTCACCGGTGCGCGACCGGGTGATCAGCACGCTCTCACGGCCGATCTGGACCGTACGGAACGCGCCCGGTTTGGCCAGGTCCGCGCTGCGGATCGCGCAGAACCACATCGACTCGAAGAGCCGTTCCTGCTCCTGCCGGAAGATCTCCGGGTCGGTGTAGTAGTGCCCCGGAAGGGTGGCGATCAGGCTGGGCGGCAGCTGACCGGGGGCGGAGACGGGGGC
>NZ_LIQZ01000329.1 GCF_001418655.1 Streptomyces phaeochromogenes | reverse complement strand
GGGCGGCGGGGGCGAGAAACGTCATCGGGCGGGCCGATGGGCCCATCGACAGGACGCCCCGGTGGGGCGTGGACCCGTACCGGCAGCCGCTCGTAGCTTCGGGGCATGGCTACAGACAGCACCTCCGAGCGCAAGGGCACCGTCCAGTTGACCGCCGCGATGGTCCTCTCCGGGACCCTCGGAATCTTCGTCGTGGAGTCGGGCGCCTCGCCCTTCAACGTCGTGTTCTTCCGCGTCCTCTTCGGCGCCCTGGCACTCGGCACGTACGCCCTCGCCCGCGGCTACTTCCGGAACCACGGACTCACCCCGCGCAAACTCGGACTCGCGGCCCTCGGCGGCCTGTTCATCGTCTTCAACTGGGTCTTCCTCTTCCAGTCGTACGAGAACACGTCGATCTCGGTCGCGACCGTCGTCTACCACACGCAGCCCTTCTACGTGGTGCTGCTCGGCGCCCTCCTCTTCCGCGAACGCCTCACCGCCGCGAAGGCAGGCTGGATCGCGCTCGCCTTCGTGGGCCTGATCCTCGTCTCCGGCGTCAGGCCCTCGGACTTCACGGGCGGCGACGGCACGTACCTCCTGGGCGTCGGACAGGCCCTCCTCGCCGCGCTCCTCTACGGCCTCTCCACCCTCGTCACCAAGCGCATCACGGGCGTACGTCCGCACCTCATCGCCCTCGTCCAGGTCGTCGTCGGGATCCCGCTGCTGCTCCCCTTCGCCGACTTCGGCGCGATGAGCGGCACGGGCGCCGACTGGGGCTGGCTGGTCGGCCTCGGCATCATCCACACGGGCCTGATGTACGTCCTGATGTACGCCGCCTACGCCCAGCTGCCGACCGCCAAGATCGCCGTACTCGCCTTCACCTACCCGGCGGTGGCGATGGTCGCGGACTGGGCGGTGTACGGGCACCACATCGGACTCGTCCAGGCGCTCGGCGTCCCGCTGATCGTGGCCGCGAGCCTGAAGGTCACCCTTGCTCGGCAACCAGCTTCCGTGCCTGCTCCACGAACAGCCGCGCGTGCGCCGGAAGCCGTTTCCCGGACCGCCACGCCAGTTGAGTAGTGAGGGTGAACGGCGGCTCCCAGGGCAGGGCCACGAGCCGGCCGTCGGCGAGTTCCTCCGCCACCGTCACCGCGGGCAGGAGGGCGATGCCGAGGCCGGCCGCCGCCGCCCGCTTGGTCGCCTCGATCGTGCCGAACTCCATGAACGAGACCGGCTCCGCGGACCGCGTGTTGAGCTCCTCCTCGAACAGGTCCCGGTAGGCGCAGCCCGGCTCGGTGGCCAGCAGTGGCTCGCGTACGAGATCGGCGGTCGAGACGGCCGACACGGCCGCTCCCGCGAGGGGATGGCCGGGCGCCGCCACCAGCGCCAGCGGCTCCTCGGCGAGCTGCGTGACCTCAAGACCCGCGTGCTCCGTCTCCCGCTCCATCAGGAAACCCACGTCGTACGTGCCCTGCCGCAGCGCCTGCCGGGTCTCGTCGCCCAGCGTTGGACGCATGGACAGCCGGACCCCGGGATAGCGGTGGTGGAACAGTTCGAGGAGCGGGGACAGACGGTAGGACGTCAGCGACTCCATCGTGCCGACCGTCAGCGTGCCCGAGGGCTCCTCCGTACCGACGACCGCCGCCCGTGCCTCCTCGCTCAGCTCGATGATCTGCCGGGCGTAGGGGAGGAGCCGGTCGCCCGCCTCGGTCAGCCGGATGCGGCTGCCGAGCCGGTCGAAGAGCTGCACCCCGAGCGAGGACTCCAGGGCGCGGATCTGGCTGGTCACGCTGGACTGGGCGTACTTCAGCTCGGCCGCCGCCTGCGTGAAGCTCAGCACGGCGGCGACCTTCTCGAAGGTGACCAGCAGACGGATCTCCATCTCAGGGCTCCACCTCAGTGCCCCGCGTCAGGGCTTCGGCGGGGTGGAGTCGTCCTGGCCTTCGCCCGAACCGCCCTCCCGCCGCTTCAGCTCCTCCTCGCGGCGACGGAGGTCGTCCTCCCAGTTCTTGAGGTGCGCCTCGTCGCCCGTCACGGCGTCCGTCGGACCGTCGTCACTGTCGCTGCCGCTGTCCTTGCTCTCGCCCTTGTCCTTGTCCTTGCTGTCGTCCTTCAAGGACTTCAGGAACTCCGGGTTGTCGTCGGGTGCGACCCAGCCGCCCCGGCCGGAGGAGAGGCCGCGCGGCTTGCGCTGGTGGCCGACGATCAGCCAGGAGATGGAGCCGACGAGCGGGAACAGCAGCACGAGGATCGCCCAGAGGGGCTTCGGGATGTAGCGGATGTCCTTCTCGTCGGTGGTGATGCAGTCGATGAAGGCATAGATGCTGAGCCCCAATGGCACCAGAATCATCAGCACCCGAAGCATTCGGCGGTCCCCCTGCGTGTGGAGAGTCGAGAAGAGTGGAGAGTCGAGAAGAGTGGAGCGTGGCGGTGTGTGCTTGATCGGGGCCGGGTCGGCGGCCCCCGTTACAGGTTCAGCGTAGCGAGTAGCCGATACTGGAACGCATGGCTTACGACGATCTTCGCTCCCTGCTCCGGGCGCTTGAGCGCGAGGGCGACCTCCAGCGCATCAAGGCCGAGGTGGACCCGTATCTGGAGGTCGGGGAGATCGTCGACCGCGTCCAGAAGGCGGGCGGCCCCGCCCTGCTCTTCGAGAACGTGCGCGGGTCGGCGATGCCACTCGCGATGAACGTCTTCGGGACGGACCGCAGGCTCCTCAAATCGCTCGGCCTGAAGTCGTACGACGAGATCAGCGAGAAGATCGGCGGACTGCTCAGGCCGGAGCTGCCGCAGGGGTTCATCGGGGTGCGCGAGGCCTTCGGGAAGCTCGGCGCCATGACCCACGTACCGCCGAAGAAGATCAAGTCCGACAACGCGCCGGTGCACGAGGTCGTGCTGCAGGGCGACGAGGTGGACCTGGACCAGTTGCCGGCCCTCTTCACCTGGCCCAAGGACGGCGGGTCGTTCTTCAACCTGGGCCTGACCCACACCAAGGACCCGGAGAGCGGGATCCGCAATCTCGGGCTCTACCGCCTCCAGCGCCACGACAAGCGCACCATCGGCATGCACTGGCAGATCCACAAGGACAGCCGCAACCACTACCAGGTGGCCGCGCGGAAGGGCGAGCGGCTGCCCGTCGCGATCGCCTTCGGGTGTCCGCCGGCGGTGACGTACGCGTCCACGGCCCCGCTGCCCGGTGACATCGACGAGTACCTCTTCGCGGGGTTCGTCCAGGGCAAGCGGATCGAGATGGTCGACTGCAAGACCGTGCCGCTGCAGGTCCCGGCGCAGGCCGAGGTCGTACTGGAGGGGTGGCTGGAGCCCGGCGAGATGCTCCCGGAAGGCCCCTTCGGCGACCACACCGGGTTCTACACGCCGCAGGAGCCCTTCCCGGCCCTGACCATCGACTGCGTGACGATGCGCAAGAGGCCGCTGCTCCAGTCGATCGTGGTCGGCCGGCCGCCGACCGAGGACGGTCCGCTGGGCCGGGCGACGGAGAGGTTCTTCCTCCCCCTCCTCAAGATCATCGTGCCGGACATCGTGGACTACCACCTCCCCGAGGCGGGCGGTTTCCACAACTGCGCGATCGTCGCGATCGACAAGAAGTACCCGAAGCACGCCCAGAAGGTGATGCACGCCGTCTGGGGCGCCCACATGATGTCCCTGACCAAACTGATCGTGGTCGTCGACTCCGACTGCGACGTCCACGACCTGCACGAGGTCGCGTGGCGCGCGCTGGGGAACACGGACTACTCCCGTGACCTCACCGTCGTCGAGGGGCCGGTCGACCACCTCGACCACTCCTCGTACCAGCAGTTCTGGGGCGGCAAGGCGGGCATCGACGCGACGAAGAAGTGGCCCGAGGAGGGGTACACGCGGGACGGCGGCTGGCCCGACATGGTGCTGTCCGACCCGGAGACGGCGGCGAAGGTCGACCGCCGGTGGAAGGAGTACGGACTCTCGTGAGCAGCGCATCAGCCGCGATCCCGCAGCCGGGGCGCACCAAGGCGTTCCTGCGCCTCGTCATGATCGAGCACTCCGTCTTCGCGCTGCCCTTCGCGTACATCGCGGCGCTGACGGCGATGTTCACGGTGGACGGGAACATCGCCTGGGGCCGGCTGCTGCTGGTGACCGTCGCGATGGTCGGCCTGCGGACGTTCGCCATGGCCGCCAACCGGATCATCGACCGGGAGATCGACGCCCGCAATCCCCGTACGGCCCATCGCGAGCTGGTCACCGGCGCGATGACCGTGAAGCACGCGTGGACGGGCGCGCTGGTCGCCCTCGTCTTCTTCCTCGGCGCGGCGGCCCTGCTCAACCCGCTCTGCCTGGCGCTCGCGCCCATCGCGGTCATCCCGATGGTCGTGTACCCGTACGGCAAGCGGTTCACGAACTTCCCGCAGGCCATCCTCGGTCTCGCGCAGGCGATGGGGCCGATCGGCGGCTGGCTGGCGATCACCGGCGAGTGGTCCTGGGACGCGGTGATCCTCGGCCTCGCTGTCGGCATCTGGATCGGCGGCTTCGACCTCATCTACGCCTGCCAGGACGTGAAGACGGACCGCGAGATCGGCGTCATGTCGGTCCCGGCCCGCTTCGGCATCCCGGCCGCGATCTGGGGCGCGCGCGTCTGCCACACCCTCACGACGGCGCTCTTCGTCTGGTACGCGCTGGCCACCGACGCGGGCACCTTCTTCTGGGTCGGCCTGGTGATCGTCGCGGGTGCCTTCCTGTACGAGCACTCGATCGTCCGCCCGCACGACCTCTCCCGGGTGAACCGCGCCTTCTTCAGCGTCAACGGCTTCATCGGCATCGCCCTGTTCGCGTGCGCGCTGCTCGATCTGTTGGTGCGCGGTCTGACCGTGTGAGTGCCGTGTGGGTGCCGTGTGAGTACGGCGCGGCCCGTGGACCGGACGCAAGCACGGCCGGTCCTGAGCTCCGGGCGGCCCGCCGGTAGGCTCAGGGTGTGAACGCAGGAGAAACTCAGCGTCGGCCTTGGATCGTGGGGGTCTCCGGCGCGTCCGGAACGCCGTACGCGGCTGCCGTGCTGCGTGCCCTCCTCGCGGCCGGCGAGAGCGTCGACCTGGTCGTCTCGCGGGCCTCACGGCTCACGCTGCTCGACGAGACCGGGATCAGCTTCCGGGACGGCCACTGGCAGGAGGACCTCCGGGAGTGGCTCGGCCGGGGGGCCGACGGAAAGCCCGGCACCTTCGCGGTGGACGTCGACGAGGTACGGCACTGGAGCGCGGGGGACCTGGCGGCGGGGCCGTCGTCCGGTTCGTACGCCTCGAAGGGCATGCTGATCGTGCCCGCCTCCACCGCGTGTGTCGCCGGGGTCGCGCTCGGCCTCTCCAAAGACCTGTTGCAGCGCGCCGCGAGCGTCACGCTCAAGGAGCGGCGCAGGCTGGTCGTCGCCGTCCGCGAGACCCCGTTGAACGGGCAGACCCTGCGGCATCTGGTGACACTGGACGACGCGGGCGCGACCGTACTGCCGGCCTCCCCGGCGTTCTACGCGGGAGCGACCCACATCCAGGACCTGGTGGACTTCGTGGCCGGGCGCGTGCTGGACGCGGCGGGCGTCGGGCACACGCTCTACCGCCGCTGGGAGGGCGAACTCGGCGGGGGCTCACGCGGCACCGTCTGAGCAGCACGTTCGACCTGTACGACCCGTACGACCGAGCAACGCGCAGTACCCACGCATCACTTCAGGGCATCACTTCAGGAACTCTTCAGCGGAAGGCTATCGATCGCATGGACGCGGTGGACAGGCAGCTCATCCAGGCCCTCAGGGAGAACGGCCGGGCCTCCTACGCGGAGCTGGGACGCCTCGTCGGTCTGTCGGGACCCAGCGTCACCGACCGCATCAACCGCCTGGAGGCCGCCGGTGTCATCACCGGCTACCGCGCGACGGTCGACGCGACCTCGCTCGGCCTCGGCGTCACCGCCCTCATCGGCATCTCGCTCTCCGACGCCACCGACCACGAGGACGTGGCGCACCGGCTCAAGGACCTCAACGAGATCGAGGACTGCTGGTTCATCGCCGGCGACGACTCGTACATGCTCAAGGTGCGGGCGCCCGACGTGGACGGTCTGGAGAAGACCATCCGGCGGCTGTCGGGGACCAAGGGCGTCTCCCGGACGCGTACGACCATCGTGCTCTCCACGAAGTGGGAGAACCGGGTGGGTGAGCTGCCCGAGGAGGAGTAGGCAGCGGGGCGTACGGTTGACAAGGTTCGTCACTTACGAGAGGTAGAAGCAGCATGGATGTCGGGCTCAAGCGCGAGCTGGAGGACAAGGTCCGGGCCGGTGAGCGGCTGACCCGCGAGGACGGCATCGCGCTGTACGAGTCGGACGACCTGGCCTGGCTGGGCGGGCTCGCCCACGAGGTGCGGATGAAGAAGAACGGCGACGTCGTCCACTTCAACGTCAACCGCCACCTCAACATGACGAACGTGTGCACCGCGTCGTGCGCCTACTGCTCGTTCCAGCGCAAGCCGGGCGAGAAGGACGCGTACACGATGCGCATCGAGGAGGCCGTCCGGCTCGCCAAGGCGATGGAGGGCGAGAACCTCACCGAGCTGCACATCGTGAACGGCCTGCACCCGAACCTGCCGTGGCGCTACTACCCGCGCTCGCTCAGCGAGCTGAAGAAGGCCCTTCCGGACGTCTCCCTGAAGGCGTTCACGGCCACGGAGATCCACCACTTCGAGACGATCAGCGGTCTGTCGGCGTCCGAGATCCTGGACGAGCTGATCGACGCAGGTCTGGAGTCGCTGACCGGTGGCGGCGCGGAGATCTTCGACTGGGAGATCCGGCAGCACATCGTCGACCACCGCACCCACTGGGAGGACTGGTCGCGCATCCACCGCCTCGCGCACGAGAAGGGTCTCAAGACCCCGTGCACGATGCTGTACGGGCACATCGAGGAGCCGCGCCACCGGGTCGACCACGTCCTGCGTCTGCGTGAGCTGCAGGACGAGACCGGCGGCTTCCAGGTCTTCATCCCGCTGCGCTACCAGCACGACTTCGTCGACGTGAAGGACGGCAAGGTCCGCAACCGCCTCCAGGCGCGTACGCAGATGGCGACGGGTGCCGAGGCCCTGAAGACCTTCGCGGTCTCGCGGCTGCTGTTCGACAACGTCCCGCACGTCAAGGTCTTCTGGGTCATGCACGGTGTGCAGACCGCCCAGCTGGCGCTCCAGCACGGCGCCGACGACATGGACGGCTCGGTCGTCGAGTACAAGATCACCCACGACGCCGACAACTACGGCACCCCGAACAAGCTGACCCGCGAGGACCTCCTCGACCTGATCCGCGACGCCGGGTTCCGCCCGGTCGAACGGAACACGCGCTACGAGATCATCCGCGAGTACGACGGCCCGGACGCGGGGCGTCGCGAGTCGCCTCAGCCGATGAGGGTCTGAGGGTCTGACGTTCTTGGCGTGAGTGGTCGCGCAGTTCCCCGCGCCCCTTTTAGGGGGCGCGGGGAACTGCGCAGTCTTTTGGGGGTTCGGGGGCGAAGCCCCTGAGTCAGGAATGGGTAGGGGCGGCGGGGGCGAGAGAAACGCGTGACGTACGTGACGTCGGCACTCGCTTGAGGCCGACATGGCGTAATGGCTAATCTGGCCGCATGGCCCTTACCTTCGCTCTCGACCCGGCCGTGACCCCCGAGGTCCGCGACGGCCTCCTCGACCTGTGGACGGACGTCTCCAACGCGGGCGGCGCCGTCGGCTTCGTCCCGCCGGTGGACCGGGAGGTCATCCGCCCGGAGCTGGTGAAGCACTTCGTGGCGATGGCGGAGGGCCGCGCCCGACTCCTGGCCGGGTTCGACGAGGAAGGGCAGGTGGCCGCCGCGGCCTTCCTCACCTTCAACACCCACCGGCTGATGACCCACTGGCTGTGGCTCTACACGGTGATGGTCCACCCGAAGCACCAGGGCAAGGGATACGGCCGGGACCTCCTGGCCGCCGCCGCGGACGCGGCCCGCTCCCTCGACGGCATCGAGGCGATCCGGCTCACCTGCCGGGGCGGGAACGGCCTGGAGCGGTTCTACGGCTCGTGCGGCTACAAGGAGGTCGGCCGCATACCGGACGCGATACGTGTCGCGCCCGGCGACGACCGCGAGGACATTTTCATGCTGCTGCCGCTCACCTGACTCTCCGTACCCCCCTGCAAGATCGGGTGCCGGGCGTGCTTGACTGGACGGTGCCCTTTGGGAAAGTCGGGGACTTTCGGACTGCTTCGGATTCCTTCGGACCCCTTCCAACCCGTTCGACACGGAAGAGTGGATTGAGATGCTCCGCTACACACTGATGCGCCTGGGAATCCTGGTGGGCTGCCTCGTGGTCGTCTGGGGCCTCGTCTACTCCGGCATCGCCCCGCGCGGGCTCGGTGACTCGAACGGCATGTGGATCATCCTGCTCTCCCTGCTGATCTCGGCGCCCATCAGCTTCGTCGTCCTGCGCAAGGAGCGCGACCGCGCCTCGATCCAGATCGTCGAGCGCGTCGACCGCGTCAAGTCCAACCTGGAGGCCAACCGCAGCCAGGAGGACGACGTGGTGGACGAGGTGTCGCGGGCCCACGGCCAGACGTCGTAACTGATCAGGCTGATCAGGAGCACTTTTCGGCGCCGGTCGACATTTTCGGCCCGTCCGGCGTTTGAGGACGAGGCCGTTCAGGCCGAAGCGGGGTGCCGGGCCCACAACTCCGCCGAGCCGTCGGCGGACAACTCGTACTCTTGCTCGTATGGGTGCAGTGAAGAGCAAGCGGATGCCGCGTGCCGTGCGCGAACAGCAGATGCTGGACGCGGCGGTGCAGACCTTCGGGCAGCGGGGATACCGGTCCGCGTCGATGGACGAGATCGCCGATCTGGCGGGTGTGTCCAAGCCGTTGGTCTATCTGTACCTGAACTCCAAGGAAGACCTCTTCACCGCGTGCATCCGGCGTGAGGCCGCCGCCCTGACCGCGGCCGTGCGTGCGGGGGTCCAGCAGGACCTGCCCGCCGACCGCCAACTCTGGGACGGGCTGCGGGCGTTCTTCACGCACACCGCGCAGAACCCGGACGGCTGGGCGGTGCTGCACCTCCAGGCGCGTACGCACGGGGAGCCGTTCGCCGCGGAGTTCGCCGCGATGCGCGAGGAGATCGTCGCGTTCGTCACGCAGCTGATCGTGGTGGCCGCCCGTGAGGCGCACCGGGACCCGTCGCTGCCCGAGCGCGAGGTCGCCGGTCTCGCGGAAGCCCTCGTCGGCGCCGCCGAGTCCCTCGCCGCCTGGGCCAATGCCACCCCCGGCGTCTCCGCCCGGCAGGCCGCCACGACCCTGATGAACTTCGCCTGGGCGGGCCTGGGGGACCTGATGGAGGGGAGACCCTGGTCGGAGCACGGTTCGGCCGGGTCGCCCGGGTAGGGCGGGGCGCGCGCGTCAGAGCACGGGGAGGACCTCTCCGGACAGGTGCAGCCGGCCACCCGCCCCGCGCAGCTCGAAGGCGGCACCCTCCGCCCCGTACGACACCGTCCCCGGCAGAAGCACCGGCGCCCTGAACTCCGCCCGGACCAGGGCAGCTTGAGGCACCCCGTGCTCGGCGAGGCAGCGCGCCACGGTCCACATGCCGTGCGCGATGGCCCGGGGGAAGCCGAACAGCCGGGCGGTGAGGGGGTGGAGGTGGATCGGGTTGCGGTCGCCGGACGCGGCCCCGTACCGCCGCCCCACATCCCCCGCGAGCGCCCACTCGGCCACGACGGGCAGCGGCGTGCGCTCCTCGGGCGCGGCCGGCCCGCCCGAACTCCCCGCCGAGGTGCGGTGCCGCGCCAGATACGTACTCCTCGACTCCCACACGAGCTCGCCCCCCGCCCGCATCTCCGTCACGACGACGGCCTCGGTCCCGCGTCGGTGGGGCGCCAACTCATCGACGTACACGGCGAGTTCGTACTCCCCGGTCGCCGGCGTCGCCTTCCACCGGGTGACCGAGACGGACGTGTGCACCAGCCCGAGCAACGGCAACGGAAAGGCCCGCTCACTCATCAGCCGCATGACCAACGGAAATCCGAGAACGTGCGGATAGGTAATGGGCAACTCGTCCGCCCCCACCCCGAATCCACAGGCACGCTCATATGCGGCGAGCTTTCCCAGATCGATACGAAGCCCCGGGAGAACCAATCGGGTACGGGGTGCCGTGACTCCCGTCCGGGGCCGCTTGAAAGGCGAAAGGAAAGCACCCCGGGCAAGCAAGGGCCAGAGACGCGGCGAACCATTGAGAACGTGGGTGTGCATGGGTCCCTTCACGTCATCCAACACTGACTCCCCTTCTGGGCCGGGCACGGATTTTTTTAGGGGCGCGGGGCTGTGTCAATGTGCTGCTCCGCCGCGTGGGCGCGACCAGCCCCAACGCACCCGCAGACAATGAACCAACCTCTCAAGCTCCCAAAAGGCTCTGCCCGCAAACCCGAACAACCTGTCCGTTCACGGCCCCCGATCCGGGGTGCGCGAACCAAGCCGTCGTCTCGGCCACATCAACCGGCAACCCACCCTGGGCAAGCGAGTTCATCCGCCGCCCGGCTTCACGAATGAACAAAGGAACAGCCGCAGTCATCTTCGTCTCGATGAATCCGGGCGCGACCGCGTTCACCGTCACCCCGTGTTCCGAGAGCGCCCGAGGGGCAAGCGACCGGACCAGCCCCACAACCCCCGCCTTGGACGCGGCATAGTTCGTCTGCCCGGCGTTCCCCGCGATCCCGGCGATGGACGCGGTGGCGACCACCCGCCCACCCGCTCGGAGCGCGCCGGCGGACAGCAGCGCATCGGTCGTGCGGAGCACACTCGCGAGGTTGACGTCGAGCACCGAACTCCACCGCTCCGCAGGCATGTTGACCAGCCGCCGGTCCCGGGTGATCCCCGCGTTGTGGACCAGCACGTCGAGCCGCCCGCCGGGCAGCGCGTCGGCGATCCGCCCGCCCGCGTCGTCCGCCGTGATGTCGAGCGGCAGCGCGACCCCGCCGAGCCGCTCGGCGACGGCGGCGAGATCGCCCCCGGCGGCGGGCACGTCGAGACACATCACCAGCGCCCCGTCCCGCGCCAGCGTCGCGGCGACGGCCTCGCCGATCCCGCGGGCGGCCCCGGTGACTAGCGCGGTACGCCCGGCAAGGGGCTTCTCGGGATCCTCGGGTTCGGCCGACCCACGGCCATCACCACTGCCACCGTGGCCGCCGACCTCGATCACCTGCCCGCTGACATAGGCCGACCTCGGCGACAGCAGAAAGCGCAACGTCGACTCGGCGGCCTCCGCCTCCAGGAGCCGTACGAGATTCACCGTCCGCCCGCGCCCGATCTCCTTGCCGAGGGACCGTACGAACCCTTCGAGGGCCTGCTGGACGGCGGCCTGGTGATGGTCGGCGGGGTCCAGGGGCGCGCCGAGCACCACGACCCGCCCGCTCTCGGCGACCGACCGTACGACGGGGTGGAGGGCGGCGTGCACCTCGGCCAGCGCGTCGACGTCACGGACACCGGTGGCGTCGAGGACGACGGCGACCGGCCTCTCGTCACTGGAGTGGGGCCCCTCGCCGCCGGGGCGCGGCCCCGACCGGGCCAGTACGGGTGCGAGGTCCAGGTCGGACTTGCCCGCGGTGAGATGCAGCAACTCCCCTTGGAGTGACGGCTGTTCGGCACTCCAGCGCCGCAACCGCACCGGCTGCGGCAGCCCGAGCCGGCGGGTCAGGAACCGGCCGGGGGCGGTGCCGGTGAGACTCAGGTAGCGGTCGGCCATCGTCCAACTCCCAGCTCGGTCGTATTCTTACTCTGGAGTAAGGTTACCCGAGGTAAGCCTACGTCACGGTGAGGAGCAGGTCGAGATGAGCCCCCTTGAACCCCTGCCGGAGCCCGTCCGGGAACCCCTGCGGGAATCCTTCCGGGCGCCGCAGCCGCGTCGCGTCGCGGTCGTCGGTGGCACCCGTATCCCCTTCGCCCGCTCGGACGGCCCGTACGCGACCGCCTCGAACCAGGAGATGCTGACCGCGGCGGTCGACGGACTCGTCGAGAACGTCGGACGCCTGAGCCGCTTCGGGCTCGAAGAACCGTGCGCGGTGGGGGAGTTGGTCGCCGGTGCCGTGCTCAAGCACAGCCGGGACTTCAACCTCGCGCGCGAGACGGTGCTCGGGTCGAGGCTGGACGCCCGCACCCCCGCGTACGACATCCAGCAGGCCTGCGGCACCGGCCTCCAGGCCGTCATCGCGGCGGCCAACAAGATCACGCTCGGCCAGACCGAGTCGGCGATCGCGGGCGGCGCGGACACGGCGAGCGACGCCCCGCTCGGCGTCAACGACCAGCTGCGGCGCATCCTGCTGGAGCTCCGGCGTGCGAAGTCGGCGGGTGCCCGGCTGAAGGCGCTCGCCCGGATCCGCCCGGGCCACCTCGTCCCGGACATCCCGCGCAACGCGGAGCCCCGTACGGGCCTCTCGATGGGCGAGCACGCGGCCGTCACGGCCCGCGTGTGGGGCGTGACCCGGGAGGCGCAGGACGAGTTGGCGGCGGCCAGCCATCAGCGGCTGGCGGCGGCGTACGAGCGCGGTTTCTTCGAGGACCTGGTCGTGCCCTTCCGAGGGCTGGCCCGCGACCAGAACCTCCGGCCCGGCTCGACGGTCGGCAAACTCGCCTCCCTGAAGCCGGTGTTCGGGCTGAAGGCCCCGGGCGCCCGCGGGGACTCCGGCAATCCCGATGGCCCCGACGACCCGGCCCCGACCATGACCGCCGGGAACTCCACGCCCCTCACGGACGGTGCGGCACTCGTGCTGCTCGCGAGCGAGGAGTGGGCGTCGGTGCGCGGGCTGACGCCGCTCGCGTATCTGACGGCGTACGAGACGGCGGCCGTCGACTTCGTGAACGGCGACGTGGCCGGTGGCGAGGACGGGCTGCTGATGGCGCCCGCGTATGCCGTGCCGCGCATGCTGGAGCGGGCCGGGCTCGGCCTGGACGACTTCGACTTCGTCGAGGTGCACGAGGCGTTCGCCTCACAGGTGCTGGCCACGCTGGCGGCCTGGGAGAAGCGGGGGCTCGGCACGGTCGACCGGGCCCGGCTGAACGTGGCGGGCTCCTCGCTCGCGACCGGTCACCCCTTCGCGGCCACCGGGGCGCGGATCGTGGCGACCCTCGCGAAACTGCTCGCCGAGCGGAACGCTCCCGGGCGCGGACTGATCTCGGTCTGCGCGGCGGGCGGACAGGGCGTCACGGCGATCCTCGAACGCCCGTGAGGGGGCGAAGGGTGCGCCTGCGACGGGGGAGGGCGCGCCCCTTAAGGGGTGAAGGGCCCGGACGCGACGGGTCGAAGGAGGCGAACGTGACGGGTCGAAGGGCACGAACTCGACGGATCCGCGGGCAACGCCCTTGTTGCGTCGGTATGTTGGGCAAAAGATGAACAGGCGTCCGAACGTGCACGAACCTCTCACTCTTCCGCACAGAAGCACCTCACTTTCCCAGGTGAACCCGCCACTTCACAGGTCCGTAATGGGGGGAGTGCAAGAGTTAGGAGCCGTCAGTGTCCCGCGATCCCTCCGACAACCCCGAGCTCGTCATCCCTGAACCCGAGGTCAGGCGGCTCGACGGGGTCGTGCGCGAGGTCTCGGTGCCCCCGATGGTGTACGCCGTGACGCACGGCTCGCTCGCGGACATCCCCTTCGACAACGCGGAGGAGGCCCCCGACGACCCGGTGCTCAGCCGGAAGGGCGCGGACGGCACCTGGACGGACGTCACGGCCGCCGAGTTCGCGGCCGAGGTCCTGGCGGTCGCCAAGGGGCTGATCGCGGAGGGGCTGCAGCCCGGCGACCGGCTCGCGATCATGGCGCGTACGACGTACGAGTGGACGCTGCTGGACTTCGCGGCCTGGGCCGCCGGGCTCGTCACCGTCCCGGTCTACCCCACCTCGTCGATCTTCCAGACCCGCTGGATCCTCCAGGACTCCGGTGCGGTGGCGATCGCCGTCGAGCATGTGGCGCAGGCCGCCGCGCTCGGCCCGGAGCGCGACCGGCTCCCCGACGTCCGCCACATGTGGATCTTCGAGAAGGGGCACACCGAGCGGCTCGCCGAGCTGGGGCGTGACGTGCCGGACCAGGAGGTCGCGGTACGCCGTGGCGTCCTCGGCCCCGACTCGCTCGCGACGATCATGTACACCTCGGGCACCACGGGCCGGCCCAAGGGCTGCGCGCTGACCCACGCCAACTTCTTCGCCGAGGTCGACAACGCCGTCCAACTGCTCCACCCGGTCTTCAAGTCCAGCTTCAAGGACCCGGCGTCCACGCTCCTCTACCTGCCCCTCTCGCACGTCTTCGGCCGGATGGTCGCCATCGCCTGTATGCGGGCGCGGGTCCGCCTGGGTCATGCGCCGAGCATCCGTACGGAGGAGCTGCTGGCCGATCTCGCCGGCTTCAGCCCGACCTTCCTCCTGGCCATCCCGTACGTGCTGGAGAAGGTCTACAACACCGGCCGCGCGACCGCCGAGAAGATGGGCCGCGCCGCCTCCTTCGACCGGGCGGCGCGGGTGGCGCGCGGGTACGGCGAGGCACTGGAGGCCCAGCAGCACGGTACGGGTCCGGGGCCGGGGGCGAAGCTCAAGGCGGCCCGCGCCCTCTACGACCCGCTCGTCTACCGCCGGATCCGCGCGGCCCTCGGCGGGAAGGTCCGCCAGGTGGTGTGCGGCGGTTCCCCGCTCGGGCGCCGCCTCGCCTCCTTCTACGCCGGCGCCGGCATCCAGGTCTTCGAGGGCTACGGCCTGACCGAGTCCACGGCCGCCGCGACCCTCACCTACCCGCACCGGCCGCGGCTCGGCACGGTCGGCTGGCCGCTGCCCGGTACGCGGGTCAGGATCGCCCAGGACGGGGAGATCCTGCTCAGCGGGGAGCAGGTGTTCCGCGGCTACTGGGATCCGCGGGCGGGCGGAGTGGTGCCGGCCGACCAGGAGGGGTGGTTCGCCACCGGTGACCTCGGCGAACTGGACGACGAGGGCTACCTCACCATCACCGGCCGCAAGAAGGACATCCTCGTCACCACCAGCGGCAAGAACGTGGCTCCCGCGCCGCTGGAGGACTGGCTCCGGGCCCATCCCCTCATCAACCAGTGCGTGGTCGTCGGGGACAACCGGCCCTACATCACCGCCCTGTTGACCCTCGATGCCGAGGGCATGGCCCACTGGTGCCGCATGACCGCCAAGTCGGACGTCCCGGTCGCCACGCTGGTCACCGACCCCGACCTCCTCACCGTCCTCCAACGCGCCATCGACGACGCCAACCGCCTCGTCTCCCGAGCCGAATCGATCCGCCGCTTCACCGTCCTCCCCCTGAACTTCACGGAGACGGCGGGCCACCTGACCCCGACGATGAAGCTCCGCAGGGCGGTCGTCACGCGGGAGTTCGCCCGGGAGATCGAGGAGCTTTACGCGGAGTAGGCCCGAATTCCCTCGCCCCCGCCGCCCCTACCCATTCCCGTCCCTTTTCAGGGGCTCCGCCCCCGAACCCCCGCTCCTCAAACGCCGGAGGGGCTAAAGATTGCGCGGCCCGGGCT
>NZ_LIQZ01000328.1 GCF_001418655.1 Streptomyces phaeochromogenes | reverse complement strand
TGCTCTTCTACAACAAGGAGCTCTACAAGCAGGCGAAGCTCGACCCCGAGAAGCCGCCCACCAGCCTGAGCGAGTGGGACCAGCAGGCCCGGGCCGTGGACGCGCTGGGCAAGGGCGTCAACGGCACCTTCTTCGGCGGCAACTGCGGCGGCTGCGGCGTCTTCACCTGGTGGCCGTCCATCTGGGCCGCGGGCGACGAGGTGCTGAACAAGGACGGAACCGAGGCCGAGCTCTCTTCCGACACCGCGAAAAAGGTCTACGACACCTACCGCGGCTGGGTGGACGACGACATCGTCGCCCCCGGCGCACGCGACGAGACGGGCACGACGTGGACCGGGGTCTTCCCGAAGGGCAAGGTCGGCGTCATGCCGATGCCGTCGACGACCCTCGGGCTGATGCCCAAGGACCTCGACCTCGGTGTCGCGCCCATCCCCGGGCCCGACGGCGGCAAGTCCACCTTCGTCGGCGGCGACGCCATCGGCATCTCCGCCACCAGCAAGTCGGCCGACCAGGCCTGGAACTTCCTCGCCTGGTCCCTGGGCGACAAGGCACAGGTCGACGTCGTCGCCGCGAACAAGGACGTGGTGGCCCGTACCGATCTCGCGTCCAACAAGTACTCCGACGCGGACCCGCGTCTCGTGACGATCAACGAACTCGTGACCGACGGCCACACCCCGTACGCCCTGAAGTTCGGCCAGACCTTCAACGACCCCAACGGCCCCTGGCTGACCCTGATGCGCAACGCGGTGTTCGGCGACGGGACGAAGATCGAGAAGGACAACGAGGCGGTCACTGCCTCACTGGCCGACTGAACGGACACCGCGGCTCCGAGGGCGGCTGAGGGGCAGGGCGCAGCCCCGTCGCCCCTCAGGGGCGCGGGGAACTGCGCGACCAGCCCCCACCCGCCCGCAGATCACGGTCACGGCTCCGAGCCACGGGCCGGCCCCCCACTCCAACCACATCGCACGGCAGAGGAGAGCCATGCAGGTGAAGGCGGCCGCCAGAACGGTGCCCCCGCACCGGAGCCCGCCGGAGCGCCGGACCCGCCCCCGGCGCACTCCCGCACGCGCACGCCGGTGGACGTCCCGCAAGGCCCAGGGCCTCGCCTACGCGGCCCCGACGGCCGTGTTCGTCACGGTCTTCTTCGTACTGCCGCTGCTGCTCGTCGGACAGATGTCGCTCAGCGACTGGCCGCTGCTCACGGGAGACCGGGGCGTCAACGCGCCCGAGAACTACACCGACGCCGCCGACAGCACCCTGTTCTGGCCGGCGGTCCGCTTCACGCTTCTCTACACCGTGATCGTCACGGTCGTACTCCTCGCGCTGGCGCTCCTTCTCGCCCTGCTGGTGCAGGAGTTCCGCCCAGGCTCGGGTTTCTTCCGTACGGTCTACTTCCTGCCCAGTGCCTTGGGACTGGCCTCCGCGTCCCTGCTGTTCTGGGGCCTGTACAGCCCGACCACGGGCCCGCTCAGCAGCATCCTGGAGAGCCTCGGCCTGGTCGACGACCCGGTGTCCTTCCTGGGGACATCGACCTCCGCCCTGCTCTCCACGGTCTTCCTCATCGTCTGGAAGTTCGCGGGCTTCTACATGCTGATCCTCCTCGTGGGCCTCCAGCGCATTCCCCACGAGGTGTTCGAGGCGGCCCGGATGGACGGCGCGAGCCGCGGCCAGATCTTCCGCTCCATCACGCTGCCGCTGCTGCGCCCGTCCCTCGCCCTGTGTCTGCTGCTCTGCGTGACCGGATCGCTGCTCGCCTTCGACCAGTTCTTCATCCTCACCAAGGGCGGACCGGACAACAGCACTGTCACCGTCGTCCAGTTGATCTACCGCGAGGCCTTCCAGCGGCTCAACCTCGGTACCGCCGCCGCTCTTTCGATCATCGTGCTGGCCGTGCTGCTCCTGCTCAACGTCCTCCAGTTCCGCGGTCTGCGCCGCGCCGACGAGTCATGACAACCGCCTCATGAGCCTCATGAGAGGGGGCACCACCGTGCTCAGCCGCGCCCTCGGCCGGACGCCCTACTACGTCGTCGCCGGTGGCCTGGCCGTCATCTTCCTGTTCCCGCTGGTGTGGAACGCCTGGGCATCGGTCAGCGGACAGCCGGGCACCGCGCAGGAGTCCGGCCACGGCCTCGGCAACTACCGGACGCTCCTCGACTACGACGCGGGCCTGTGGCGCTATCTCCTCAACAGCACCGTCGTGTCGGCGCTCACCGTCGCCCTGACCCTCGGCGTGTCCCTGCTGGGCGGCTACGCCTTCGCCCGCTTCGACTTCCCGGGCAAGAACCTGCTGTTCCTGCTCACCCTGGCGATCCTCATGGTCCCGTACGCCACTCTCCTCATCCCGCTCTACGTGCTCCTCGGCAGGCTCCACCTGCAGAACTCGCTGGTCGGGCTGAGCCTCGTACTGGCCATGTTCCAACTGCCGTTCGCCACCTTCATGATGCGGATCTCGTTCGAGGCGGTCCCGCGTGAACTGGAGGAGTCGGCGCTCGTCGACGGCTGCGGCACGGCGGGCGCGCTGCGCCGCGTTCTCCTGCCGGCGGTGCGTCCGGGGCTGATCACCGTGGGGCTCTTCGCGTTCCTCGCGGCCTGGAACGACTTCATCGCACCGCTGATCCTCATCTCCGACAGCGAGAAGGCGCCGCTGCCACTGGCCGTCGCGAACCTGCGGCAGCAGAGCATGGGCGCCGTCGACTACGGCGCCACCGAGGCCGGTGTGGTGGTCCTCGCCGTGCCCTGCCTGCTCCTCTTCCTGCTGCTGCAACGGCACTACATACGCGGCTTCATGTCCGGCGCGCTCAAGGGCTGAAGTGCTGTCGAGCGCGCCCTGAAGTGCCGAACGACCGACCCGAACCGACCCGTACAGACCCGGCTTGAGCAGATCCGACCTGACCCGAACGGACAACCGGAAGGACGAACCGAAGGCATGAACTGGTGAGGGAGAACATGGCGCGGTCATCCGTCCTGCCGGTGGCGCCGACCCGGGGCAGGCTGCGGCCACTCGGTCTCGACGAGGTCAGGATCACCGGAGGTTTCTGGGCCCGACGCCGCCACGTCAACGCGACCGCCACACTCGGGCACTGCCGCGACTGGATGGAACGCGTCGGCTGGACCGGCAACTTCCGGGCCGCCGCCGAGGGCCGGATCCACCGGGACCGGCGGGGCCGCGAGTTCACCGACGCCGACGTCTACAAGCTGCTCGAAGCCATGGCATGGGAGGCCGCCGGGCAGGGCGTGGGCGCCTCCCTGGACGCCGAGGTCGCCGCGCTCACCGAGGCCATCGCACCGGCTCAGCAACCGGACGGCTACCTCAACACCGCCTTCGGCGGCCCGGGTCAGGAGCCCCGCTACAGCGACCTCGAATGGGGCCACGAGCTGTACTGCTACGGCTATCTCGTGCAGGCGGGCGTGGCCCAGACCCGCGCCCGGGGCGAGGGCGAGCTGGCGAAGATGGCCCGGCGGGCGGCCGACCACGTGTGCGCGACCTTCGGCCGGGGTGGCATCGAGCGCGTCTGCGGTCACCCGGAGATCGAGATGGCCCTGGTGGAACTGGCCCGGCTGACGGGGGAGCAGCGCTACCTCGACCAGGCCGCGCTTTTCGTCGACCGCCGCGGACACGGCACCCTCGCCGATTCCGAGTTCGGCCGCGCCTACTACCAGGACGACATGCCCGTCCTTGACGCCACCGTGCTGCGCGGACACGCTGTCCGCGCGCTCTACCTCGCGGCGGGCGCTGTCGACGTGGCCGTGGAGACCGGGGACGAAGCCCTGCTCGCCGCCGTCGTACGGCAGTGGGAGGCCACGGTCGCCCGGCGGACCTATCTGACCGGCGGCATGGGCTCGCACCACCGGGACGAGGCCTTCGGCGACGACTTCGTACTGCCGCCCGACCGCGCCTACTCGGAGACGTGCGCCGGCGTCGCCTCCGTGATGCTCAACTGGCGGCTCCTGCTCGCCACCGGCGAGCCGCGCTTCGCGGACCTGGCCGAGCGGACCCTGTTCAACGTGATCGCGACCTCCCCGTCCGACGACGGCAGGGCCTTCTTCTACGCCAACACCCTGCACCGGCGCCGCCGCGGCACCACGCCCTCCACGGACACCGACAGCCCGCGCGCCGAGTCGAGCCTGCGCGCACCCTGGTTCGCGGTGTCCTGCTGCCCCACCAACGTGGCGCGAACCCTGGCTCAACTGCCCGGGTATCTGGCCACGGCGGACGACCACGGCGTGCAACTGCACCAGTACGCCGACTCGGAGATCACCACCTCCCTCGCGGGTGGCCACGGCGTCGCGCTGCGGGTCCGTACCGACTACCCGTCCGACGGGCACGTGGTCGTACGGATCGGCAGGTCCTTGGACCGGCCCTGGACCGTGTCGCTGCGCGTCCCCGCGTGGACGACCGGCGCCACCACGTGGCTGGTCGAACCGGACGGGGCACGCCGTGTCGTCGCGCCGGGAACGGTCGAGGTCACCCGGGTCTTCCGGCCGGGTGACGAGATCCGGCTCGAACTGCCCGTGGCCCCGCGCTGGACCCGCGCCGACCCGCGCATCGACGCGATCCGCGGCACGGCGGCCGTCGAGCGCGGGCCGCTCGTGTACTGCGCCGAGTCCGTGGACCTGCCGGGCGGCCACGAAGTCGACGCGATACGAGTGGATCCGTCCGCCGAGCCGACGGAAGGACCCGAGAAGCCGGACGGGCCGGATGGCGCGGGCGGCACCGTCGTAGTCGCCGGGGAACTCGTCGCACACTCCGAAGCGCCCGACACAGCCTGGCCGTACCAGCCGCTCGACCGTCCCCTCACGGCGGATGCCGACCGTACGGGGATCGTCCTGGTGCCCTATCACTCCTGGGCCGGGCGAGGCCCTTCGACGATGCGGGTCTGGCTGCCGACCGCGGCACCGGACCGAACCCCGGGGCCGGAGAACCCCGAGGAGCGGGACCACTCCGCGGAGTCGGACAGTCACGCCACAGGGAGGTAGTCGTGCCCAGGCCACGAAGACGCCACCGGCGATGAACCCTGGCCGCCCCGCTGTGACAGAACGGCCGCCGTTCCCCGCCGTCGCCCCATACGCACCGACGATCGGAGTCCGAGCATGTCCTCCCAACCCCCCACCCGCCGCCGTCTGTTGACGCTCGCAGTTGGGACGGCCGCCGTCCCACTCGCGCACGGTGCCAGCTCGGCGCATGCCGCCACCGACGCGGCCCCGACCGCGATCGCCGCCCGGGGTACTACCGTTGCTTCGGTGCCCGCCCCGTCGACCTGGTCCGTAGTCCCCTTCGCGCTGGAGCAAGTCACCCTCGGCAACGGGGTGTTCCGGCAGAAGCGCGACCTGATGCTCGAATACGCGAGGACCTACCCGGCCGACCGCATCCTCGCCGTCTTCCGGGCCAACGCCGGACTCGACACCCGCGGGGCCCGGCCGCCCGGCGGCTGGGAGACCTCCGACGGCAACCTGCGCGGCCACTACGGAGGCCACTTCCTCACCTTCGTCGCCCAGGCGTACGCCGACACACGGGAGTCCGCCCTCAAGACCAAGCTCGACCACCTGGTCGGCGCACTCGGCGAATGCCAGAAGGCCCTGGCGCAGAGCGGCTCGCCGAGACCGAGCCACCCCGGCTTTCTGGCGGCGTATCCGGAGACGCAGTTCATCCAGCTGGAGAGCTACACGACGTACCCGACCATCTGGGCGCCGTACTACACCTGCCACAAGATCATGCGCGGTCTCCTCGACGCGCACACCCTGGCAGGCAATAGCGAGGCCCTGGAGATCGTCTCGAAGATGGGCGACTGGGTGCACAGCAGACTCGGCCGACTGCCGAAGGCCCAGTTGGAGCGCATGTGGTCGATCTACATCGCGGGCGAGTACGGCGGCATGAACGAGGTGATGACGGACCTGTACGCCCTCACCGGCCGGGCGGAACACCTGGCAGCCGCCCGCTGCTTCGACAACACCGCTCTGCTGGACGCCTGCGCCGAGGAGCGCGACATCCTCGACGGCCGGCACGCCAACCAGCACATCCCGCAATTCACCGGCTATCTGCGGCTCTTCGACCACACGAGGGAGGAGGAGTACGCCGCCGCTGCCCGCAACTTCTGGGGCATGGTCGCGGGTCCCCGGACGTACAGCCTGGGCGGCACCGGCCAGGGCGAGATGTTCCGGGCCCGGAATGCCATCGCGGCCACCCTGGACGACAGGAACGCCGAGACCTGCGCGACGTACAACATGCTGAAACTGAGCCGCCAGTTGTTCTTCCGGGAGCCGGACCCCGCCTACATGGACTACTACGAGCGGGGCCTGACCAACCACATCCTCGCCTCCCGCCGGGACACCCGCAGCACGACCAGCCCCCTCGTCACCTACTTCGTGGGAATGGGTCCGGGAGTCGTGCGCGAGTACGACAACACCGGCACCTGCTGTGGCGGCACCGGCATGGAGAACCACACCAAGTACCAGGACTCGGTGTACTTCCGCTCCGCCGACGGCAGCGCTCTGTACGTCAACCTGTATCTGGCCTCGACCTTGCGGTGGCCGGAGCGGGGCTTCGTCATCGAGCAGACGAGCGACTACCCGGCCGAGGGCGTACGCACCCTGACGTTCCGTGAGGGCAGCGGCACACTCGATCTGAAACTCCGGGTGCCGTCCTGGGCCACGGGAGGCTTCACCGTCACGGTCAACGGGGTGCGGGAGCGGGTCGCCGCCGAGCCCGGCAGCTACCTCACGCTGAGCAGAAACTGGCAGCGCGGTGACCGGGTCAGCGTCTCCGCTCCGTACCGGCTGCGCATCGAGAAGGCGCTGGACGACCCCACGGTCCAGTCGGTGTTCCACGGGCCGGTGCTGCTCGTCGCCCAGAGCCAGGAACAGGCGTTCCGAGTGTTCTCCTTCTACAAGGACTTCAGGCTCCGGGGCGACCTCGCCGACGCGATCCGCCCCGAGGGCCGGCCGATGCACTTCATCACGCACGGCCTGCCCCTGGCACCGTTCTTCGTCGGGGACGACACCCGGTACCACGCCTACTTCAGGCGTTCCGAACCCCTGGTCGTGTTCGGGGCGGCGAACTCGGGCGTACCCAACCGAACCCGCGCCGATGGTCTGACCTTCCTCGACGTGCTCTGGGCACAGGCCCCTTTCGAGACCTCCGCCCGCTTCGTCGGCGCGGTGCGCGCCCTCGCCGACACCTGGCTGTCCGACGGGCTGTTCACGCGCGCCGAACGGGACCGTGTCGTCGCGGCGGCGGTCGGGGCCAATCTGAGGAACTGACGCCGTCGGGGGCGCATCGCGCCGGTCAGGGTTTCAGGGCCACCGCGCCGAACTGGGGGACCACGGCAGGGTTGTCGGACTCGGCACGCCACTCCGCGCACGAGACGAGGCCCGGGTCGAGGGGGTCCAGCCCTTCGAAGAAGGCGGTGATCTGTGCGCGGCTGCGTGCGGTGATCGGCGGAGTGGCGTTCTCGTTCCAGAACTTCATGGCCGCGATGTTGCCCTCGCCGCCGAGGTCGGCGTCGGTGGTGGGATGGGTCAGGACCAGCCAACTGCCGGACGGAACCGCCGCCATGACCCGCCGCACGATGTCCTGTGCCCGGTCGGTGTCTAGGACGAAGTTGAGGACGCCCAGCATCATGACCGCGACGGGACGGTCGAGGTCGAGCGTCGCCCCGGCGCGCTCGATGATGGTCTCCGGGTGGTGGGCATCGGCGTCTATGTAGTCCGTGGCACCCTCGGGCGTGCTGGTCAGGAGCTTCCGGGCGTGGGCGAGCACGATGGGGTCGTTGTCGACGTAGACGATCCGCGACTCGGGGGCGATCTGCTGGGCGATCTCATGGGTGTTGTCCAGGGTGGGCAGTCCGGTTCCGATGTCCAGGAACTGCCGCGTCCCGAGGTCGGCGGCCAGATGCCTGACCGCGCGGCCCAGGAACTCACGGTCCGCGCGGGCCACGTCCCGGATCACGGGGAACATACCGGCGACCTGGGCACCCACTGCCCGGTCGACCTCGTAGTTGTCCTTCCCGCCGATCCAGTAGTTCCAGACCCGGGCGTTGTGCGCCACCCCGGTGTTCAGACTCTCAGAACCGTTGGACGGGGTCTGGGCGTCACTCATGTCTTTCCCTTCCCCGGACAACACGTCGGGCGTCCCGGGTGTGTGCGGCCGCCGCAGCGACAGTGGACCGTTGCGTCGCCCGCCATTGTGCCGGTCCTTGATCACGGAGTCCCGGGATTCGGCCCGAACGCTCGTACGTCCGTACGGCGTTGGATGTCCGCATGGCGCACGGCGTCCGGCCCGGGACCTCCGGGCGGGACGCCGCAACAGGACGGGCATGGTCCGGTCTACGGCCAGTTGACGGGGGTGCCGTCCTTGTGATCCCCGAGCCAGATGACGCGTTCCGGTTCGTCGATGAAGCCGATGTCCGCGCAGGGGCCCTCCGGTTCCTTGTCGGCCGTCTGGAAGTGGGCTGCCTTCCAGCCGTCGAGGCCGTGCCGGGCGTAGAGCTCGCCGATCACCTTCCGGAGCTCGGGGTGGGGGATGCAGGTGCGATCGGTGAAGTGTTCCCTGAGGTCGGCACGGAGGCGGGAGAGGCCGAGCTGTTCCCGCGTCGGCCCGAGGTAGGGGTCGGCACGGTGGCGTGCGCACTGGTCCTTGCCGCCGGGGTAGACCTTGATGGAACCCTGCAGAGAGCTGTCGACGCAGGCGGTGAGCGCGTCGGGCACCGGTTGGCCGAACATCCCGGGCCACTGCTGTCGGCATACGGCCACCGGATCGTCCGCCCCGGGGTCGAAGCCGACGACGGCATCCCCCTGGTCGGGTCCTACGCAGACCAGTCCAGTCGAATCCAGAGTGTGTCCCTTGCCGTCGCCGGCCACCCAGGCGTACGTTCCCGCGGTCGCGCCCGCCACGACCAGCGCCACCACCGGAGCCATGATCAGGGTGCGCCTGCGCCGCTTCCGGGTGCGTCGGCGTACTTGGGCAAGAATCCGTTCCGCGGTGGGCGAGTTGGGGTCCGTGGCCGAGTCACCGGGATCCGGATCGCTGTTACGGAGCATTCGATCGAGCACGTCATCGCTCAGCATGATCCTTCTCCTTTGACGGATCCTGGTGCGGGTTCGCGGTGGCGAGGCGTTGACGCAGCCGCTGTCTGGCCCGGTGCAGGCGCGTGTCGACGGCGCCGACGGAGATGCCCAGCACGGTCGCGATGTCGCTGCGGGACAGGTCGTCCCAGTACGCGAGGCGCAGCAGCTCCCGGTCGGCGTCCGAGGCCTGCGCGAGGGCCGCCGCGAGGCCATCGCCCGCCTCTTCCGCGCCATACGGGTCGGCCGCGGGCGGCGTATCAGGCTCCGCCCGTTCGGCCACCCGCATCAACAGCCGGGCCCAACGCCGTTGACTGCGGGCCTGGTTGGCGAGCACCCGGCGCGCGATGCCGAGCAGCCACAGCACCGCCTCCTCGTCGTCGACGGGCAGTTGCCGCCTCTTGCGCCAGGCCACCGCGTACACCTCGGCCACCGCGTCGTGCGCCGCCGCCTCACTCGCCCGGCGCAGGCAGTACGCCATCACCCGGCGGAAGGTCTGCCGGAACAACTGCTCCAGCCGTTCACTCCGCTCATCCGCGTTCATGCCCAGCAATGTCCACCACGCCCCGATGCCTTACGGCTCTCCGTCACCGACCTGATCCGACCACCGACCTGATCCGACCACCGTCCTGATCTCGACAGGTTCGCATCCGGTGTGTCCGTGCCAGGGCCCGTCCGGTCGGCGGGGAGTGGAACCGGACGGGCCCTGGTGATTCGGGGGAGTGGCTCGCTACACCGCGAGCCAGGCCGCCTCAGTTCCGGCGCGGCGCACGCGCCAGGGTGTGCCGGCCCTGGTTGTCCGTACGCGGTTTGAGGCCGTAGAAGATCCGCGGCGCCCCGTCGAGCTTCAGCGTCACCTTGCCGCCCGCAGCAGGGAGCTGCCGGACCTGCCCGACCGCGTCCACCTGCCGTACGGCCGTCGTGGCGGCGACCACGACCGGGGTCTTGGTCGGCCAGGGATCGACCCACACCTCAGGGGCGGGGAAGTGCCAGTCGGTGCGCTGCCCCGCGGTGTTCAGCAGGTAGCCGTCGGCCCGGTTCCACAGCACGACCGCGGGGCCTGCGGGTGTGTCGAACCACAGGCCGAACGTCCGCGGGTCGGTGAAGGTCAGCCGGCCCCGGAAAGTGGCCTGGTCGAGCGTGCGGGCCGCTGTCGCGTACGCCAGAAGCGACGGCTTCGGGCTGAGGTCGCGGTTCGTCAGGCCGTAGTGGTACTCGACGTTGTCCGGGTCGGCGACCTGCGGCATGCCGAGCACGCTGTCGTGGAACTGGTACCAGCACACGCACCGGACCCCCTCGGCCTTGGCCAGCGCCAGGGTGAGCAGCACGTTCTCCGCGGCATGCCGGTAGGTGTCGTGCCACCAACTGTTGGGCTTGGTCGGCGCGTAGGCCTCGGTCAGCCAGATCTCCTTCTCACCGTGCTCCGCCATCAGCGCCTTCAGCTGCCGCAGGCCACCGTAGAAGTTCCAGTAGGTGCCGTCGGCGCCGGTGCTCCAGTCGTCGCCGGGCGGTATGTAGTCCGGGGTGAAGTTGCCGCGTCCCGGGTGGTAGGCGAAGGCGTCGATCAGGTCCCAGCCGCCCGCAGCGATGAAGTTCTCCACCCACGGCTTGTCCATGCCTGCCAGGCCGTTGTTCATCAGCTTGACGGTGTCGCCGGTGGCCGCACGCCGGTCGAAGACGGGCCGTAGCGCCTTGTCGAGGTACGCCTGCGCGGCGTCGCCGGTGTTGAACGGCCTGTTCAGCTCGTTGCCGACCTCGAAGTAGCCGGCGCCGGCACCGACTGCCACCGCCAGTTTGTCCGCTGCCCAGGTGGCCGCCTCGGTGTCGGTGACATCCAGCGACGGCTGGAGTTCGATGTTGTGCCGCATACCGCGGGCGTCGAAGTCGGCGGGCGGCAGCCCGGGGCCACCGTCGTACGCGATCCGGACCAGACCGATGCCGACCTTCTGCCACAGGTCCAACACGGCGTCGGCGCTCGGTCGTTGCAGCCACGGGTAGTTGGCGATGCCGAACATGCTGTCCGCACCGGCCTGGTAGTCGTACGACGGCAGTACCGCGAGATTGGTCCGGGCGAACGCCTCGTCGTCACCCGACCGGACCACCACTTCGGCCAGTGCGATCCCACCGGCGGGTGCGGTCAGGCTGAAGGTGTGCTGCCAGGTGCCGGCCGCGCCGACGCTGCCGGTCGCGGTCGTGGAGGCCAGTAGTGCCCCGTCGAAGCCGCGAACCCACAGTTCGAGGTCGACCGATCTGGCCGCGCCGCCGTTGGCCACCAGGGCGGTGAGTTCCATCCGCTCACCGGCCGACTCGTACAGGTTGAAGTCGCGGTCGGTGGTGAGTTCGAGGCCGAGTTCACGGCCCCGGCCGATGGTGGCGGTGGCCGACGGCCGGGTCTCGGAGAAGAAGAAGTCGGCCCGGCTGGTCCAGCCGCCGGCCGGGTCGGACACGCCCGGCGCGTGCACCCAGGTCGCGTTCGTCCAGGCCTGGCGGGAGCGGTCAAGCAGGAACAGGCCGTGCAGTGCGGTTCCCCAGGTGGACGTGTGGGCGACGCCGAGGGTGTCCTCGTACGGGATGCCTCCGCCCGTGTCGCGGACCCATTCGGTGATGGCGATGTAGTCGTCGGGCGCGGTCGGTGCCTGGATCGCCCGGCTGAACAGGAAGCCGTCCGGGACCAGGGTGGCCGCCCCGGTGATGTGCCACTCCAGCACGGCATGCGAGGTGCCGACACTGAACCAGCCGGTGACGCCGGTCGAGCCGGCGGCGGCGTCGAAGGCGTAGTCCATCCGGATCGCCGGCGTCCCGTCCGGGAGCGCGCTCAGGGTCGGGGTGCCGCCGGTGGACACGTGGATGCCGGTGCCGCTGTCCTTGACCTGGAACTTCGACCCGGCCGACCGGGTGACGCCACCCGCGTCCCGGATGGCGAGCCTGCCGCCCGGACTGGCCAGCAGGCTGATGCCACCGGCGGTCAGGGTGACGTCGCCGGCCGCGGCGTACGCCGAGGTCGGGGCCGACTCGGCGACGAGTACGACACCGGCCGCGAGGGCCGCTGCGAGGAAGCTCCGGCGATTGAGGGTGGGTCTGGAGAAGGCTTCGGGGGTCATCGTCCGCTCCTGTCCAGCGCTCGGAAGCGCACCGGATTGATAATGCGTATCTTCAACTCCGTGAACGACACGTTTCCAGGCCGATACTTTGGTGTCAACGGGTTCTTGCCCGGACGAGCCTCCCTGTAATACGGTCATCACCGGCAAGTGAAGATAGGCATTATCAGATGGAGGATCGATGTCGCCGAGACCTCGCCGCGTCACCCAACGCGAGATCGCCGAGCTGGCGGGCGTCAGTCAGACCACCGTGTCGGTGGTGCTGAACGACCGCGACGGCTCGAACGTGCGGGTCCCCGAGGCCACCAGGGCGCGGGTCAAGGCGGCCATCGAGCAACTCACCTACGTCGCCGACCCCGCGGCCCGCCGGCTCGCCGGTCTGGACAACCAGATCATCGGCGTCTTCACCTACGAGGCGGCGTTGTCCCCCGAGAGCATGGACTTCTACGGTCCGCTGCTGAACGGGATCGAGCGGGCCGCCGAGCAGATCGGCTGGGACCTGCTGTTCTTCACCTCCTCGCCGGTCGAGAACGGCACGCGGAGCCTCTTCCACCGCAAGACGCGGCTGCGGCTGACCGACGGCTGCGTCCTGCTCGGTCAGCAGATGGTCGCCTCCGAGCTGGAACGGCTGGTGGCCGAGCAGTTCCCGTTCGTCGCGATCGGCCGCCGGGACGAGACCGCCGCCGCGGTGCCGTACGTGGCCATCGACTACGTCACCCCGACCACCGCACTGATCGACCAGGCCGCGGCCGACGGGCACCAGCAGGCGCTGTACGTCCACCGGGGCCGCGACACGCCGACCGCCCGGGACCGGCGCGGCGCCGTCGAGGCCGCCTCGGCGGACGGCAGGCTGGCTTTCCTGCTGGTCGGTGAGGAGCGGATCGCCGACCTGCCCCGGTTGACCCGGGCGACCGGGGCCACCTTGATCATCGCGGAGGACGCGTTCCTGGCCGAGGACGTCGCGCACGCGCTGTCCGGCGCCGGAGTCGCCGTACCGGACGAGACCTCGCTCGCCGCCCTCGGCGAGGTGCGCGGCCATCGCGTCGAGGGCCGCGCACTGGCCGGATTCCACGTCCCCAGACAGCAGTTGGCGGCCGAGGCACTCGATCTCCTGCAGCTCCTGATCACCACGGACCCGCAGGAGTGGGCCGGTCTGGACACGGAGCGGCTGCTGGTCGCCGAGGTCGAGCCGGGCGACACGATCGTCGCGCGGACGGACGCATCGTCATGACCGACCGGATCACGGCCGAGGTGGCGATCATCGGCGGTGGACTCGGCTCCGTCGCCGCGGCGCTGGCGTTGCTGCAACGTGGCCGCCGCGTGGTGATGACCGAGGAGTACGCCTGGCTCGGCGGGCAGCTCACCTCACAGGCCGTGCCGCCCGACGAGCACATCTGGGTGGAACAGTTCGGCGTCACCGCGCGCTACCGCGCGTTGCGGGAGGACATCCGTCGCTACTACCGCGACCACTACCCGCTGACAGCATCCGCTCGCGCCGACCGGGAACTCAACCCCGGCCGCGGCCGGGTGAGCAGGCTGTGCCACGAACCGAGGGTCGCGAACGCGGTGATCACCGCCCTGCTCGCGCCGTACCGGTCCACCGGGCGGCTCACCGTCCTGCAACCCGCGGTGCCCGTCGCCGCCGAGGTGAGCGACGCGACCGTCCGTACCGTCACCGTCGCGGACCCGAGGACCGGAGCCGAGACCGTGATCACCGCCGAGTACGTCCTCGACGGGACCGAGACCGGCGACCTGCTGCCACTGACCGGAACCGAGTACGTCGTCGGGGCCGAGGGGCGGTCCGACACCGGTGAACCGAGCGCTCCCGAGGCCGCCGATCCGGGCAACGTGCAGTCGATCGCATGGTGCTTCGTCTTCGACCACGTCACCGGCGACCACACCATCGCCCGGCCGGACGACTACGACTACTGGCGCTCGTTCGAACTGCCCTACTGGGGCGCGCCGATGCTGTCCTTCGTCGCGCCGAACCCACGGACCCTCGTGCCGGAGGAGCGAACCATGAACGTCAACCCGGGCGGCGACGCCACCGGGGACCCCCGGTTCGACGCAGGCGACCAGGACCTGTGGCAGTTCCGGCGGATCGCCGCCCGGCAGAACTTCGCCGACGGCTTCTACGACAGCGACATCGTGCTGGCCAACTGGCCGCAACTGGACTACGTCAGCGGCTCGATCATCGACACCGACGATCGGCAGCACCACCTGAACGCCGCGAAGGCACAGTCCCGCGCCTATGTGTACTGGCTGCAGACCGAGGCGCCCCGCCCGGACGGCGGCCGTGGCTGGCCCGGACTGCGGCTGCGCGGCGACCTGGTCGGCACGGCCGACGGGTTCGCACAGGCCCCGTACATCCGTGAATCCCGGCGGATCAAGGCACTCACCACCGTGCGCGAGCAGGACATCTCCGTCAAAGCCCGAGGGGACGCCGGACCGGCCCGGTTCGACGGCTCGGTCGGGGTGGGGATGTACCGGATCGATCTGCATCCCTCCACCGGCGGCGACAACTACATCGACGTCGAGTGCGCGCCCTTCGAGATACCACTCGGCGCGCTGGTCCCCGTGGCCACCCAGAACCTGGTGCCGGCCGCCAAGAACATCGGTACCACCCACATCACCAACGGCGCCTACCGGCTGCATCCGGTCGAGTGGAACGTCGGTGAATCGGCCGGTGAACTCGTCGCGTACTGCCTCGATCTCGGCCTGAGCCCGCGGCAGGTCGCCACCGACGAGCACCTCGTCGACCGACTCCAGGGCAGGTTGACCGCGGCCGGGATCGAACTCCACTGGCCGCACATAGCCGGCTACTAGCCAACCCGAGGCGCAGCGCGCGCCGAGAGCACGAAGGAACCACTCCTATGAACAGAGCAAGAAAGCTGTTCGGCGCGGTCGCGCTGACGACGGCACTGGCGCTGACGGCCGCCTGCGGCGCGTCCAGCGACGACGGGTCCGGGGCGACGAACGCCAAGAACGTCAAGCTGCGGATGACCGTCTGGACCTCGAACCAGGACCAGCTCGAACTTTTCGACACGATCGCCGCCGCGTACCGCGCCAAGCACCCCGAGGTCTCCTCGATCACGTTCGAGAGCCTGCCGTTCGAGGACTACAACACCACCCTGACGACCCAGATCGCCGGCGGCAACGCCCCGGACATGGCCTGGATGGGTGACCTGTCGAGGGACCTGATCGCCTCCGACGCGCTGGTCGGCCTCACCGACAAGCTGAAGGCGACCGACGGCTGGCAGTACGACGACCTGGAGGCCAGCGCCACCAAGGAGTTCAGCCGGGACGGCACGCTGTACGCCTACCCGTTCTCGACCTCGCCCTTCGCGCTGTACGTGAACACCGACCTGCTGGCGAAGGCCAAGCAGAAGATCGACCCCAAGACCCTGACCTGGGACCAGGTCGCCGCCGCCGGCGCGGCCGTCCACTCGACCACCGGAAAGGCCGGCTTCGTCGTCCGGGACTTCGACTACAAGGCGTGGAACACGCTGGCCACCGTATGGACCGGTTTCGGCGCCGCCGCCTGGAGCCCGGACGGCAAGAAGTGCACCTTCACCAGTCCCGAGATGGAGCAGGCCTTCACCTTCCTGCACGACGCCGCGTTCAAGACCGAGGCCATGCCCGGGCCCGGCACGACGGCCGACTTCTTCGCCGGTGACGCCGCCTTCACCGTGGCCCAGGTCTCCCGATCGTCGCTGCTCACCGACAAGTTCAAGTACGCGCTGTACCCCCTGCCCGCGGGCCCGGCCGGCCGGCAGGCCGTCATCGGCCAAGCCGGGGTTGGCGTCCTCGCCACCAGCAAGCACCGGGACCAGGCCACGGACTTCCTCGCCTACCTGACGAATCCGGCGAACTCGGAGA
Organism: Streptomyces phaeochromogenes; assembly: GCF_001418655.1. GTDB lineage: Bacteria > Actinomycetota > Actinomycetes > Streptomycetales > Streptomycetaceae > Streptomyces > Streptomyces phaeochromogenes. The sequence goes on along the minus strand of NZ_LIQZ01000328.1, from coordinate 5,007 downwards.
AGCTGGCGCAGTTCTTCCCGCCGCCGCGCAAGTCGCTGCTCACCGGTGCCAAGCTCGCCGCCGACAACAAGGTGCTGACTGCCGCGCAGCTGCAGGAGGCCGTGGTCGACCAGCTGCCGAACGCCGTCACCCTGCCCAACCACACCAGTCCCGCGGAGATCGCCCAGAAGGGCAAGACCGCGCTGGACGCGATGTGGAAGGCCGACGCCGACATCCCCGCCGTACTGAAGTCGGTCTGCTCCGCGATCGAACCGATCCTGGCCAAGTAACCATGGCCGCCCTCACGAAGACCCCCACGACGGCACCGGACGCCTCCCGGGCACCGACAGGAGCCCGGAGCGCCTCCAGACCGCCGTTCTGGACGAACCGGCGCAGGGACGTGCTCGCCGGCTACCTGTTCATCGCTCCGCAACTCGTCGGGGTCGTGCTGTTCGTGCTGATCCCGGTCGGACTGGCGATCTGGTACAGCCTGAGCGACTGGAACGTCTTCACCGGCAAGCAGACCTTCGTCGGAACCGACAACTACGCCGCCCTGGCCAACGATCCGCAACTGCCCTCGGTGCTGTGGGCGACCGCCGTCTTCTGCGTCGGGGTCGTGATCCTGAACATCGGCCTGGGCCTGTTGCTCGCCGTACTCCTGAACCGGCGGTTCCGCGGAGCGACGTTCTTCCGCACCCTGTTCTTCTCCCCGGTCGTCGTCTCCGTGGTGGCGTGGACCCTGGTCTGGGGCTTTCTGCTCCAGGACAACGGCGGTGTCAACGGTGTCCTCGACGCGATCGGCATCACCGGGCCGAACTGGCTGCAGCGCGGCGACACCGCGATGGTGTCGGTGATCATCACGCAGGTGATCCGCAGCGTCGGCGTCAACATGGTGCTCTTCCTGGCGGCCCTCCAGGGCGTGCCGTCGAACCTGTACGAAGCCGCGCGGATCGACGGCGCGGGGAGCAGAGTGATCTTCACCCGGATCACCCTGCCGCTCATCTCACCCACGGTGCTGCTGACCTCGATCATCACCATCGTCGGGGCACTGCAGTCGTTCGCGCAGATCGCCGTACTCACCAGTGGCGGCCCGGAGTTGAGCACCACGGTGCTCGTGTACTACGTCTTCCAGCAGGCCTTCGAGTTCAACGACATCGGCTACGGCTCGACGCTGGCCCTGATGCTGCTGTCCTTCGTCATGCTGCTGACCCTGCTGCAATGGCAGCTGCGCCGGAAATGGGTGTTCCATGAGCAGTAAGTCGAAATCCGTCCTCCGGCGAGTGCTCCTGGTGACGGCGCTCGGCGTCCTGGCCATCCCGTTCGTGGTGCCGACCATCTGGATGGTGGCGGCCTCGGTGAAGCCGCTGCCCGAGATCTTCAAGTCCCCGCCGTCACTGTGGACTTCCGACCCCACGCTGTCCGCGTACAGCGAGGCGTTCAGCTTCCAGCCCTTCGCCCGGCAGTACGTGAACAGCGTGTACATCGCCGTCCTGGTCACCCTGATCACCCTGCTGGTCTCCAGCCTCGCCGGGTACGCCTTCGCACGGATCCGCTTCCCCGGCGCGAACGCCCTCTTCCTGGTGGTGCTGGTCGGCCTCCTGGTGCCCAGCGAGGTGACGATCGTGCCCTTGTTCCAGATGTTCAAGCGGGCCGGGATGATCAACACGCACTGGCCGCTGATCCTGGTCACCGCGCTGGCCGGCCCCTGCGTCCTGGCCACCTTCATCATGCGGCAGTTCTTCATCGCCCTGCCGGCCGAGCTGGAGGAGGCGGGCCGGTTGGACGGCCTCGGCCGCCCTGCGCTCTGGTGGCGGATCTTCCTGCCGCTGGCCAAGCCGGCGTTGTCCGCGGTCGCGATCCTGACGTTCCTCACCTCGTGGAACCTCTACCTCGAACCCACCGTCTACCTCACCTCGCCGGAGCTGTTCACGCTGCCGCAGGCACTCACCCGGTTCACCGACGCCTACGGGGGCGACATGTGGAACACCCAACTGGCAGCCGCCACCATGACCGTCCTGCCGGTCCTGATCGTCTTCGTCGTCGCCCAGCGCCACTTCGTCGAGGGCTTGGCCCACTCGGGCCTCAAGTGAGGCCCGCATGACGATCACCACGAGTGCGCCGCCCACGCGCAGTACCCCCGTCGCCCTCGCTCTGGGCTTCCTCACGGGCGGTGTGATCGGGGCGTCGCCGGCCGCCTTCGTCGTCGGCTGTGTCATCGAGAGCGTGCCGTTGTGTGTCGCGGGTGTGGGACTGCCCGTGGTCTACGGTCTGCTCTTCCTCCTCGCCGGTGCGCCGAGGCGTGCCCGGGAGGCGGCGGTCGTACCGCGCATCGCGCTTGCGGTGGTCGAGAGTCGGGAGGCCGTCGGGGGTGAGGCGACGAGCGACGTGGCGGTGCGGTTCGACCTGACGGTCGCGCCGGACGACGTACCGGCGTACCGCGTCGCGTTCACGCAGAACATCAACCTCACGGACCTGCCCGACTACCGGCAGGGCGTCGTCGTGGTGGTCCAGTACCCGCCGGACCGGCCGTGGCGGGTGCGGATCGTGAAACGGCCGACCCCGGAATGGGAGGACCGGGCGGCCGACGCCCGCCTCGACTCGGCGCCGGGGCCGGTCCTGGTGAGCGAGTCCCCCGAGGGCTGTGGCGTCGGCTTCGTCACGCTGCTCGGCCTGCTGCTCGCCGCGGCCGGTGTGGTCCTGCTGTTCCGCGCCGACCTGTTCGACGGGGACGCCTCCGACAAGCCGCCGCCCTCCTCCTCTTCCCCTTCCCCGTCGTCTTCGTCTTCGTCTTCGTCTTCGTCGAGCACGGTGGTGTCGTCGGCCTACGGCACGGTCGCCCTCGGCCCGAACCAGTCGTTCCTCACCAATGGTGAGCTGCGCAGGGCGGTCGGTCTGCTCACCAAGGGCACGGACTCGCGCGCGGCGCTCACCGTCGTCGTAAAGGATCGGCTGCTCTCGATCGTGTACGCGCCCACCGGCTCGACGGCCACGACGTTCGACCCGGATTCCCCGCCGTACGACCGTTTCCCCGCCCTGGTCGAAGAGGCGAGGAGTGGTCTGGGTGTCGGTTCCCCGCAGACCTGGCAGCTCACCGTCGAACGCCTCACGGGCTCGCTCACCGTCCGGGTCGGTGTCACCGGCCCCGACGGGGCCGCCTCGCTGGAGGCGAACGGGCAGGGCAAGGTGGTGCGGCGCACCCCGGTGCACTGACGGACACGGCGTCGGCCGCAGCTCGCCGACGTAGAAGTAGAGGAAGACACATGGGCCTTGAGGAATATCTGGCGTTGTGGTGCGGGGCGTTCGGCACTGTTGCGCTGGTCGGGTACGGCCGGTCGCTGGCCGGGCTGACCCCGGCCCAGCGGGCGGTCCGGGTCATGGGACGGATCGAGCGGGTGCGCGAGCCCAGGCACGGAAGCTCGCAGCGCGACGGGATACCCGTGGTCGTCTCCTTCCAGGACCCGTCCACCGGGCAGGAGTTCACCGTGACGAACGACGCCGACCACGGGGAGAGGATCACGGCTGCCTGGACGGGCCGGGAGGTCGGCGTCCGCTATCCGCGCGGAAGACCGCACGCCTACCAGTTCGTCGGTGACCTCTGGGCAGGCCGACGTGGGCTCGGGTGGCCGAACTTCGCGGTCTTCCTGATCTACGCCGGTCTGGTGGTCTTCGCCGCGATCGACTGGGGCTGGCCGTGGGCCCTGATCGGCTTCGGCGGGCCCTGGACCGTCTCCGGCATGTTCTACCTGCCCCAGAACGCACGCGTGGTGAACCGCCGTATCGACGCGCTGACCTCCCAACCCCCTGTACCGGGCCGCGTCATCGCCGTGCTCACGGACACCAGCACCGACGCCGACGGAGACACGATGACCAGCAGCACGCCGGTCATCACCTTCACCACCCACGAGGGCACGTCCGTCATCGCCTACTGTCCCGACGGACGGCCCGACCCGGTGAAGTCCCACGGCCGGGACGTCACGATCCACTACAGCCCCGACGACCCCGCCGTCTTCACACCGGACCTCGCGGCAGAATCCCGCTCCCGCTCACTCGACACGGCCTTCAGCGTCGTTGCGCTGCTCCTCGGAGTGGCGGCGGTCGTCGTCGGAGTGGTGCTGCTGTGAGGCCCGGCGGGTGGTCCGACATGGAACCCGCGGTCTTCGAACACGGCGATGTGTACATGCGGGTCGACCACGGAATCTTCGAGCTGTTCCGGCGCAATGTAGTCATCGGCTCGTACCGGGCCCCGCTGAACTGGATCAAGGTGCGCGCCGATGCCCGCAGGGGTGGCACGACCCGGCTCCACTTCGGCCACATCGCCCAGCTCGACGAACCGATCTACGCACCCAAGACCGACCCGGGGCGCCTGCTCGTCACCATCGAGATCCCGACCACCGACGAGCCCCTCTACCGTGCCTACTTCGCCAGGCTCGCCCAACTGTCCGACCGCCCGATCGGGCCGTAGCTCCAAACCCGCACCCGGCCTGGGCGCCATTCGCCCAGGCCGACGACCTGCCTCCGCCCTCGCTCCCGGCCCGGTTCAGGACTGGTACGGCTGCTGCTGCGGCTGCCCGTACGGNNGCAGAAGGTGCACTGCGTCTGGTACTTCGTCGAGAACGGGAACAGCGGCACGAAGAACAACGTGAACTTCGTGACCCGCTTCCTGAGCGTGTGCGCGGAGGGGTTGCCGCAGTGCCCGCACACCAGCGTCAGTATCGCGAGCTGGTACAGATATCCCTTGGTACCAAAGATGATCATGCTGTCGTTTCCTCCCGGGTCAACGCCCGCCGACCCACCGTCGACGAGCAGCGAGGCGCGCTCACGAAGGACAGTCTCGTGCACGTCGATCTGTTCGGCGGAGGGCGTCCACATTCTCGCTGAGCGGAAGGTGCCGCCTGCTGCGAGGTGCTCACCTTCTTCGCCGACTGGAACCTGATCTTCGGACCGTGCGTCGTACAGGGCACCTCGTGCTCATGGATGTGGCGCGGGGACGGGGCCGGGGCAGATGGGTGGGACGTGGGGGAGCAGGCG
>NZ_LIQZ01000327.1 GCF_001418655.1 Streptomyces phaeochromogenes | reverse complement strand
CGGGGTTCCCGAGGGCGAGACCCACATCGACGACGTACCGTCCCTCGGCGACTGGAAGACCGCCTGGGACCACATCGCCTTCGACGGCTTCCTCGGCACCCGGATGGTCCTGCAGACCACCTGGCAGGGCTGCGACTCCTCCCTCGCGGCCCCGCTGATCCTCGACCTGGCCCGCCTGGTCGCCCGCGCCCACGAGGCGGGTTTGTCCGGCCCGCTCTCCGAACTCGGCTTCTACTTCAAGGACCCGGTGGGCGAGGGCCCCGCGAACCCCACCAGTTCCGCGTACTGCTCGCCCAGGGACGCGGGGCCCTCGCCCACCGGGTCCTTGAAGTAGAAGCCGAGTTCGGAGAGCGGGCCGGACAAACCCGCCTCGTGGGCGCGGGCGACCAGGCGGGCCAGGTCGAGGATCAGCGGGGCCGCGAGGGAGGAGTCGCAGCCCTGCCAGGTGGTCTGCAGGACCATCCGGGTGCCGAGGAAGCCGTCGAAGGCGATGTGGTCCCAGGCGGTCTTCCAGTCGCCGAGGGACGGTACGTCGTCGATGTGGGTCTCGCCCTCGGGAACCCCGCCGAGGGTGTCGGCCAGGACGCGTTCCTTGCCCGCGTTCTTCGCCGCCGCGGCGCCCGGGTCGGCGAGGGCCGCGCCGTCACCGCCGCCCAGCAGGTTCGTACCGGACCAGGCGCGGACCGCCAGCGCGCGCTGCGCGAACATCGGGCCGAGGACCGACCGCAGCAGGGTCTGGCCGGTCTTGCCGTCGCGGCCCGCGTACGGCAGTCCGGACTCCGCAGCCGCGGACGCCAGTGCCGGGTGGTGCAGGCCCATGGACGGGGTGAAGTTGACGTACGGACAGCCCGCCCGCAGCGCGGCTGCCGCGTACAGGGAGCTGGCCGGGAGTTCCGTGCCGGTGGGCACGGGTTCCGTGGAGGCCACGTTGACCACGACCGTGCGGTCCAGATCGCACCGGGTCATGAAGTCACGGATGTCGGAGGCCAGTGCCTCGACCAGTTCGTCCTCGTCGCGCGTCTCACCGGACAGCGGGCCGCCGAGCCTGATCTCCCGGTCGGCGGCGGCGAGTTCGGCGGTGACGGCCGCCGGAAGTCCGGGCGGCAGCACGCCCCCGGCGGCGAGCGCCTCCGCCCGCTTGGGCAGGGGGCAGTCCACCATGTCGTGACCGCCGAAGACGAGAGACGACAGCGGGGGCAGTCCACAGTCGGCGAACGCGGGGGTCTCGGTGACCATGCCCGTCGGCGGGTGCAGCCCGGCGGTCACCGCGGCGCAGCCCGTGACGGCCGTGGTGGCGACAGAGCCACGTGCTCCGATCAGCCACACTCCCACCCGCGGCGGGGAGACGGAGGATTCGGCGGACATGGGCAGCCTCCTTGTCGTACGTGAGGTCGTTCGCAAGCGAGAAACGCATGCCGGAAACGCGAGCCGGAAGCGGCAGCCGGGAAAGTCAGCTACCGCAGACGAGATGAACAGAAGGGGACAAGACGGCGGGCGGAGGTCCGGCGTCCTCCGCCCGCCGCCGCTCAATCGCCCTGCGCGCCGGATCGCGCCGGCAGTTCCTTGATCCGGATGTCCCGGAAGGACACCTGGTCCTCGGCTCCGTGGTTCTGGATGCCGACATGACCGTCACGCAGGCTGCGCGCCGGATCGGTGTTGGTGAAATCGTTGATCTTCACGCCGTTGAGATAGACGCGGAGTCGTTCGCCCTCCACGCGGATCTCGTACGTGTTCCACTCCCCCGGCGGGTTCAGCGCACGGTCGCGCTTCCCGATGTCGGCGGACTGGAAGCTGTACACGGCCCCGGTGGTGCGGTCGGGGGCGTCGGACGCGTCGATCTGGACCTCGTAGCCGTTGTTGACGGCCGACCAGGGGTCGTCGGAGGCCGGGAAGCCCACGAACACACCGGAGTTGTCGTCCCCGGAGGCACTCGCCATTTTCCAGTCGAGCTTCAGCGAGTACGAGCCGAGGCCGCGGTCCGCGTACCAGAGCATGCCCAGGCCGCCGGACGACGTGAGTGTGCCGTCGTCCGAGAGCGAGAACGAGCCCGGTCCCGCCTGCTTCCAGTCCGCCAGCGACTCGGCGGTCCCGTCGAAGAGAGGTGAATACCCCTTCTCCGGGCGGCAGTCGGCCTTCGCGGCGCCGACGGCCCACTGGATTCCGCCCAGCAGGTGCTGCCGGAAGGCGGGATCGGCGTACGACTCCTTGGTGTGACCGCTGCCGGTGTAGAAGGCGCGGCCACCCCGGTACTCCTGGCACCAGGCGATCGGATGGTCGCCGCTCATCGTGCCGCCGCTGTACGACGACTCGTCGAGCGAGGCCAGGATGTGGGCCCGGTCCCGGGGATTGGAGCGGTAGTTGTACCACTCGTCCGTACGGTTCCAGGACTCCCCGAGGTGCGAGGTGGCCGGGTGTGCCCGGTCCTCGACCTCGATCCGCGCGGGCTGGATCGCCGGGTGCGACTGGAAGTAGGCGCCGGCGAGGCCACCGTAGAACTCCCAGTCGTACTCGGTGTCGGCGGCGGCGTGGATGCCCACGTAGGCGCCGCCGCGCTTGATGTAGCCCTCGAAGGCCCGCTGTTGGGCCCCGTTGAGGACGTCCCCGGTCGTGGAGAGGAACACCACGGCGTCGTACCGGGAGAGGTTGCGCGAGGAGAAGGCTCCCGCATCCTCGGTGGCGTCCACCCTGAACCCGTTCTCGGCGCCGAGGCTCTTCACCGCGGCGACCCCTTCGGGGATCGAGTCGTGCCGGAACCCGGCGGTCTTGGAGAACACCAGGACCCGCTCACCCTTCGAGGGCTTCTTCGACTCGGAGGCCCCGGAGGACCCCGACGGGCCGGAGGAGGATCCCTTCGAGGCGGCCGGTCCCGACACACACCCGATGAGCAGGGCGGCGCCGACGACAGCGGTCACTGTTCGGCCAGTTGCTCGCATGGCGCACCTCCCTCAGCGGGTTGTGAAGGTGAAGTCGTCCACGTCGTACAGGGACCCGGTACCGCTGCCCTTGAAGACGAGGTAGAGCGTGGTGGTGCCGCGCGGCGCCTTCGTCAGGTTGGCGGTGACGTCCTGGAAGTTCTCCCAGCCGCCGGTCACCGGGACGGTCGCGGTGCCGAGCAGGCGGCCGGTGGGCGAGCCCGCACGGACCTCCAGCTTGCCGCCGGTGCCGCCGGAGGCGATGCGTGCCGTGATCTTCGTGGCGTTGCTCAGGACGTACGGCTCGAAGGAGATCCAGTCGCGGTTGTTGATGTCACCGACGGTCCTTCCGCCGTGTGCGGTGGCCTTCGTCTGGATCGTGACGCCCTCCGACTTGCCGTAGTGCTCGGCCTGCCGGTGCCTGGGCTGGACGACGTTCTGGTCGTGCGTGGTGAGCGCCTCCTGGCCGCCGCCTCCGTTGTCGGTGTACTCCGCGTCGAAGACACCGAAGATGTTCGCGTCCTCGTCGTGGCCGCCGTCGGCGCTGGTCTGGATGGTGCCGGAGCAGCCGTTCGCGGTGGTCAGCGGGTGGCCGTGGCTGTCGTGACCGAGGACGAAGCTGACCTTCACCTTGGCGCAGTCGATCGACCTGCCGTCCTCCGGGTCGGTCACCTTGACCTTGAAGGGCACCGCGTCACCGAAGCTGAACAGCTGTCCGTCCTCGGGGAGTTGGAGGGTCACCTTCGGCGCGGTGTTGCCGACGACGATCCGTACGCTGGCGCTGCCGGTCCGCCCGGTGGCATCCTTCGCGGTCAGTGTCGCCGTGTAGGTGCCGTTCCTCTTGTAGGTGTACGTCGGGTTCGCCGCCGTCGACTTGCCGCCGTCGCCGAAGTCCCAGCTGTACGTGAGGGCGTCACCGTCGGCGTCCGTGGTGCCGGCCGAGGAGAACTTGACCTTCAGCTTCGCCTGTCCCGAGGTGCGGTCGGCCGCGGCCTGTGCCACGGGCGAATGGCCGTCGGTCGCGTTCTCGATCCGGTACAGGGCCGAGTTCTCGTCACCGCCGAACCACGCGAGGCCGTAGTCGAGGACGTACAGCGCGCCGTCCGGGCCGAAGGCCATGTCCATCACCTGGGTGCCGGTCCACGGCACGTCGTTGATGGACTGCACGGTGCCGCTGTCGTCGGACGCGATCCGCTTGATCCAGCGGCGGCCGAACTCGCCGGCGAAGAAGTCGCCGTCGTACGCCTCCGGGAACTTGACCGGGGAGTCGAGCGAGGCGTCGTAGTCGTAGACCGGGCCGCCCATCGGGGACTCGGAGCCGCTGCCGAACTCGGGCACGGAACCGCCGTCGTAGGGGATCCACGCGGTCTGGGCCGGGGGCAGGTCCGTCAGACCGGTGTTGTTGGGCGAGGTGTTCTTGGGCGCGGAGCAGTCGAAGGAGGCCCCCGACGCGCCGGTGCCGAAGTCGTAGTCCACGTAGGCGTCGTTGTTGCCCGTGCAGTACGGCCAGCCGAAGTTGCCGGGCTCGGTGACGCGGGCGAACTCGACCTGGCCGGCCGGGCCGCGCGCGGGATCGGCGGCACCGGCGTCCGGGCCGTAGTCGCCGACGTAGAGGATGCCGGTCTTCTTGTCGACGCTGAAGCGGAACGGGTTGCGGAAGCCCATCGCGTAGATCTCGGGCTTCGTCTTGTCCGTGCCGGGCGCGAAGAGGTTGCCGTCCGGGACCGCGTACGAGCCGTCGGCGTTCACCTTGATGCGCAGGATCTTGCCGCGCAGGTCGTTGGTGTTGCCGGAGGTGCGCTGCGCGTCGAAGACGGGGTTGCGGTTGGCGCGCTCGTCGATGGGCGCGTAGCCGTCCGACTGGAACGGGTTGGAGTCGTCACCGGTCGACAGGTAGAGGTTCCCGGCCGCGTCGAAGTCGATGTCCCCGCCCACGTGGCAGCAGATGCCGCGGGTCGCCGGGACGTCGAGGATCTTCTTCTCGCTGGCGTTGTCGAGGGTGCCGTCCGCGTTCAGGACGAAGCGCGAGAGCCGGTTGACGCCGTCGAAGGGCGCGAAGTCGGCCGCGGTGCCCGTCTCGGGGGCGTCGCCCGCCGGGGTGTCGAGCGGCGGGGCGTAGTAGAGGTAGATGAAGCGGTTGTCGGCGAAGCCGGGGTCGATGCCGACGCCCTGCAGGCCTTCCTCGTCGTGCGAGTAGACGGCGAGCTTGCCCGCCAGCTTGGTGTTGCCGGCACTGTCGGTGATCCGCAGTTCGCCGTCGCGCGAGGTGTGCAGGACCGAGCGGTCCGGGAGGACGGCCAGCGACATGGGCTCGCCGACCTCGGGTTCGCCCTTGGCGAGGGTGACCTGCTGGAAGTCCTCGGCTGCCACGGGTGCGGCCGGCGCGGCGGCCGGGTCGGCGACGGCGGCGCCCGCCGGCGGTGTGGCCAGGGTGAGCGAGGCACCCGCGAGGAGCGCTCCGGTGAACAGGGCGAGCGCCTTGCGCAGTCGCAGTCTCGGGCGTCGTCTGTGGCTCTCGGTTCTGGTGGTGCTTATGTGGTCGTTCCCGTGCACGGAATGCCTCCAGAGTGGGGCTGGTTGTACATGCGGGTGCGATGCGCCGGGGTGCGCCGTCACCCCGGAACGAACTCTGTGAGGGGGGTGGCTAGTCGTTGCCGCCGAACGCCGCGTCGAAGGACGCCGTCGGAGGTTCGAAGTCGTAGGCCTTCAGCCGGGTGAGTGCCTCGGGTGCGCCCTGGAGGCGGTCCATGCCCGCGTCCTCCCACTCGACCGAGATGGGGCCCTTGTAGTCGATGGAGCGCAGCATCCGGAACACGTCCTCCCAGGGGACGTCGCCGTGGCCCGCGGACACGAAGTCCCAGCCGCGGCGCGGGTCGCCCCACGGCAGATGGGAACCGAGGCGTCCGTTGCGGCCGTCGAGGCGCTTGCGGGCCTCCTTGCAGTCCACGTGGTAGATCCGGTCGCGGAAGTCCCACAGGAAGCCGACCGGGTCGAGGTCCTGCCAGACGAAGTGCGAGGGGTCGAAGTTCAGCCCGAAGGCCGGCCGGTGGTCAACGGCCTCCAGGGCGCGCTGAGTTGTCCAGTAGTCGTACGCGATCTCGCTGGGGTGGACCTCGTGCGCGAACCGCACGCCCTCGGTGTCGAAGACGTCGAGGATGGGGTTCCAGCGCATGGCGAAGTCCTCGTAGCCGCGCTCGATCATCGACTCGGGGGCGGGCGGGAACATCGCGACCAGGTGCCAGATCGCGGACCCGGTGAAGCCGATGACGGTGTCGACGCCGAAGGCCGCCGCGGCGCGCGCGGTGTCGGCGATCTCGGCCGCCGCCCGCTGCCGTACGCCCTCGGCCTCGCCGTCTCCCCAGATACGGGAGGGCAGGATCGCCTGGTGGCGTTCGTCGATGATGGCGTCGCAGACGGCCTGGCCGACCAGGTGGTTGGAGATGGCCCAGCACTTGAGGCCGTACTTGTCGAGCAGTTCCCTGCGCGAGTCGAGGTAGGTGGAGTCCGCGAGGGCCTTGTCGACCTCGAAGTGGTCGCCCCAGCAGGCGAGTTCGAGCCCCTCGTAGCCGAAGTCGCGGGCGAGCCGGCAGACCTCTTCGAGCGGCAGGTCGGCCCACTGGCCGGTGAACAGCGTGAAGTTGCGCGGCATGGACTGGCCTTCCTCAGCTCGCGATGGGGGTGTAGACGGAGTTCTTCTCGGCGCTCTCCTCGACCGCCGCGAGCACGCGCTGGACCTGCAGCCCGTCCGCGAAGGAGGGCAGCGGCTGCGCGCCGTCCGCGATCGCGTGCACGAGGTCGCGGGCCTGGTGGGTGAAGGTGTGCTCGTAGCCGAGGCCGTGGCCCGGCGGCCACCAGGCCTCCAGGTAGGGGTGGTCGGGTTCGGTGACGAGGATGCGGCGGAAGCCGGCGTGGGTGCCGGGTTCCGTGCCGTCGTGGTACGAGAGTTCGTTGAGGCGCTCCAGGTCGAAGGCCAACGAGCCCTTCTCGCCGTTGAGTTCGATGCGCAGGGAGTTCTTGCGGCCGGTGGCGAACCGGGTGGCCTCGAAGGACGCCAGGGCCCCCGAGGCGAACCGTCCGGTGAACAGGGCGGCGTCGTCGACCGTGACGGCCCCGCGGTCGCTGCCCCCGGCCGCCGAGAGGCCGCTGGAGGATCCGGACAGCAGCGGCCTCTCCCGTACGAAGGTCTCGGTGAGCGCGGACACTCCCACGACCGGCTCGCCCGCCAGGTACTGGGCGAGGTCGACGATGTGCGCGCCGAGGTCGCCGAGCGCTCCCGAGCCCGCCGTCTCCTTGCGCAGCCGCCAGGTGAGCGGGAACTCCCGGTCCACCAACCAGTCCTGAAGGTAGGTCACCCGGACGTGCCGCAGGGTGCCGAGACGCCCCTCGGCGACCATCTTCCGGGCGAGTGAAGTGGCGGGCACCCGGCGGTAGTTGAAGCCGACCATCGCCACCTGGCCGCGCTCGGCCGCGGCTCGGGCGGCCTCGGCCATCGCCTCGGCCTCCTCGACCGTGTTGGCGAGGGGCTTCTCGCACAGCACGTGCTTGCCGGCGGCAAGCGCGGCGACGGCGATCTCGGCGTGACTGTCGCCGGGGGTGCAGATGTCGACCACGTCGACGTCCTCGCGGGAGATCAGCGCCCGCCAGTCGGTCTCGGCGGCGGCCCAGCCGAGCCGGTCGGCCGCCGCTCGTACGGCTCCCGCGTCACGGCCGCAGACGGCGGCGAGGACCGGTCGGCGTGGCAGGTCGAAGACACGGCCCACGGTGCGCCAGCCCTGTGAGTGGGCGGCGCCCATGAACGCGTATCCGACCATGCCCACGCCCAGGGGCGGCCTTCCGGCCGCTGCCCCGGCCTGTGCCTCGTCGGGCTGCTGCGGCTGTCCCATGCGGAGGTCCTCCTCTTCGTCGTGGCGCGGTGGGGGGTGTCGTGCGGGGGCGCTCCGCTTGCTGCACGGTTGGAGACTGCGGGTCCGTTTTGGCTGGTCGCGCAGTTCCCCGCGCCCCTTACGGGGCGCCCCTGACGGGGCACGGCCTACTTGAAGCCCGTGGGCAGGTACGTCTTGACGTTCTCCTTGTCGACGACTGCCGAGTAGAGCGTCAGGGACGAGGGGATCTCGAACTCGGCGAGGCCGCCGATGCCCTTGCTCTGGCCGAGGGCGCGGGCGAGGTCGATCGCGGACGCGGCCATGGTGGGCGGGTAGAGGACGGTGGCCTTGAGAACGCTGTTGTCCGACTCGATGGCCTGCATCGCGGACAGGGCGCCCGCGCCGCCGACCATCAGGAAGTCGTCGCGTCCGGCCTGCTCGATGGCGCGCAGGGCGCCGACCCCCTGGTCGTCGTCGTGGTTCCACAGGGCGTCGAAGTTCGACTGGGCCTGGAGGAGCTGGGACATCTTGGCCTGTCCCGACTCGACGGTGAACTCGGCGGCCTGGCGGGCGACCTTCTTGATGTTCGGGTAGTTCTTCAGGGCCGCGTCGAAGCCCTGCGTGCGCTGCTTCGTCAGCTCCAGGTTGTCGAGGCCCGCGAGCTCGATGACCCGGGCGCCCTTCTTGTCCTTGAGCTGCTCGCCGATGTAGTGGCCGGCGTTGAGGCCCATGCCGTAGTTGTCGCCGCCTATCCAGCAGCGGTACGCCTGCGGGGAGTTGAAGATCCGGTCGAGGTTGACGACCGGGATGCCCGCGCGCATGGCCTGGAGGCCGACCTGGGTGAGCGCCTTGCCGTCGGCGGGCAGCACCACCAGGACGTCGACCTTCTTGTTGATCAGCGTCTCGATCTGGCCGATCTGCTGGGCGGTGTCGTTGGAGCCCTCCGTGATCTCCAGCGTCACGTCCTTGTACTTCTTGGCGCGGCTCTTGGCGTTGTCGTTGATCGCGTTGAGCCAGCCGTGGTCGGCCTGCGGGCCGGCGAAGCCGATGGTGACCTGCTTGCCGGGCTTGTCGTCGGCGGCGGGCTGGTCGTTGGAGGCCGGCTCGTCCTTGGATTCGTTGCTGGTGCAACCGGCGAGGAGGACACCGGCCGAGACGGCGGCGGTGCCGAAGAGCAGTCCTCTGCGGCTCGTGATCTCTGGCATGGTGAACCCTTTCCTCAGGTCGTGCTGGCGGTACGGCGCTGGACGAGCACGGCGGCGACGATGATCGCGCCCTTGGCGATCTGCTGGACGTCGCTCTGCAGGTTGTTCAGGGCGAAAATGTTGGTGATCGTGGTGAAGATCAGGACTCCGAGCACCGAGCCGACGATGGTGCCGCGTCCCCCGGTGAGCAGCGTGCCGCCGATGATCGCGGCGGCGATGGCGTCGAGTTCGTAGAGGTTGCCGTTGGTGTTCTGGCCCGAGCCGGACAGGATGATCAGCAGGAAGGCCGCGATGCCGCAGCACAGTCCGGACAGCAGGTAGAGGTAGAGGCGCTGGCGGCGTACGTCGATGCCGGCGAGTCGGGCCGCCTCCGCGTTGCCGCCGACGGCGACCGTGCGGCGGCCGAAGGTGGTGCGGTTGAGCACGAGCCAGCCGATGATCGTCACGACCGCGAACACCATGACGAGCGGCGGGACGCCGAGGACGTAGGAGTCGCGCTCACCGAGGTCGAGGATGCCGTCGACGGTGACGACCTGGGTGTTGCCGTCGGTTATCTGGAGGGCGAGCCCGCGGGCCGAGGCGAGCATGGCCAGGGTCGCGATGAACGGCACCATGGTGCCGTACGCGATCAGCACCCCGTTGACGAGGCCGCAGCCGACGCCGACGATCACCGCCGTGAAGAAGATGCCGACGAAGCCGAAGTCCTGGGTGGCGACGGTCGTCGCCCACACCGAGGCGAGCGCGACGATCGCGCCGACGGACAGGTCGATGCCGCCGGAGATGATGACGAAGGTCATGCCGACCGTGACGACACCGATCACCGAGGCCTGGGTGAGGACCAGTTGGAGGTTGCGGGTGTCGAGGAACTCGTCGGGCTTGGTGATGCCTCCGATGAGGATCAGGGCGGCGAGCACACCGAGCAGCGAGAGCGTGCGGACGTCGGCACGGGCCACCACCGCCCGCCACGGACTGGGTTCCACCTGTGGTGACAGCTTCGGGATTTCGTCCCGGGGCGGGGACACGGGCTGCGTCATGACGCCGGGCTTCCTTCCATGACGAGGTCGAGTACGCGGTGTTCGTCGAGCTCCTGGGCGGGCGCCGTGTGCACGACCCGGCCTTCTCGGAGCACCAGGACGCGGTCGGCGAGGCCGAGGACCTCGGGTACTTCACTGGAGACCATGAGCACGGCCAGGCCTTCGTCGGCGAGGCGGCGGATGACGGCGTACAGCTCGGCGCGGGCGCCGACGTCGACGCCGCGGGTCGGTTCGTCGAGCAGCAGCACCCGGCAGCCGCGCAGCAGCCAGCGGGCGAGGACCGCCTTCTGCTGGTTGCCGCCGGAGAGGGTGCGCACGGGGGCGGACGGGTTGTCGGGGCGCAGTGACAGCTCGCGGGTCGCCTTCTGCGCCGCGTTCCGCTCGGCGCTCCGGTCGAGCCAACCCCCGTACGAGAAGCGGGACATGGAGGACACGGAGACGTTCCGGGTGACGGACTCCAGCATCAGCAGGGCCTGCGCCTTGCGCTCTTCGGGGGCGAGGCCAAGTCCGGCGCGGACGGCGGCGCGCACGCTGCCGGGCTTCAACCGCTTTCCGTCGACGAGGACTTGACCGGTGCTCGGCCTGCGGGCGCCGTAGATCGTCTCCAGGATCTCGGAGCGGCCGGAGCCGACGAGTCCCGCGAGGCCGACGATCTCGCCGGGGCGCAGGGTGAGGTCGAGCGAGGCGAACTCACCGTCGCGGGAGAGGCCTTGGACCTCCAGCACGGGATCGGGCAGCGCCTGGTGCGTGGGCCGCTCGGGGAAGACGTACTCGACGTTCCGCCCGGTCATCAGGGCGACGACCTCGCGGGTCGGCGTCGACTTCGCGGGCAGTCCGCCCGCCACCGCCCGGCCGTCCTTCAGGACCGTGACCCGGTCGCCGATGCGGCGGATCTCCTCCAGCCGGTGCGAGATGTAGACGACGGCGACGCCCTCCGCGGTCAGGTCGCCGACGATACGGAAGAGGTTGTCGACCTCGTCGGGGTCCAGGGCAGCGGACGGTTCGTCCATGACGATCAGGCGTACGTCGTGGGAGAGCGCCCGTGCCATGGAGACGATCTGCTGCTGGGCGGCGGACAGGTCACCGACGAGCCGTGCGGGATCGACCTCCGAGTGCCCAAGTCGCTTGAGCAGAGCGGCAGTTGACGCCTTGGCGTCCTTGCCGCGTACGACGAAACCGGCGGTCGTCGGCTCATGGCCGAGGTAGACGTTCTCGGCCACCGACAGGTGCTCCACCAGGTCGAGTTCCTGGTAGATGGTGGCGATGCCGAGGCGCATGGCGGCGATGGGCGAGCGCAGGGTGACCTGTTCGCCGCGCCAGGTGATCGTGCCGTCGTCCGGCTGGTGGGCGCCTGCCAGGACCTTGATGAGCGTGGACTTCCCCGCGCCGTTCTGGCCGAGCAGGCAGTGCACTTCGCCGGTCTGGACGTCGAGGTCGACGCCGTCGAGGGCCCGGACACCGGGGAACGACTTGGTGATGCCGGACATGGTGAGCAGGGGTGGTTCTGGAGCCATGACGGTTCCCCTCGGCGTGCGGGCCGGTCTCAGGGCAGGGCGGAGTGAGGGCAGGGCGAAGCGAGGTGTGTTGTGAGGTGTGGTGCGGGAGCGCCTCGGGAAGAGGTGCTGCTCTTGCGGCTCGGAGAAGGTGGCGCTCTTGCGGCTCGTGGAGATGTGGCGCTGTTGCGGCTCTGGAAGCAGGCGTTACGCGGGTGAGAAGAGGTGGTCGCTGATGAGCCGGGCCGCGCCGATGACTCCGGCGGTGGGGCCCAACTCCCCCAGTACGATCGGGAGGTTGCCGGTCGCCAGAGGCAGCGACTGGCGGTAGACCTGGGTGCGGATCGCGGCGAGCAGGGTGTGGCCGAGTCCGGTCACACCGCCGCCGATCACCACCAGGCCCGGATTGAAGAAGCTGACGAGTCCGGCGATGACCTGGCCGGTGCGGTTGCCGCCCTCGCGGATCAGATCGAGCGCGGTGGCGTCACCCGCGGCAGCCGCAGCGGCGACGTCGACGGCGCTCAGGGCGCCCGCCGCCTCCAGCCGTGCCGCCAGTTCCTGGGAAAGCCCCTGCTGGGCGGCCTCCGTGGCGTCGCGGGCGAGCGCGGCGCCGCTGAAGTGGGCCTCCAGGCAGCCCCGGTTGCCGCACGCGCACGGGCGGCCGTCCGGCACGGCCTGGATATGGCCGATGTCGCCCGCGCTGCCCGTCGTACCGCGGTAGACCTCACCGCCGACGACGATCCCGCAGCCGATACCGGTACCGATCTTGACGCAGAGGAAGTCGCCCACGGAACGGGCCACGCCCGCGTGCTGCTCCCCCATCGCCATCAGGTTCACGTCGTTGTCGACCATGACGGGGCAGCCGAGGTCCTGACTCAGCGCCTCGCGGACCGGGAACCCGTCCCAGCCCGGCATGATCGGCGGGGCGACCGGGACGCCCTCGGGGAAACGGACCGGGCCGGGTACGCCGATGCCGGCGCCGTCGAACCCCTCCGCGAGCCCCGAGGCCTTCAACTTCGCTGCCATGGCGAGCACTTGCTCGAAGACCGCGACCGGGCCCTCGCGTACGTCCATGGGCTGGTTGATGTGCCCCAGCACCTCCAGCTCCGCGTTGGTGACGGCGACATCGACCGAGGTGGCGCCGATGTCGACCCCGAGGAAGCGCAGTGCGGGAGCGAGCCGGATGTTGTGGGAGCGGCGGCCACCGCGCGAGGCGGCGAGTCCGTCGGCCACGACAAGGCCCGTTTCCAGCAGCCGTTCGACCTCGACGGCCAGCTTGGACCGCGAGAGGTCCACCTGATCGCCCAGCTGGGCCCGCGAGTTGGGACCCCCGTCACGCAGCAGCCTGAGCAGCCGCGCCTGGTGGGCGTTTCCGGGTCGCGCCGTCATGCGTCTCACGAGCCCCTCCCCGCCTCATCGGCACCGCCGTCGTTGGCTTTCGAGTGGAACGTAGCAGCGGCTGCCGAAGCTGGGAAGAAGTTGCGCACGAATTGCTGACTACTTCTTCCACTCAGAGGACAAAGCGAGTTGGGGCGGTGGCCACGCGCGGAAGGACACAGCAGGATGGGCACCCTGTGCTCCGGGCTGCCGTGGCCCGGGGCGGGAGAGGGGGAAACTCATGATCCTGGTGTCGGGTGCCACGGGGAACGTCGGCGCCGGTGTGGTGCGCGCGGTGGCCGCCGCGGGTGAGCCGGTGCGGGCGATGAGCCGTTCGGGCGAGGGGGCCGGACTGCCGCAGGGTGCCGAGGGGGTGGCCGGCGATCTGAACCGCCCGGAGACCGTACGGGCGTCGCTCGACGGGGTGCGGGCCCTGTTCCTGATGCCCGGGTACGAGGGGCAGCGGGCCGTTCTCGCCGACGCGCGGGCGGCGGGTGTCGAGCGGGTCGTGATGCTGTCCGGCAAGTCGGCCGCGGTCGACGACGGGAACGCGGTCACCCGCTATATGCGGGCGTCGGAGGACGGGGTGCGCGAGTCCGGGCTCGCCTGGACCTTCCTGCGGCCCGTGAGCTTCATGTCCAACGCGGTGTCGCTGGCGGACCAGATACGCAAGGGCGACGAGGTACGTGTGCCGTTCCCCGGAGTCCGTACGGCGGACATCGACCCGTACGACATAGCCCAGGTCGCCGCCCGGGCGCTCCTCTCGTCCGAACACGCGGGCCACGTCTACACCCTGACGGGCCCTCAGTCGCTGCTGCCCGCCGACAGGATCGCCGTCATCGGTGAGGTGCTGGGCCGCGAGCTGCGTACCGTCGGCCTCACGGACGAGGAGGCCCGCGAGGCACTGGGGGCCGCCTTCCCGGCTCCGTACGCCGAGGCGTTCCTCCGCTTCTTCGCCGACGGGATCCTGGACGAGTCCCAGGTCCTGCCCACGGTCGAGGAGGTCACAGGGCAACCGCCGCGCACGTTCCGGCAGTGGGCGACGGAACACGCGGACGCGTTCTGACGGGCCGGGGCCGCCTCGCCTCGCCTCACAAGACCTTTCCGGTCGTCTAGTCGCGCGGTCGCGCGTGGTACGTCCGGCGCGTGTGCTCCGTGTGGGCGCGCATGACCTCGGTCGCGCGCTGCTCGTCGCGGGCGGCGATCGCGGCGATCAGGTCGCGGTGCTCGATCCAGGACTGGTGGCCGCGCTGCCGGGCGACCGGCGTGTAGTACCAGCGGACCCGCCGGTCGACCTGGGCGGCCAGTTCGGCGAGGACGGTGTTGCCCGCGAGCTCCATGACCTTCGCGTGGAAGCGGGCGTTCATCGCGACCGCTCCGTCCACGTCGTCGGCGCCGACCGCCTCCTCGCCCTGGGCGCACAGCTCCTCGAGGGCGGCGATGCCCGCCGTGCCCGTGTTGGCCGCCGCGAGTCGGGCGGCCTCGGCCTCCAACAGCGTGCGTACGGTGAGGAGTTGGTCCGCCTCGGCCTCAGTCGGTTCGTGCACGAAGGCGCCCTGGGCGGGCCGTAGATCGACCCATCCCTCGGTGTTCAGCCGCTGCAGCGCCTCGCGCACGGGCTGCCGGGAGACCCCGAGGTGCCCCGCCAACTCGCTCTCGACCAGGTGCTGGCCGGGCTGCAGGGCACGGGTCGTGATCAGTTCGAGCAGTGCTTCGTAGACACGGTCCCGCAGCGGTCCCGGCCGTTCGAGCTTGGGCACCGACCCCTGCGGCAGTCCGGTCGACAACATCGCGGTCCCCCTCCTGGGCAGCGGCGGCGTACACGCGGCGGCACGGCAGCCTCAAAGCCAGTATCAATTGTCTTTCGTCTACAGTCTACGGCGCACAATGGCCAGGCCGGAGGGGAGTTGGCCTCGTCACACGCCCCGCCCGAGCGACTCGCCCGACGGCATACGCGCACGTCACGGGCAGCGGATGACCTGTCCCGCGTACGAGAGGTTGCCGCCGAAGCCGAAGAGGAGGACCGGGTCGCCGGTGGAGATCTCGCCGCGCTCGACGAGCTTGGACAGGGCGATCGGGATGCTGGCGGCGGAGGTGTTGCCCGATTCGGTGACATCGCGTGCCACGACGGCGTTCACGGCGCCGATCTTCGCGGCGAGGGGCTCGATGATGCGCAGGTTGGCCTGGTGCAGCACGACCGCGGCGAGGTCCTCGGGGGTCAGACCGGCGCGCTCGCAGGCCGCGCGCGCGAGGGACGGGAGCTTGGTGGTCGCCCAGCGGTAGACGCTCTGGCCCTCCTGCGCGAACCGCGAGGGGGTGCCCTCGATACGTACCGCGTGTCCCATCTCGGGCACCGAGCCCCACAGCACGGGCCCGATGCCGGCATCCTCCGCGGCCTCGACAACGGCGGCTCCCGCCCCGTCCCCGACGAGCACACAGGTCGTACGGTCCGTCCAGTCGGCCACGTCGGACATCTTGTCGGCGCCGATGACCAGCACCCGGGTCGCGGCACCCGCGCGTACGGCGTGGTCGGCGGTGGCCAGGGCGTGCGTGAAGCCCGCGCAGACGACGTTGACGTCCATGGCGGCGGGCGAGGGGATGCCGAGGCGGGCGGCGACCCGGGCGGCCATGTTCGGCGACTTGTCGACGGCGGTGGAGGTGGCCACCAGGACGAAGTCGATGTCGTCGGGGGCGAGGCCGGCTGCCGCCAGGGCCTTGGCCGCCGCGTGCGCGGCCAGCTCGTCGACCGGTTCGTCGGGGCCCGCGATGTGCCGCGTACGGATGCCCACCCGGCTCGTGATCCACTCGTCGCTGGTGTCGACCAGTTCCGCCAGGTCCTCGTTGGTGAGGATCCTGGCGGGCTGGTAGTGGCCGACAGCGGCGATGCGTGAGCCGTTCATGGGCGGTCCCCTTGGTTGCCTGGGTAACGGGACTCACCAGTCTGATCAGGTACTCACGGGTACGAGGGCACGTAATGCCACAGGATTGGTGTGCCACCCTTGTCGGCTTCTGTCAGGCCCTCGGACACCCGAGCACCTACCCTGTGAACAATTGGGTGGCCTTCTGCACCAGCTCGTACAGACCATAGGCCAGCGGCGCCCCCACCCAGAGCCAGGCGAAGGCGATCAACGGACGACGGTCGGGCGTGCTGCCCTCAGGCGGACTGCTGTCGCTCGTGGACATCGGAGGCCTCCCTCTGGGCGGGGATGTGATGGCGGGCGTTGACCGGGCGGACGAGTTCGTTGGCGACGAAGCCGATCACGAGCAGCCCGATCATGATGATCAGTGACACTCCGTAGAGGGACGCTCCGGATTTGCCGGCCTCCTCCTGCCGGTCCGCGATCCAGTTGACGATCAGCGGTCCGAGGACTCCGGCGGTCGACCAGGCGGTGAGCAGCCGCCCGTGGATCGCGCCGACCTGGTAGGTCCCGAAGAGGTCCTTCAGGTAGGCGGGGATGGTCGCGAAGCCGCCTCCGTAGAAGGAGAGGATCACCAGGGCGCAGCAGATGAACAGCGGCTTCGAGGAGTCTCCGACCCAGGCGATGAGGGCGTACATCACCGCGCCGACGCCCAGATAGACGCGGTAGATGTTCTTGCGCCCGATCAGGTCGGACGTCGACGACCAGCCGATGCGGCCCGCCATGTTCGCCGCCGAGAGCAGCGCGACGAACCCGGCCGCCGCCGACACCGAGACGGGTGTGGAGGTGTCCGAGAAGAAGTCCGTGATCATCGGGGCGGCCTTCTCCAGGATGCCGATGCCCGCGGTCACGTTCATGCAGAGCACCACCCACAGGCACCAGAACTGCGGGGTGCGTATGGCGCTGTTCGCGGAGACCTGTACGCCCTGGAGCGGCGCCGGAGTGCCGTCGGCCGCGGTCTTCGTGGGGCGCGGCACGCGGACCAGGAACACGCCGAGGGACATGAAGAGGGCGTACGTCAGTCCGTGCACGAGGAATGCCTTGGCGATGCCGGAGCTGTCCGAGCCGAAGGACTCCAGCATCTGCGCGGACCACGGCGAGGCGATGAGCGCGCCGCCGCCGAAGCCCATGATCGCGATGCCGGTGGCCATGCCGGGCCTGTCCGGGAACCACTTGATGAGCGTGGAGACGGGCGATATGTAGCCGATGCCCAGGCCTATGCCGCCGACGAAGCCGTAGCCGAAGACGATCAGCCAGTACTGCTCGGTGGCGGCGCCGAGCGCGGAGAGCAGGAAGCCCGACGAGAAGCAGATCAGGGCGACCGTCATCGCCCAGCGCGGCCCGTTGCGCTCGACGAGTGTGCCGCCGAACGCGGCGGACAGGCCGAGCATCACGATGCCGAGCTGGAAGGGCAGGGCGCTCTGGGTGCCGCTGAGGTCGAGCGCGGACTCCAGGGACGGCTTGAACACGGACCAGGCGTAGGCCTGTCCGATGGAGAGGTGGACCGACAGGGCCGCGGGCGGGACCAGCCAACGGCTCCAGCCCGGTGGGGCTACAGGGGGACTCATGATCCCGGACGATAGGAACCGGTCGGCCGGTTGGGAAGACGGCCACACGAACGCGTATGCCGTGTGCGGTGAACGGTATGCGATGCGCGACGAACGGTCGGTTCGATCCGACGAACGGCATTCGGGCGCCGGGCTCATCCGGACCTTGACCGAACTCGGCTGCTCCACCAAGGGTGTTCGGGACGCGACGCTCAGCGAACCCCGGGCCGCATCCGGCGATACCCGGTGGAGCCCTCAAGCCTGTCGCAGGTGCTGCGCGAACCCTTGCTGCCCCAACTCCCATACTGTAGACAATATTCAGTCGACATGGTTCAACGCTGTTCAGCGTCTCCTCGGTACCCTCGACCGAACGGAGCCCCTCCCGTGAAAGTGGCAGTTCTCGGCGCCGGTGCTATCGGCGCCTACGTCGGTGCCGCGCTGCATCGCGCGGGTGCCGATGTGCACCTCATCGCCCGTGGACCGCATCTCGCGGCCATGAGGCAGCACGGAGTGCGAGTGCTCAGCCCGCGCGGCGACTTCACCGCGCGGACGCACGCCACCGACGACCCGGCCGAGGTCGGCCCGGTCGACTTCGTCTTCCTGGGCCTGAAGGCCAACTCGTACGCGGCGTGCGGGCCGCTCATCGAGCCTCTCCTGAACGACACGACAGCGGTCATCGCCGCCCAGAACGGCATCCCCTGGTGGTACTTCCACCGGCACGGCGGCCCGCACGACGGCCACCGTGTCGAGAGCGTGGACCCGGGCGGCGCGGTCAGTGCGGTGATCGCGCCCGAACGGGCCATCGGCTGCGTGGTCTACGCGGCGACCGAGCTGGAAGGACCGGGAGTCGTCCGCCACTTGGAAGGCACCCGGTTCTCCATCGGGGAGCCCGACCGCTCGGTCTCGGTGCGCTGTGCGGCGTTCAGCGAGGCCATGGTCGCGGGCGGACTCAAGTGCCCCGTCGAGCCGGACCTGCGCAACGACATCTGGCTCAAGCTGCTCGGCAACATCTCCTTCAACCCCATCAGCGCCCTGGCCCGCGCGACCATGCGGCAGATGTGCCTGCACGGCGGTACGCGCCGGGTCATCGAGATCATGATGACCGAGACGCTCGCGGTCGCCGAGGCGCTCGGCTGCGAGGTGGGCGTCTCCATCGAACGGCGGCTGGCCGGCGCGGAGCGCGTCGGCGACCACCGGACCTCGACGCTCCAGGACCTGGAGCGCGGCAAACCGCTCGAACTCGACGTGCTGCTCGCCGCCGTCGTCGAACTCGCGGAGATCACCGACGTCCCGGTGCCCACGCTCCGCACCGTCCACGCCATCTCGGACCTGCTCGCCCTGAGGACCGCCGCATGAGGACCGCCATGAGCACCCGCATGAGGACCGTGAGGACCACCGCATGAGGAAGCGCGACCGAACTCCCAAGACCTACACCCGACTTGAGTATCCGCTGGTCCGCGACTCGCGCGACGAGCCCTTCCGCAGGGCGAGTTGGGACGAGGCCCTGGACCGCGCCGCCCGGGGCCTCGGCGCGGCACGCGACGCGTTCGGCATGTTCTCCTGTGCCCGCGCGACCAACGAGATGAACTACGTGGCGCAGAAGTTCGCCCGCGTGGTCATGGGCACCAACAACGTCGACTCCTGCAACCGGACCTGCCACGCGCCCAGCGTGGCGGGCCTGTCGGCCGCCTTCGGATCCGGCGGCGGCACCTCCTCGTACGCCGAGGTCGAGCACAGCGACCTCATCGTGATGTGGGGTTCCAACGCCCGCTTCGCTCACCCGATCTTCTTCCATCACGTCCTGAAGGGCATCAGGAACGGCGCCCGGATGTACGCGGTCGACCCGCGCCGCACATCCACGGCCGAGTGGGCGGAGAGCTGGCTCGGGCTGAACGTCGGCACGGACATCCCGATGGCGCACGCGATCGGCCGCGAGATCATCCGGGCGGGGCTGGCCAACGACGCGTTCATCGAGCGGGCGACCACCGGCTTCGAGGAGTACAGGCAGCTCGTCGAGCCCTGGACGCTGTCCCTCGCCGAGAAGGTGACGGGCGTACCGGCCGCCGCGATAAGGGAGTTGGCGCACGCCTACGCCCGCGCCGAGCGCGCCCAGCTGTGCTGGACGCTCGGCATCACCGAGCACCACAACGGCACGGACAACGTCCGCGCGCTCATCAACCTGTCGCTCCTGACGGGCCATGTGGGCCGGTTCGGCTCCGGGCTGCAGCCCCTGCGGGGGCAGAACAACGTGCAGGGCGGCGGCGACATGGGCGCCATCCCGAACCGGCTGCCCGGCTTCCAGGACATCCTCGACCCGGACACCCGGCTGAAGTTCGAGTCCGCCTGGGACACCGTCATCCAGCCCCACTACGGGATGAACCTCACCGAGATGTTCGAGGCCATGGAGGAGGGCACGCTCAAGGCCGTCTACTGCATCGGGGAGAACCCGGCGCAGTCGGAGGCCGACAGCGAGCAGGCGATACGGCGTATGCGGGCCCTCGACTTCCTCGTCGTCCAGGACATCTTCCTGACGAAGACGGCCGAGCTCGCGGACGTCGTCCTGCCCGCGACGGCCGGCTGGGCCGAGACCGAGGGCACGACGACCAACAGCGAGCGGCGCGTTCAGCGGGTGCGCCGGGCGGTGGTCCCGCCCGGTGAGGCCCGCGAGGACATCGACATCCTCTGCGACCTCGCCTCCCGAATGGGCCACGAGTGGAAGTACGCGGACTCCGAGGCCGTCTGGAACGAGCTGCGGTCGGTGTCCCCGGACCACTTCGGGATGACGTACGAGCGGCTGGAGGAGCACCAGGGCATCCAGTGGCCGTGCCCGGAGACGGACCGGATCGAACCGACCTATCTGCACGGCCGGTTGTGGGCGTCCGACCCGGCCGAGCGCGGCCGGCTCGCGCCCTTCGGTCTGGTCCAGCACGACCCGCCCGTCGACCTGACGGACGAGGAGTACCCGATCCGGCTGACCACCGGTCGGCGGCTCGACTCGTACAACACCGGGGTGCAGAGCGGCGGTTTCGCCTCGCCGCTGCGGCGCGGTGAGTACGTCGAGCTGTGCCCGGAGGACGCGGAGCGCTACGGCGTGGTGGTCGGCGAGGAGGTCCAGATCTCCTCGCGGCGCGGGGCGGTGGTGGCGCCGGTGTGGGTCGACACCGCGCTGCGGCCCGGGCTCGCGTTCATGACCATGCACTTTCCCGACGAGGTGGACACCAACCAGCTGACGATCGAGGCCAATTGCCCGATCGCGGGGACGGCGGAGTTCAAGGCGTCGGCGATCCGGATCGACAAGCTGCCGGTTGCTATTCAAGTGAGGTGATGTCAAGTGGACCTGCGCTTCGGTGACAGCAAGCCGACGGACGAGGAACGGGCGGCCATCGACACGCTGCTCGGTCCTCCGGAGTCATCGTGGGAGGGCGCCGACCGTTCCGACGCCGACCTCAGGTGGGCACGCGGCGGGCGTGAGGCCCGGGAACGCCGTGACCTGCTGTTGCCGGGGCTGCACGCCGTCAACGACCGGATCGGCTGGATCAGCGAGGGCGCCCTCGACTACCTCTGCCGACGGCTGACCGTGCCGCCGGCGGAGGCCTACGGGGTCGCCACCTTCTACGCGATGTTCTCGGTGAAGCCGCGGCCCGCGACGGTCCTGCACGTCTGCACGGACCTCGCGTGCGCGGCGGCCGGGGCATCGGAGCTGTGCGCGGGCGTCGAGGCCAGGCTCGGCCTCGGCAGCGGTGTCAGCGTCGAGCGCAGCCCCTGCCTGGGCCTGTGCGAACGCGCTCCGGCCGCGCTGGCGGTCAAGGCCGGGGATCCGGTGCGTACGGCCGTGTCGGCGCCCGCGACCGTCGAGCGGGCCGTGCTCGCGGCGAGCTCGCCCGACTCGGCGCCCGAGGAGCCGCCGGCGGCCCTGGCGGTGCCCCAGGCGGGCCGGGCGGGCCATGAGGAGCTCGTGCTGCTGAGCCGCGTCGGTGTGGTCGACCCGGCCTCGCTGGACGACTACCGGGCGCACGGCGGCTACACGGCCCTGCGGCAGGCCTTCGCGATCGGCCCCGCCGGGGTCATCCGCGAGGTCACCGACGCGGGCCTGGTCGGGCGCGGCGGCGCCGCCTTCCCCACCGGCCGCAAATGGCAGGCCACGGCGTCCCAGCCCGACCATCCGCACTACCTCGTCTGCAACGCCGACGAGTCCGAGCCGGGCACCTTCAAGGACCGCGTGGTCATGGAGGGCGACCCGTACTCCCTCGTGGAGTCGATGACGATCGCGGGCTACGCGGTCGGCGCGCACAAGGGCTACCTGTATCTGCGCGGCGAGTACCCGCGGGCCCTGGAACGCATGGAGCACGCCATCGGACAGGCACGCGCGCGTGGGCTCCTCGGCGACGACGTCCTCGGCCAGGGGTACGCCTTCGACATCGAGATCCGGCGCGGCGCGGGCGCGTACATCTGCGGCGAGGAGACCGCCCTCTTCAACTCCATAGAGGGGTACAGAGGAGAGCCGCGGTCGAAACCGCCCTTCCCCGTAGAGAAGGGTTTGTTCGGCAAACCCACTGCCGAGAACAACGTCGAGACGCTGGTCAACGTGCTGCCCATCCTCACGATGGGGGCCCAGGCGTACGCCGCGATCGGCACCGGCAAGTCCACCGGACCGAAGCTGTTCTGTGTGTCGGGCAGCGTGGACCGGCCCGGCATCTACGAGCTGCCGTTCGGCGCGACGCTCGGCGAGCTGCTGGACCTAGCGGGCGTACGTAAACGTTTGCGCGCGGTGCTGCTCGGCGGCGCGGCCGGAGGTTTCGTACGGCCCGACGAGCTGGACATCCCGCTCACCTTCGAGGGCACGCGGGAGGCGGGCACGACGCTCGGCTCCGGGGTCGTGCTGGCCTTCGACGACACCGTGCCGCTGCCTCGTCTGCTGCTGCGGATCGCCGAGTTCTTCCGCGACGAGTCCTGCGGGCAGTGCGTGCCGTGCCGGGTCGGGACCGTGCGCCAGGAGGAGGCGCTGCACCGCATCGTCGACCGGACGGGCGCGGCGGCTGCGTCCGACATCGCCCTGCTCCGCGAGGTGGGCCGCGCCATGAAGGACGCCTCGATCTGCGGTCTCGGGCAGACCGCGTGGAACGCCGTGGAATCCGCCATCGACCGCCTGGGGGCGTACGAATGACCTTGATACCGCTGGGGATCCCCCGCCGTCTGCTGGAGTTCACGATCGACGGTGAGCCCGTGCGGGCCCCGGAGGGGTCGACGATCCTCGACGCCTGCCGGTCGGTGGGCAAGGACGTCCCGACCCTCTGCCAGGGCGACACCCTGACCCCCAAGAACGCCTGCCGCGTCTGCGTCGTCGAGGTCGAGGGCGCGCGCACCCTCGTCCCGGCGTGCTCCCGCAAGGCCGAGGCGGGCATGCAGGTGCAGACGGACACCGAGCGCGCCCGGCACAGCCGCAAGATCGTCCTCGAACTCCTCGCGTCCTCGGTCGACCTCTCGACCACACCGGAGGTCGCCGGGTGGCTCAAGGAGTACGAGGCGAAGCCCGACCGCTTCGGTCCGGACGCGGCCCGTCTCAACGAGGAGCCGAAGGTCGACAACGACCTGTACGTGCGCGACTACGACAAGTGCATCCTCTGCTACAAGTGCGTGGACGCCTGCGGCGACCAGTGGCAGAACACCTTCGCCATCTCGGTCGTCGGGCGCGGCTTCGACGCCCGGATCGCCGTCGAGCACGACGCGCCGCTCACCGACTCGGCGTGCGTGTACTGCGGCAACTGCATCGAGGTGTGCCCGACGGGCGCGCTGTCGTTCAAGTCGGAGTTCGACATGCGGGCGGCGGGTACGTGGGACGAGCCGGCGCAGACCGAGACGACCACGGTGTGCGCCTACTGCGGAGTGGGCTGCAACCTCACCCTGCACGTGCAGGACAATGAGATCGTGAAGGTCACCTCGCCGCACGACAACCCGGTGACCCACGGCAACCTCTGCATCAAGGGCCGCTTCGGCTACCAGCACGTACAGAACCGGGACTGATCAGGACATGGGACGAGTCACGGAACGACGCAAGGTGATCCGCATCCGGGACGGGGCGGTCTCCACCCGCCCGGACACGCTCGTCGCCGAGGAACCACTGGAGATCCGCCTCAACGGCAAACCCCTCGCGATCACGATGCGCACCCCGGGCGACGACTTCGCGCTCGCGGCGGGCTTCCTGGTCAGTGAGGGGGTGCTGGGCGCGGCCGACGAGCTGCAGAACATCGTCTACTGCGCGGGCGCCACGGTGGACGGCTCGAACACGTACAACATCGTCGACGTGCGGACCGCGCCCGGCGTCGTCATCCCCGACATCACCCTCGAACGCAACGTGTACACGACCTCGTCCTGCGGCCTGTGCGGCAAGGCGAGCCTGGACGCGGTCCGTACGACCGCCCGCTGGTCGATCGACGACACGGCGGGCGACACGGCTCCCCCGGTGCGGCTCGAACCCGAACTGCTCGCGAGCCTCCCCGACCGGCTGCGCGCGGCGCAGCGCGTGTTCGACCGGACCGGGGGTCTGCACGCGGCGGCGCTGTTCACGGAGGACGGCGAACTCGTCGACATCCGGGAGGACGTGGGCCGGCACAACGCGGTCGACAAACTGGTCGGCCGCGCCCTCCAGAACGGCTCGCTGCCGCTCTCCCGCACGGTCCTGCTCGTCTCGGGCCGGGCCTCCTTCGAGCTGGCGCAGAAGGCCGTGATGGCGGGCATTCCGTTCCTCGCGGCGGTCTCGGCGCCGTCCTCGCTCGCGGTGGACCTGGCCGCCGAGTCGAACCTGACGCTGGTCGGCTTCCTGCGGGGCACCTCCATGAACGTGTACGCGGGCGAGCACCGCATCGCCCTGCGGGCCGCGGCCTCCCAGGGCTGACCGGTCTCCCCGCTGCACGGCGGCGGGGCCCCCACCCGGCGGGGAGCGCCCCCTGCGCCGGAGGGGCCCTGCTGTTCAAACGCTCGGTTCGCCTCCGGGGCGCGCCGGTGTCGAGAGGGCGACCGTGCTCGACCCTCCTTCGTCGGGCCTCCGCGCTCCCCCACTCTCGGCTTCGCTCGAGCGGGGGGGGACCCCCATCCCTCTCGACACCGGCGCGCCCCTTCGGCTCACTCGCAAGCCAGTAGCCGGCCTGCTTCAGGCGGACTGCTTGCCGGTCAGCCCCTTGCGAAGCGCACCTCGTCGGCCGTGACGACCGTGCCCAGGCGCGGGAAGTCCAGCTTCACCGAGGCCTCGTGTTCGGGGCCGGTGAGGGCGGCCATGGCGTTCTCGACGAAGACGAGGTCGTAGCCGTGGTCGCCGGCGGCGCGGGCGGTGGACTCGACGCCGAGGTTGGTGGCGATGCCGCCGAACACCAGTGTGGAGATGCCGCGTTCACGGAGCCGCTCGTGCAGCCCCGTGCCCTGGAAGCCGCCGATGGTCCGCTTCACGATCTCGATGTCGCCCTCCGCCGCGAGCCCCGCGACCAGACCGCTGCCGGGCGGCTGCTCGTGGACACCCGGCCGCTCCACGCGCACCAGCACGACGAGCGCGCCCACCTGCCGGAAGGCGGACGCCAACTCCTCGGCGACGGCGAGGACTTCGGTCCCCTTGTGGGGCTCCAGGGGCAGTCCGACGATGCGGTCCATCAGATCGACCAGCACGAGGGCTGTGTGGGCGGGGTCGAGGGCCAGGCGGGGTTCCATGTCCGGTGCATTCATGACGGAACGTTAGCCCGCATAAGCCGTCCGTACTGGAAATCCGGATCAACAGGCCGGTGAACCACTCGGGTTGGCCCCCGTTCCACCAACCGGTGGTACAGCCGGACATGACGCTCCGTCAGCACCCGTCCGGAGGTACGACCGGGGCGGGCGCGTACCCCGGAGGCACTTGCCTCGTTGCTCCGGACAACCTCGAACGGGCCCCGTACGCACGGCCCGTCGTCCAGGTAGGAGGCAGTTACTTGGATGCCGGCACCACCCTGCTCGGCTCGTTACTTGCCTGCGCGGGCGTGCTGGGCGCGGCTGTCGTGGCGTACTTGGGCAAGCGGGGCGAGAACGCCCTGAACGGCTACTCCAGCCTGACCGAGAAGCTCCAGTCCGAGCGCGACCGCCTTGAGCGCCAGATCGCCGAACGCGACACGCGCATCGACGAGTTGTCGACGATGCACACCGCCGACCAGTCGGAGATCGCCCGTCTGCGACTCGACATCCACCGACTGGGAGGAGCGCCGTGACCAGTTTCCAGCGGCTGCTTGCCCCGCGCTGGCGCAGCGTCTTCCTCGTCTGCGTGCTGATCGCGCTCAGCGGCATCGCGGTCATCCTGTGGGCCCGGATCGACGCCGGTGACCGCAGGGCGGACGATCTGCGCGCCGAGGCGGACCGGCGCGGCGAGGCCGTCTCGACACTGGCGCAGGACGTACGCGATCTGCGCGCCCAGGTCGAGGCCGGCGGCGGCACCCCGGCGGCCCCCGATCCGTCCGACGCCGTCGACGACCTGATCGACCGGGTGCGCGTGCCGGCCGCCGCCCCCGGCGAGCCCGGCGCCAAGGGCGACCGGGGCGCCACCGGAGCGGGCGGTGCACCCGGTCCCGGCGGCCTGCGCGGACCACGCGGCGAGAGCGGCCCGCCCGGACCGTCGGGCTCCCCGGGCCCCGCCGGACCCTCCGGAGAGCCCGGCGAGCCTGGTCCCGCGGGCGCCGACGGCCTGAACGGGGCGAACGGCACGGACGGAGCGGGGGGCGCCGCCGGGCCGCCCGGTTCCGACGGCTCGCAGGGCTATCAGGGCCCGAAGGGGGATCCCGGCCCCAAGGGCGAGAAGGGCGACCCCGGGGCCTCGTGCCCGGACGGCTACACCCTCCAGGCACCCGCCGGCGACCCGGACGCGCTCGTCTGCCGCAGAAGTGGCGGGGCCGCCCCCGCCCCCGAACCCGCGGGACTCCTCCCGGTGCCGCCGCCGCTCGTCCGACGGAGGGAACTCGCCTAGCCCGGCACGCGTCGTCGCCCGCCCTCGGCACCGGGTGTTCCACAGTCTCCGGGCGGTCGCCCAGGATCACGGAACGGCACCCGCCCGACCGCCGGAACGCGAACCGCCCGACCGCCGAGGGGAGGCGCACACCGCCAAGCGGCACCGAGCCCTGGTCCGCCGTGCGCCAACTTCCCCCGGCACGACCCGTGCACGCTTCTTGTGGGGTGCCTGAGAGCCCAAGTAGCGTCTGTGGCGCGCACGTTGGACGTGGGATGTCCAGATGTCCAGACCTATCCAGACGTCCTGATGTATCCAGATGTCCAGACGCATGAAGGGCAGGTCGCACCATGCCGTCAAGCATTCGCGCACGTCTCAGATCCACTGCTCGCCCGGGTCTCGACTCCACCGCCCGCACACGCCTCTGCTCGACCCTGACAGCGGTTCTCGTCTCGACCGCGCTGCTCGGGTTGCCGGGCACCGCGCACGCCCAACCGGCCGACGGGTCCGCCGAATCCGCGAGGTCCACCGCGTCTTCCGCGTCCACCACGGCCTCCGCGCCCACCGGATTCGAGCAGCAGGTGCTCTTCAAGGCCTCCCAGGATCCCGGTTACGCCTGCTACCGCATCCCGGCCGTCGTGAAGACCACGAAGGGCACGCTGCTCGCGTTCGCCGAGGGCCGGGTGAACGACTGCAGCGACGCCGGTGACATAGACATCGTGCTCAAGCGCTCCACCGACGGCGGTCGCACCTGGGGCCCGCTCCAGGTCGTCAACGAGGGCGCGGGCGACACGCACGGCAACCCCGCCCCGATCGTGGACCGCGAGACCGGCCGCGTCGTGCTGGCGGAGACGCACAACACGGGGCGTCCGGGCGGCGGCAACTGCGATGTCCCGTGCGACCGCACCCCGCACATGCAGCACAGCGACGACGACGGCCGCACCTGGTCCGAGCCGCGCGACCTCAGCGACGAGATTTTGCCCGCCCACTGGAACTCCTGGTACGCGACCGGTCCCGTCCACGGCATCCAGCTGACCCGGGGCAGGCACGCGGGCCGGCTGGTCTTCGGGGTCAACACCGAGACCTGGAACGGCAGTCGAGTGAGTGCCAACCATGCCGCGCTCGTCGTCAGCGACGACGGCGGCGACCACTGGCGGATCGGGGCGAGCGACTCGTGGCCGATCGCGGACGACGGCACGTTCCGGCAGAAGCCGTCCGAGATGACGATGACCGAGGGTGCCGACGGGACGATCCTCGTCAGCGGCCGTGAGCAGGACGGCACCGATCTCGGGCACCGCACCCAGGCGTTCAGCCGGGACGGCGGCAACAGCTTCTCCTCGCCCTTCCGTGCGCTCCCGGACCTCTACACGCCCCAGGTGCAGGGCTCCACGCTGCGGTTGGGCAACCGGATCCTGCTCGCCTGCCCCGGCGACCCGGACCGCCGCCGCACGATGACGGTCCGCTCCTCCTATGACGGCGGACGCACCTGGGACAGCGTGGACCGCGGCACGGTCGTCACGACGGACTGGTCCGGCTACTCGGACATGGTGGGCATCGGCGGCAGCACGGTGGGCCTGCTGTACGAGGGCGGCGCCGTGGACGCGCGCGACGAGATCCGGTTCGCGCGGTTCACCGAGGACTGGCTGGGGCCCCGCCGCGGCCCCGACCCGACCACCGTCGATCGCGCCCCGCGCGCACCCCGCGCGGCGGTCCTCGGCGGAGCCGGGGAGACGGACGGCGTGTTCGGCGGCGCCCTCGAGTTCGACGGCACCGACGACGCCGTACGCCTGCCCTACCGTGACCAACTGCCGCTCGGGACGCAGGACTTCACCGCGTCGCTCTGGTTCCGCTACACCGCGACCACCGGTGAGCAGCCCCTGCTATGGATGGGCGGGGTCGGCGGCACCCAGCCGCAGGTGTGGCTGCGCGGCGAACCCGCGAGCGGGCGCCTCCAGGGGCTGATCACCGTGCGGGACGGCGCGAGCGCCCCGCGGTCCGCGTCCGTGCGCACGACCGGCGCGTACAACGACGGGCAGTGGCACCATCTGGCGCTGCGTCGCGGCGGTGGGCAGCTCACGCTGTTCATCGACGGGAGCCCGATCAGCACCGCGGACGTGCCGGGTTCCGTGAGCCGCAACGGGCCGTTCGGTGTGCACGTCGGGCAGAAGCTGGACAGCCGGGCGCACTTCACGGGCGCGATCGACGACGTCCGGGTCTACGACCGGGCCCTGAGCAACGCCGAGTTGACCGGTGTCCGCACGACGAACGCGCCTGTGACCCGGGACACCGTGCTGTGGCTGCCCATGGACCGGGTGAGCGGCAGCCACTAACGTCCCGGGCGTGCCCGACGACGCCCGAGCACGACAGCGCACGGGGACCGGGATCGGCCTGCTCCTGGCCCTGGTCCTCGGCGCCGTGCTGCTCACCGCCCTCCCGGACGACGAGGACCGGGAGGGCGCCTGCCGGGCCCGTACGGTCAAGTCGTGGGCCGCCGACTCCGGGCTCACGGGCGAGTTCGCGCGGTACGGGGACGACGCCTCGCGGGCCGACGACTGGACCGGCGGCGACGGCACGCACTCGGTGCGGCTGCCGGACGGCCGGGTGCTGTGGCTGTTCTCGGACACGTATCTCGGCCAGGTGTACCGCCCGCCGAACCCGGCGGGCGAGTCCTACGCGTGGCGGGACACGACCGCGCCCCTGGTGCGCAACTCGGCCGTGGTCATGGACGACGGCCGTCTCCAACGCACGCTGCCCGCACCGCTGTTCGCGGACCCGGCCCCGGGCCAGTGGCGCTGGCCGGTGGCCGCCCGGGTCGAACCCCGCTCCCCCGGCTCGTCCGAGCAGGTCGTACGGGTCGTGCTGTGGACCCGTACGACCGGCACGTACCCGTGGATCTACGGGGTGCCGACGGCCACCGAGGTCGCCACGCTCTCGCTGCCCGACCTGCGGCTCGAAGGCATCGTGCGGGTCCTCGACCAGCAGCGGGTCCAGGACCCGGCGAAGCGGGTGCTGTTCGGCACGACCGCGCTGACCGACGACGGGGACTGGACGTACGTCTTCGGCGGCGACGACGCGCGAGCGGCTGCCCAGCCGGCGTCGAAGGCGTACGTCGCGCGGGTGCCCCGGGGCCGGCTGGCGGATCCCGGCGCGTGGCGGTACTGGGACGGCGAGCGGTGGACCATCCCCTCGCTCATGAAGCCCGTGCTGGGCGACGGCGGGCGCAAGGGGGTGGGCAGTGCCTTCACGGTCGCCCGGGACGGGGGCACGTATGTGCTGTTCACGATGGCGGCGGGCGCCGAGGGGCTGACGACGATCACCTCGTACTGGGCGTGCTCCCCCACCGGGCCCTGGCACGGGCCCGGCAAGGGCTTCAGCCCGCCGCTGCCGGAGCAGGGGACGGGCGTAGCCGCGTACAACCCGCAGCTCCACCCGACGGTCAGCCGGGGCAGGCTCGTGCTCAGCTACGACGTCAACTGGCTGGACGCGAACGGCGGTGTCGCGGCACAGGCGAACCTCAGCCGGAACGTGTCCCTGTACCGACCGCGATTCGTGACTCTGCGGCTGGGGCCGGGGTGACGGGCTGTTCCGTCTCGGGGTCGCGGGAGCGGCGTTTGGCGATGACCGCGCACACCATGAGCTGCATCTGGTGGAAGAGCATCAGGGGCAGGACGGCCAGCGAGGCGTGGGCTCCGAACAGCACGCTCGCCATGGGCAGTCCGGACGCCAGGGACTTCTTCGACCCGGCGAACTGGATGGCGATGCGGTCCTCGCGGTTGAAGCCCAGTGCCTTCGAGCCGTACCAGGTGATCGCCAGCATCACGGCGAGCAGCACGGCCTCGACCGCGAGCAGACCGCCCAGGCGCAGCGGGCTGACCTGGTGCCAGATGCCCTGCACCATGCCCTCGCTGAACGCGGTGTAGACGACGAGCAGGATCGAGCCGCGGTCCACGTATCCGAGGACCTTCTTGTGGCGCGCGATGAAGCCGCCGATCCAGCGCCGCAGCAACTGCCCGGCCAGGAAGGGCACAAGCAGCTGGAGCACGATCTTGAGGAGCGAGTCGGCGGAGAAGCCGCCGCCGCTGCCGCCGAGAAGGGCCGCGGCGAGCAGCGGGGTGAGCACGATGCCCACGAGGGAGGAGAAGGAGCCCGCGCAGATCGCGGCCGGAACGTTTCCGCGCGCCATCGAGGTGAAGGCGATCGAGGACTGGACCGTGGACGGGACCAGGGTGAGGAAGAGCAGACCGGTGTAGAGCGAGTGGTTCAGGATCACCGGTTCAAGGCCGCGGGCCGCCAGACCGAGCAGCGGGAACAGCACGAACGTGCAGGCCAGGACGGTGATGTGGAGC
Organism: Streptomyces phaeochromogenes; assembly: GCF_001418655.1. Taxonomy (GTDB): domain Bacteria; phylum Actinomycetota; class Actinomycetes; order Streptomycetales; family Streptomycetaceae; genus Streptomyces; species Streptomyces phaeochromogenes. The sequence continues at coordinate 9,135 of NZ_LIQZ01000327.1, read as the reverse complement.
CGCCAGTGCCGTACGCCGTCCATCGCCTCGCGGGTGGACAGGCGGGCCCCGTAGAGGAAGAAGAGGAAGGCGATCGCCGCGGTGGAGGCGCCGGACGCGACCTCGGCGCCGGTCCCCCGGGCGGGCAGCAGGGCGGCGAGCCCCACCGTCCCGAGCAGTAGCAGGATGTACGGGTCTATCGGCAGCCAGGACGGCCACTTCAGGCGTTTCACGGTGCTCCGTTGCTCAGTCGATCAGTCGGTCCATTGCCGGCAGTGCCGTGCCGGCGGTTCAGTGCTGGGGCATGCCCTCTCCATCGTCCTCCTCGGACCCTTGATCGGGAATCCGTCATACCACTCTGACTGTCATCATGAATCGCGATAGCCTGAGGAGTGTGTACGACCCTTCACAGCTGCGTACGTTCCTGGCGGTGGCCCAGACACTGAGCTTCACTCAGGCGGCCCGGCGGCTCGGGCTGCGCCAGTCCACGGTCAGCCAGCATGTGCGGCGCTTGGAGGACACCGCCGGGCGACAGCTGTTCTCGCGGGACACCCACTCCGTGGAGCTGACGGAGGACGGCGAGGCGATGCTCGGTTTCGCGCGCCGCATCCTCGAGGCGCACGAGCAGGCGGCGGCGTTCTTCACGGGGACGCGGCTGCGCGGCCGGCTGCGCTTCGGCGCCTCGGAGGACTTCGTCCTCACCCGCCTCACCGAGATCCTGGAAGGCTTCCGTCACGACCACCCGGAGGTCGATCTGGAGCTGACGGTCGAGCTCTCGGGCACCCTGCACGAGCAACTGGCCGACGGGAAGCTCGACCTGGTGCTGGCCAAGCGCCGCCCCGAGGACCCGCGCGGCGAACTGGTCTGGCACGACCGCCTGGTCTGGATCGGCGCGGAGCGGCTCCGCCTGGACCCCGAGCGTCCGGTTCCGCTGATCGTGTACCCGCCGCCGGGCATCACCCGCGCCCTCGCCCTGGAGGCGCTGGAACGGCAGGGCCGCGCCTGGCGCATCGCCTGCACCAGCGGCAGCCTCAACGGTCTCATCGCAGCCGCCCGAGCGGGCCTCGGCGTCATGGCCCACTCCCGCGGCCTCGTCCCGCCGGGCCTGGTCCGCGTCCCCGACCGCGCCGGCCTTCCCGAACTCGGCGAGGTCGACTTCGTCCTCGTACACGCCAAACGCCACACGGCGGCGAAGAGCGCGGCGGACGCGCTGGCGTCGTCGATCCTGGCGGGCGGAAACAAGCTGTACCGAGGCGCACCGTAAGGGGCGCGGGGCTGTCACATCGTGCGGCTCCGCCGCGTGGGCGCGCCCAGCCACAACGCACCTGCAGATGACAACGCACCCCGCGGAGCGCTACCGCGTCCGCTGCTGATAGGTCAGCTGCTTGACCCGCCGCAAGAACGGCGACGTCTCCACATGCTGCACCCCCTCAAGCCGCCCGAGTTTCCCACTCACATACGCATAGAGCGCGGCGGTGTCCCGCGCGACCACCGTGGCGACCAGATTGGACGGACCGGCAGTCGCCGCCGCATGGGCGATCTCCTCGTGCCCGGCGAGCGCACTCCCCACCGCGTCCATCGCCCCGGGCGCAGCCGTGATCCACAGGATGGCCCCGACGGAGAACCCGACCAGCGCGGTGTCGTACTCGATGTCGACGAACAGCGCGCCGGAACCGAGCAGTTGACCGAGCCGCCGCTTGACGGCGGACTCCGACCGCCCGGTGGCCCGCTGCAACTCCGGGTAGGTGGCACGGCCGTCCCGTTCGAGGGCGGCGACCAGCGGCTCGTCCTCGGCGGTGATCCGCGCGGGCCCGGCATCGGGAACCGGCGCCGGACGCAGCGCGGCGACCTGCTCACCGGTGAGCGGCCCGTGCTTGACCAGCCAGCCCACCGGGCCGCCGAAGAACGTGTGCAGCAGCTGGAAGGCCCGGATCTCCACGATGTGGGGCGTCCGCGGAAGCTTGCCGAGCAGCAGGTCGTCCTGGTCGCCCGCGGTACGCGGCCGGGTCATGCAGACGACCTCCGTGCCGCCCGAGGTGAGGCCGATCCAGGCCGTGTCGGGGCGGCGCGCCAGGGCGTTCGCGATGGTCTCCGCGCCGTCCGGCGCGCAGCGCAGCCGGAGGATCCAGTCCTCCCTGCCGAGCTTCCTGTTGTTGCGTACGGCGACGACCCGCAGCCCGCCCTCGGAGAGCAGCCTGCGGTAGCGGCGGGCCGCGGTCTGGTCCGAGACGCCGAGGACGGCGGCGATCCGGCTGAAGGGGGCGCGTCCGTCGACCTCCAGTGCGTGGAGGAGTTCCACGTCGAGCGCGTCGAAAGTGGGGGATTCCATCGGTGGCCCGCGTTTCCGTGTCGGTATCTGCCGTCATTTCGTCGCCGATCACCTGGATCGTCCGGCGTCATCTCATCGTACGAGGGAGGCACGGCGCGTACGAGGACCGCAGGGCGCGGCTCACCCGGCGCGTGCCGTGGGACGATGAGGAGTTGTTGAGGATGCGTACATGGGGACCGCTCACAGCGGTCTGTCTGGGCACGTTCATGCTGCTGCTGGACGTGACCATCGTGATCGTGGCGCTGCCCGACATCGCGCGGGCGCTGGACGCCTCGCTGAGCGATCTGCAGTGGGTCGTCGACGGGTACGCGCTCGCGCTCGCAGCGCTGTTGCTCGCGGCGGGCGCCGCGGCCGACGTGCTGGGCCGGCGCCGGGTGCATGTGGCTGGTGTCGTGCTGTTCGCGGCGGCCTCGCTGTGGTGCGGGCTCGCGTCCGGACCCGGGATGCTGGTGGCGGCCCGCGGGGTGCAGGGGGTGGGCGCAGCCGCGATGTTCGCGACGACGCTGCCGCTCCTTGGCTCGGTGCACCAGGGACGGCAGCGGTCGGCCGCGCTCGGTGTGTGGGGCGCGGTGAGCGGTTCCGCGGCGGCGGTCGGGCCGCTGGTCGGCGGGCTGCTCGCGGAGGGGCCCGGCTGGCGGTGGATCTTCTTCGTCAACCTGCCGGTGAGCGTGGCCTCGGTGTGGCTGACCCTGCGGGTGGTGCCCGAGTCGCGCGGCCCGCGCGAGATGCGGGTGGACTGGGCGGGTACGGCGACGTTCGCGTGCTTCGCGGGGGCGACGACGTACGCGACGGTGCGGGCCGGGTCGGACGGCTGGACGTCGACGCCCACCGTCGTGTCGTACATGCTCGCGGCACTCTCGCTGCTCTGCTTCGTCCTCGCCGAGCGGCGGGCGGCCCATCCGCTGCTCGATCTCGCACTGCTGCGCAGGCCGGCGTTCGTGGGCGTGATGCTGGGCGCGCTGGCCTTCAACGCGGCGGCGTTCGGCGTGATCCCGTATCTCTCGATCTGGCTGCAGACGCTGGAGGGGATGAGCCCGGTGCAGGGCGGTCTTGTACTGCTGCCGCTGACCGGGGCCTCGGTCGTCGCGTCGGTGCTCGTCGGCAAGCTGCTGCACGGCGTCCCGGCGCGGATCACCGTCGGCGGCGGGCTGCTGCTCATCGGGGCCGGCATGTTCTGCCAGGCCGTGCTCGACGCGGGCACCACCTGGACGGTCCTCGTGCCGGGTCTGGTCCTGGTGGGCCTCGGTACGGGTCTGGTGGCGCCGACACTCGCGGGCGCCGCGCTGGCCACCGTGCGGCCCGAACGCGCGGGCATGGCGGGCGGCGCGGTCAACACCTCCCGGCAGCTCGGGTACGCGCTCGGCGTCGCCGTCTTCGGCACGGTCCTCACGTCCCGGATGCGGGACACCCTCCCGCACGAGGCCGCCCACACCCTCGCGGGCGGCGGTGCGGAGGCCCTGCGGGGCACCTTCTCCTCCCACACCCTCCACGCGGCCTTCGCCTCGGGCCTGAACACCGCAGCCGTAGTGGCGGGTGTGACGGGAACGCTCGCGGGTGCGCTGATCCTGGTGCTGGTGCGCGCACCTCGCCCGCGCGGGGCCTCGCCGCTCGACAGCCCGGCTCCGGATAAGAGGGTCCCGGCGCCGCGCCTCTGACCTGGCCCGAAGCCCCTGGGGCAGCCCTGCAGGGGCGCCCTCAGGGGCGCGAGGAACTGCGCGCTCAGCCCGGACGAACCCGCACGTCACCCACGACAGGCACCCCGAACGCCCGCCCCGCCGGGCCGACTCAGCGAACCGGTAAGCGGGTCGTACAGATTCCGTGGAGATTACGGGTCCGAAACTTACGGAAGAGTAAGGATTCTGTCCCGGCCAGCACCATTGTGGCCGTATTTCAACTGTTGACCAGTGCGTACGCCCGCCCTCACACGGATTCGGCGCCCCTCCCGCCGAGGAGCATGGTGGGGTAGCTTTCACGGCGCTGTGGAGCACCACAAGGAGCGGGGATTGCGCGAGTTCACCAACCCTCCCCTGGCGTCGGCACCGCCGGTGGGCGGCCTGGCCGATGCCGTGTTCGAACATGCCCAGGAGGATCCGCTCTACATCGCACTCGGCCGCAAGGACGACGAGGGCCAGTGGCGCGATGTGACGTCCGCCGAGTTCCGGGACGAGGTCCTGGCGCTCGCCAAGGGTCTGCTGGCGCACGGCATCCGGTTCGGCGACCGGGTCGCGATCATGTCCCGTACGCGTTACGAGTGGACCCTCTTCGACTTCGCGCTGTGGTCGATCGGCGCGCAGGTCGTGCCCATCTACCCCACCTCGTCGGCCGAGCAGGTCTTCTGGATGCTGCACGACGCGCAGGTGTCGGCCGCGATGGTGGAGCACGAGGACCACGCGATGACCATCGCCACGGTCATCGACCGGCTCCCGACCCTGCACAAGCTGTGGCAGCTGGACACGGGCGCGGTGCAGGAGCTGTACGAGGCCGGCGGCCACATCGACGACGAGGTGGTGCACCGGCACCGGCGGGCGGTCACGCCCGAGTCGACGGCGACGATCATCTACACGTCCGGAACGACCGGCCGCCCCAAGGGCTGTGTCCTCTCCCACGCCAACTTCATGTTCGAGTCGGACACGGTCACCGAGCGCTGGGAGCCGCTGTTCCACTCCAAGCGCGGCGACCAGGCGGCCACCCTGCTGTTCCTGCCGCTCGCGCACGTCTTCGGGCGGATGGTGCAGGTCGCGGCGATCCGCGGGCGGGTCAAATTCGGCCATCAGCCGCAGCTGAACGCGGCGGCCCTGCTGCCTGATCTGGCCGCGTTCCAGCCGACGTTCTTCCTCGCGGTGCCGTACATCTTCGAGAAGGTCTTCAACGCGGCGCGCAGGAAGGCGGAGCGGGAGGGCAGGGCGGGCCCGTTCGAGAAGGCCGTCGAGGTCGCCGTGCGCTACGCGGACGCGGCGGAGGCGAAGGCGTGGGGCATCGGCCCCGGGCCCTCGGCGGCACTCCGGGTGCAGCACCAGCTGTTCGACAAGCTCGTCTACTCCAAGATCCGTGCCGCGATGGGCGGTCGCATCAAGCACGCGATGTCCGGCGGCTCGGCGATGGACCGGCGGCTCGGGCTGTTCTTCGCGGGCGCCGGCGTGCAGATCTACGAGGGGTACGGGCTCACCGAGTCCACGGCCGCCGCGACCGCCAACCCGCCCGAGCGCACCCGGTACGGCACCGTCGGGCAGCCCATCCCGGGCACGACCGTGCACATCGCGGACGACGGCGAGATCTGGCTGAGCGGCGCCAACGTCTTCCAGGGTTACCTCAACGACCCCAAGGCCACCGACGCGACACTGCACGACGGCTGGCTCGCCACCGGTGACCTGGGCGCGCTCGACGAGGACGGCTATCTCACCATCACCGGGCGCAAGAAGGAGATCCTGGTGACCTCCGGCGGCAAGAGCGTCTCGCCGGGGATCCTGGAGGAGCGGGTGCGCGACCATCCGCTGGTCGCGCAGTGCATCGTCGTCGGCAACGACCGGCCGTACATCGCGGCGCTCGTCACCCTCGACGGGGAGGCCGTCGAGCACTGGCTGCAGATGCGGGACAAGCCCCAGCTGACTCCGTCGGAGCTGGTCCGGGACCCCGACCTGGAGACCGAGGTGCGGCGCGCCGTGGTCGCCGCGAACACCCTGGTCTCCCAGGCCGAGTCGATCCGCACGTTCCGGATACTGGCCCACCAGTTCACCGAGGAACACGGGTTGCTGACGCCCTCCCTGAAGCTGAAGCGCAAGGCGATCGAGAACGCGTACGGGGCGGAGGTCGAGGCGCTCTATCGGGCGTAGCACGCCCCGGTCAGCGGCGCGGGGAACGGCGCGACCAGCCACAACCGGTCTCCAGTTGACATACATCCTTGCCTGACGGTTCATCACATATCGATGCGTCAGATATTGACGCATCGTCAGATCGCACGGATCATTTCGGTCACCCGACGGAGGGGGACCGACCGTGTCGCGACCGATCCGAACCATCGCCGCCACTGCGGCCGCAACCGCCCTGCTCCTGGTGAGCGCGTGCAACTCCGCCTCCACCACGGGGAGTTCGGAGGCCGAGGACTCCGTACGCGGAGTCTCCGACACCTCCGTCAAGGTGGGTGGCATCGTGTCGATGACGACCGCCAGCGGGTACTCGAAGAAGGACACCGACCTCGGGGCCAGGGCCCGCTTCGACCGCGCGAACGCCGAAGGCGGGGTGAACGGGCGGAAGATCGACTACCTGGGCGCCGAGGACGACGGCCAGGATCCGGCCAAGAACCTCACGGCGGCCCGCAAACTCGTCCAGCAGGACAAGGTGTTCGCGATCGCGCCGATGAGTTCGACGACGTTCTCCGGCGCGGACTTCCTGCAGAAGCAGAAGGTCCCCACCTTCGGCTGGGGCACGCTGCCGTCCTTCTGCGGGCCCACGTACATCTACGGCTTCGGCGGCTGCATGGTGCCGATGCCCGGCGGCACCATCTCGCAGACCTGGCCCGAGGGCCTCAAGAAGGTGCTGGGCGGCTCGACGGGCAGGAGCGTGGCGATCCTCGCCAACGACAGTGACGCCGGGACGTTCGCCATCCGCACGTACAAGCAGAGCTTCGCATCGGCCGGATTCAAGGTGACGTTCGCGAAGCCGTCGGTGCCCGCGACCTCCGTGCCGAACGACTGGTCGGCGTACACGAAGGAGATCCTGCGCAGCAACGGCGGCAAGGCACCGGACGCGGTCGTCTCCGTGATGCAGACCCCGTACAACATCGGCCTGTTCACGGCGATCAAGCGCGCGGGGTACACCGGGCTGCTCACCGATCCGACCGACTACGACCCCGGGCTGCTCGCGAAGAGCGCGACGAAGAAGGCGCTCGACGGGGTGCACGTCCTGCTGTCGTTCCAGCCGTTCGAGCAGGACAGCGCGGCGATGACGCAGTTCAAGAAGGACATCGCGAAGGCGGCCGGCAAGGACGTACCCCTGAACATGCACATGATGACGGGCTATATGTCGGCCGACCTCTTCCTCGCCATCGCCGAGAAGGCCGGCAAGAACCTGACGGTGGCGTCCTTCCAGAAGGCGGCGGACGGGTTCACGGACACCGGCACGATGGTCGGCGACCGGGCGGAGCCCAAGGGCCAGAAGGAGTCGTTCGGCTGCGGGGCGCTCGTCCAGCTCAAGGACGGGAAGTACGCCGTCTCGTCGCCCTTCGAGTGCTATCCGCCGATCCCCTTCAAGTAGACGCGACTTCAAGCAGGCACGACTTCAAGCAGGCACGGGCGAAGGTGACTTCACGACTCGGGGATTTGGGGATTTAGGGACTCGGCATGGCGGACCTTCTCGGATTCGTACTGAGCGGACTGGTGTCGGGTGCGCTGTACGCGCTGCTCGCCACCGGTCTGGTGCTCTCCTACTCGGCCTCGGGCCTCTTCAACTTCGCCCACGGCGCGACCGCGTACCTGTGCGCGCTCGCCTTCTACGAGCTGCACTCGGGCTTCGGCTGGCCCGCCGTACCGACGGCCGTGCTGTTGGTGTGCGTGGCGGCGCCCGCGCTCGGCTGGGGTCTCGACCGGCTGATGTTCCGCAAGCTGGCGCGGGTCGGTGAGACGGCCCAGATCGTCGCCACCATCGGGCTGTTGGTGGCGCTGCCCGCGCTCGGACTGTGGATCGTCGAGCTGCTGGAGGACGCGGGCGCGTCGGTGAAACCGGCCGAGAACCAGTTCGGGCTGCCGGGTGTCGGGCCGAGTCCGGCCAGGTCCTGGCAGTTGACGGACGGTGTCGGCATCGACTCGGACCAGCTGATCACCTGGGTCGCGACGGCGGTGGTGGCAGTCGGCCTCTGGATCCTGATGCGGCACACCCCGCTGGGGCTGAAGCTCCGGGCGGCCGTCGACGACCGTTCGCTGGTGGAGCTGCGGGGGCTGAGCGCGGACCGGCTGTCGTCGATCGCGTGGATGCTGTCGTCGGCCCTCGCGGGCCTCGCGGGCGTGCTCGCCACTCCTCTACTCGGCCTGTCGGCCCACGACTTCACGCTCTTCCTCTTCGTCTCGGCGACGGCGGCGGTCCTCGGGCGCTTCGTCTCCATCCCGTTGGCGTTCGCGGGCGGGCTCGGGCTCGGGGTGCTGCAGAACCTGGTCGCCGGGTACGCGGGCTTCGCCGAGCGGATCACCGGATTCCGTACCGCCGTACCGTTCCTGATCCTGTTCGCCGGGCTGCTGTTGCTCACGCGGCGCAGCCGTACGGCGGGGACGGCGGCCGTGGACGCGCCGCCGGTCGACTATCTGGCGGGCCGTTCCCGGCTCCGGCGGTGGGGACCGTGGGCGACGGCCGCCGTGCTGCTCGCCGTGGCCTTCTACACGGTGACGACCCCCTTCTGGAGCGGCATCCTCGCCCAAGGGCTCGCCCTGTCCCTGGTGTTCGTCTCCTTCACGGTGGTTACGGGGCTCGGCGCGATGGTGTCGCTGGCGCAGGCGACCTTCGTGACCGGGGCGGCGCTGGTGGCGGGGCTGCTGATGAGTCATGGCTGGCCGTTCGTGGCCGCTGCCGCCGTGGGGACGTGCGCGGCGGCGGTGCTCGGTGCGCTGGTGGCGCTTCCCGCGCTGCGGCTCGGCGGCCGTTCGCTCGCCCTCGCGACCCTCGCGCTCGCCTTTCTGGCGGACCAAGTCCTTTTCCAGATCGGCTGGTTGAGGAACGGTGACACGGGGTGGTCGATCCCCCGGCCGGTCTTCGGTCCGGTGGACCTGAACGACGACCGGGCGTTCGGTGTCGCACTGCTCGTGCTGGTCACCGCGGCCGTCGCCGCGCTCAGCGCGCTGCGC
>NZ_LIQZ01000326.1 GCF_001418655.1 Streptomyces phaeochromogenes | reverse complement strand
GCCAGGTACCGCCCGCGGCGGGAGTGGCGGCCCTGGCCGTCGCCGCCGCGGGCGGTACCTGGCTCCTGCATCGCCGGGCGAGAGGCGACGGGATCTGACGGACACCCTCCGCTGTCCGTCCGCCGGTACCGCCGTCCCCTCCCCCTCCGGGCCCGACGCCCCTCGCGTCCCGGAGGGGGACGCGGGACCAGGCGCGACCACCAGGGGTTCGGGGACGCCGACCCTTAAAGCCCTCAAGGCTCCCAAGGCCTCCAAGGCCCGAGCTCCCCGAGCCCCGAGCTCCCCGGAGAGGAGACGCACGTGCACCGGTTCGGCACCCTTTCAATAGTCGCCGTCACCCTCGTCGCCCTCCTCTCCGGTGCCTGGCTGCTGCGCAGTGGGGCCGAGACGCATGCCCCGCCGCAGCCCTCCGCCGCGCAGGGGCGCGCAGGCGCTCATGTGGACCGGCCCGCCGCCGCCGCGCTGCCGCCCGCCCCGCCCGAACACGTACGTATCCCCTCGATCCAGGTGGACGCCCCTCTCCTGGGCCTCGGCCTCACCCCGCAGGGCAGCCTCGACGCGCCACCGGCCGACCGGGCGAACCTCGCCGGCTGGTACGAGGCCGGTACCGCGCCGGGCGAGACCGGCACCGCGATCGTCGCCGGCCATGTCGACAACGCCGAGGGGCCCGCCGTCTTCTACAACCTGGGCGCCCTGGAGAAGGACAGCACCATCGAGATCGAGCGCCGCGACGGCAGGGTCGCCCTCTTCTCCGTCGACGCGGTCGAGGTGTACGACGCCCATGACTTCCCGGACGAGAAGGTGTACGGGGCCGCGGGGCGCCCGGAGCTGCGGGTCATCACCTGCGGCGGCGGCTATTCGGAGGCGACGGGCTACCAGGGCAACGTGGTCGTCTTCGCCCACCTGACGGGCAGCCGCTAGAAGCCGGTCATGGCGGCCTCCACGTCGGCCGCTATGCCAGCCACTGCTGGTACGCCAGGTTCGCCACCAGCGCGAAGACCACCGTCAGCAGCACGACCCGGACGAAACCGCTGCCCTTCTTGAGGGCGGTGTGCGCCCCGACCATTCCGCCGACGAGGTTGAAGACGGCCATCAGGGCGGCCAGCTGCCAGTACACCGTGCCCTGCCAGGCGAACATCGCGAGAGCTCCCGCGTTGGTGCAGCAATTCACGATCTTCGCGGTGGCGGAGGCGGTCACCAGGTCGAGATGCAGCAGCGCGGTCAGGGCGAGTACGAGGAACGTTCCCGTGCCGGGGCCGACGAGTCCGTCGTAGAAGCCGATGCCGAGGCCCGCGAGGCCGATCGCGGCGAGGACGCGGCGCGGGGTGACCGGTGCGGTCGAGGGCGCGGTGCCGAAGGCCGGGCGCAGGATCACGAAGGCGCCGACGCCGAGCAGGACGACCATGACCACCGGCTTCAGCACGTCGGTGCTCATCCCGGCAGCGACCAGCGCACCGGCCGAGGATCCGGCGAGCGCCGCGAGGCCGATCCGTACGGCCGTGCCGACGTCCACGGGCGCCTTGCGCGCGTACGTCACCGCCGCGCCCGTGGTGCCGACGATCGCCACGGCCTTGTTGGTGCCGAGCGCGTACTGGGCGGCCGAGCCCGAGTTCGGCAGCCCGAGGAGCAGTACGGGGAGCATCAGGAGCCCGCCGCCGCCCACCACCGCGTCGATCCAGCCCGCCGCGAGAGCGGTCAGGCACAGGACAACGACCATGGTCAGCGATATGTCGGGCATGATCGCGACACTATGGACGAGGTAGATGTGCCGTCCACGAATCCTGTGAACCTTGAGGATCTTCAGAGGTTCGGGCCACGGTGGACGACGGTGCTCAGCCCGCCGTTTCCAAGTAGCGCAGGACCGCCAGTACCCGCCGGTTCCCCGTGTCGGAGGGCAGCAGGCCGAGCTTGGTGAAGATGTTGGCGATGTGCTTCTCGACGGCCCGTTCCGAGACGCCGAAGGACGTGGCGACGGCGTGGTTCGTACGGCCCTCGGCCATCAGCGCGAGCACCTCGCGTTCGCGGGGCGTGAGGGCGTCCAGGGCGTTGGCGCGGCGGCTCGCGCCGAAGAGCTGGGCGACGACCTCCGGGTCGAGGGCGGTGCCGCCGGCGGCGACCCGTTCCAGCGCGTCCACGAACTCCCCGATGTCGACGACCCTTTCCTTGAGCAGGTAGCCGACGCCGCCCGGGTTGGTGCCCAGGAGCTGTGCGGCGTACTTCGTCTCGACGTACTGGGAGAAGATCAGCACCCCGGTGCCGGGGTGGTCCGCGCGCAGACGTACGGCGGCCCGCAGGCCCTCGTCGGTCTGGGTCGGCGGCAGCCGGATGTCGACGACGGCGGCGTCCGGGCGGTGCTCGGCCACGGCGGCGAGCAGCGCGTCGGCGTCCCCGACGGCCGCGGCGACGTCGACGCCCCGCAGCTGGAGGAGCTGGGCAAGGCCGTCGCGCAGGAGAGCGGAGTCCTCGGCGATGACGACGCGCATCTGACCCCCGTGATCAGTGAGGCAGTTCGGCATGGCAGTTCGGGATGACGGTCCGGCATGGCGGTTCGGTGAGGCAGTACTGCGGCTCAGTACGGCAGCTCGACCGTGACCACCGTAGGCCCTCCCGGCGGGCTGTCGCAGGTGAGCGTGCCGTCGACGGTCCGTACGCGGGTCAGCAGGCCGGTGAGCCCGGAGCCCGCGCCGATCGCCGCGCCGCCGCGTCCGCCGTCGTGGACGGTGAGCCGCAGCAGCCCGGCGCGGGCGGTCACCGTGACCGTGGCACCGGCCGCCCCGCTGTGTTTCGCCGCGTTGGCGAGGAGTTCGGCGGCGCAGAAGTAGGCGATGGACTCGACGGCGGGCGCGGGGCGGGCCTCGATGTCCGCGACGACCTCGACGGGCAGGGCGCTGTCGGCCGCGAGGGTGGCCAGGGCCGTGTCCAGGCCCTGGTCCAGCACGGGAGGGTGGATGCCCTTGACGAGGTGACGCAGGTCGGCGATGGCCTGCTTGGCATTGCCCTGCGCGGTGTCGACGACGGCGAGGAGACGTTCGCGGTCGGCGTCCGCTCCGACCAGTTCCCGGATCATCGTCAGATGCATCGCGAGCCCGACGAGCCGGGCCTGTGTGCCGTCGTGCAGGTCGCGCTCGATGCGGCGGAGGGTCGCCGCGGCGTCGTCCACGGCCTGGGCGCGTGTCTCCTCCAGCGTGCGGATGCGGCGCTCCGCGTCGCTCGTGCCGAGCGTGGCGGCGAGCAGCGCGCGGTGCGGGGCGAGGGCGTGCCGCAGCAGCCAGGGGGCCCAGGCCAGGAGGACGAGCCCGGCCGTCATCGGGATCAACCACCGTGGCCAGGAGTCGAGTTGGACGCCGAGGACTTCGAGCGACACGTGCCGTACGGAGTCGCCGTCGCGCACTGTGTGGTAGTTCCAGCGCTTGAGCAGCGGGTGCAGGGCGCTCTGGGCCCCGTAGGCGTACGCGCCCAGGACCGCCACGTATCCGAGGACGGCCGTGACGGGTGTGGCCAGCGCGCAGCCGACGGCCCGCCAGCCGGCCCGACCGAGGAGCAGGGCCCGCCGTCTGCCGAGTACGCCCCGGGCGGGAGGTGTCGGCGGCTCCTCGATCTCCAGGCCCAACAGCCGCCGCGCCAGGGACCGTTGGGCCGCACCGAGAGCGAGCGCGCCCCGCACGGTCAGCGCCAGCACCCACAGGCCCAGCGTGGTGACGGACAGGGCCCCGCCGACGACCAGCCCCACCAGTGTGAGCACGAAGCCGACGAGGGCGAGCGGGAGCGCGATCAGGGCGTATAGGAGTACGGCGAGCGCCTTCGGCGTGAAGGCGGCGATCGGCCGCCTCAGGACGTCGAGCGCGAGCGCGGCGGTCAGTCTGCGCATGTCGTCAACCTACGGTCGGGCATCGGGGCAACCTGGGGTCGGGCTTCAGGTGAACCTGCGCCCCGGGGCGATCCGGACAGCTCCACGTCCAGGAAGCGGCGCACGAGCTGCCAGGTCCGTACGGCCGCGTCCTCCCGGACGTACGGCTGCTGGGCGGTGTCCATGGTTCGCTCCCCTGTGTACACGCGCGGTGCGCGGGTGGCCCGACGCCTCAAGGCTGCCGCGGCCGGTGCCGGAGAGCGATGGTGCTCGCACGGCTCCCGGGGGTGGGGGTAGCCGCACCTCGGCCCCGTTTCCGGGCGACCTCACGACGCCCTCGCCCCGCCCGCCGAAAACCCTCACATCCGCGCCCCGGCCCCGCTGAGGGCAGCGTTCCCCGCGGGAAACAGGGGGGATGCGACCGGGTAACACCGGCACCGCACGCTGCGACGCATGACCTCGAATACGCGTGTGGTGGTGACCGGCGCCGACCTCACGGGCGTACGGCTCGCCCGCAGGCTCGGAGAGCCCGGCCTGTCCGGCGCGCTCGCCGGCGACGAGGAGCACACCCCGTACAACCGGGTCCTGCTCACGGAGGTCCTGGCCGGAAGGTACACCCCCGAGGTCATCGCGCTAACGATGGAGGCTCCTGAATGACCGCCACCCTGGGGGGCACCCCCACGATCGTGCTCGTCGGCCACGGCATGGTCGGCCAGCGCTTCCTCGAAGCGCTCGCCGAGCGCGGCCTGACCGCCACGCACCGCGTGGTCGTGCTGTGCGAGGAGCCACGCCCCGCGTACGACCGCGTGCAGCTGACCTCGTACTTCTCGGGGACCACGCCCGAGGAACTGTCCATGACGGACATGGAGTTCATCAAGGACCACGGGATCGAGCTGCACATCGGCGACCCGGCGGAGACGGTCGACCGGGCCGCGAAGCGGGTGACGGCCCGCTCCGGCCTGACAGTCGACTACGACACGCTCGTCCTCGCCACCGGCTCGTACCCCTTCGTGCCGCCGGTGCCGAACAAGGACGCCGAGGGCTGCTTCGTCTACCGCACGATCGAGGACCTGCTCGCGATCGAGGAGTACGCGAGGTCGAGGGCGACGACCGGTGCCGTGGTCGGCGGCGGGCTGCTCGGACTGGAAGCGGCCGGCGCGCTCAAGGGGCTCGGACTCACCTCCCACATCGTGGAGTTCGCGCCGCGCCTGATGCCGGTGCAGGTCGACGACGGCGGTGGCGCGGCTCTGCTGCGCACCATCGAGGACATGGGCCTGAGCGTCCACACCGGTGTGGGCACGCAGGAGATTCTCACGGACGATTCGGGTGCCGTGACCGGCATGAAGCTGTCCGACGGCTCCGAACTCGCCACCGACCTGGTGGTCTTCTCGGCCGGTGTCCGCCCCCGCGACCAGCTCGCCCGCGACTGCGGTCTGACGGTCGGCGAGCGCGGCGGCATCACGGTCGACGAGCAGTGCCGGACCGTCAACGACCCGCAGGTGTTCGCGATCGGCGAGTGCGCGCTCGCGGCGGACGGCCGGGTGTACGGCCTGGTCGCGCCCGGCTACGAGCAGGCCGAGACGGCCGCCGCGACCATCGCAAGCGACGAGGCGTCCTTCACCGGCGCCGACCTGTCCACCAAGCTCAAGCTGCTCGGCGTGGACGTGGCGTCCTTCGGCGACGCGCACGGCACGGCCGAGGACTGCCTCGACGTCGTCTACTCCGACGCCCGCTCCGGCACGTACAAGAAGCTGGTCATCGGCCGGAACGGCGAACTGCTCGGCGGCATCCTGGTCGGCGACGCGGAGGCGTACGGCACGCTGCGCGCGTTCACCGGCTCGGTCCCGCCGGTCTCCCCGGAGCAGCTCGTCCTGCCGGCCGGCGACGGCGCGTCCGTCCAGCTCGGCCCGTCCGCGCTGCCGGACGAGGCGATCATCTGCTCCTGCCACAACGTCACCAAGGGCGCGATCCGCGGCGCGGTCACCGACCACGCGTGCACGACCGTGCCCGAGGTGAAGAAGTGCACCAAGGCCGGTACGGGCTGCGGCAGTTGCGTCAAGGTCCTCGGCCAGCTGGTCACCTCCGAGCTGGAGGCGAGCGGCGTCGAGGTCGACAAGGGCCTGTGCGGCTGCTTCTCCCAGACCCGCGAGGAGCTGTACGAGATCGTCCTCGCCCTGCGCGTCACCTCCTACCGGCAACTCCTGGACCGGTACGGGCGTGAGGGCGCCCAGGACGGCGACGGCTGCGAGGTCTGCAAGCCCGCGGTCGGCTCGATCATCGCCTCGCTCGCACCCACGATCGGCGCCAACGGCTATGTCCTGGACGGCGAGCAGGCCTCGCTCCAGGACACCAACGACCACTTCCTCGCCAACCTCCAGAAGAACGGCTCCTATTCGATCGTGCCGCGCATCCCCGGCGGCGAGATCACCCCCGAGAAGCTCATCGTGATCGGCGAGGTGGCCCGGGACTTCGGCCTCTACACGAAGATCACGGGCGGTCAGCGGATCGACATGTTCGGCGCACGCGTCGAGCAACTCCCGCTGATCTGGGCCCGGTTGGTGGACGCCGGCTTCGAGTCCGGGCACGCGTACGGAAAGTCGCTGCGGACGGTCAAGTCCTGCGTCGGGCAGACCTGGTGCCGGTACGGCGTCCAGGACTCGGTGCGCATGGCGATCGACCTGGAGCTGCGCTACCGGGGTCTGCGCTCCCCGCACAAGCTCAAGTCGGCGGTCTCCGGCTGCGCCCGCGAGTGCGCCGAGGCCCAGTCGAAGGACTTCGGCATCATCGCCACCGCCAACGGCTGGAACCTGTACGTGGGCGGCAACGGCGGCGCGACCCCGCGCCACGCGGACCTGCTCGCCCAGGACCTCTCCGACGCCGAACTGATCCGCCTGATCGACCGTTTCCTGATGTTCTACATCCGCACGGCGGACCGTCTTGAGCGCACCTCGACCTGGCTGGAGCGGATCCCCGGCGGCCTCGACCACATCCGCGAGGTGGTCGTGGAGGACTCGCTCGGCATCTGCGAGGAGCTGGAGTCCCTGATGACGGCGCATGTCGCGGCCTACCGCGACGAGTGGGCCGAGACCATCAACGACCCGGAGAAGCTCTCCCGCTTCGTCTCCTTCGTGAACGCGCCGGACACCCCCGACCCGGTCGTCGGCTTCGTCCCCGAGCGCGACCAGATCAAGCCCGACCTGCCGCTGCTGACCATCGGCACGCGTCCCCTGGAAGGAAGCGCCCAGCGATGACCCTGGCCTCCGAGACGACCACGACGACCGCGACGGCAACCGCAACAACGGTCCAACTCCGGCTGACGGACGGCTGGTTCGCGGTCTGCGACCTGTCCCTGCTGATGCCCGGCCGCGGAGTGGCGGCACTGCTCCCGGACGGCCACCAGGTCGCGCTCTTCCTGGACCGCACGGGCCGCATGTACGCGATCGACAACCGCGACCCGTTCTCCGGCGCGGCCGTCCTCTCCCGCGGACTCACGGGCACCCACCAGGGCCACCCGTTCGTCGCCTCACCGCTCCTCAAGCAGCGCTTCGACCTGGAGTCGGGCCAGTGCCTGGACGACGAGACGGTGAGGGTGGCGACGTACGAGGTGCGGGCGCGATAGGCCGCCCTGGCATCGGGCTCCATCCGGCCCACACCGAGTTCATCTTGACCGATCGTTTCAGAAAGGTCTAGGCTGCGGTACGTGGCCAGGACCAAGGAGTTCGATCCGGACGCCGCGCTGCAGTCGGCCCTTGAGCTGTTCTGGCGGCGCGGCTACGAGGCGACGTCGATGGCGGACCTCGTCGAGCATCTCGGCATCGGGCGCGCCAGCATCTACGCGACCTTCGGCAACAAGCACGAGCTGTACCTGAAGGCGCTGGACCGGTACGGGGAGTCGCGCGACGCGCTGATGCTCCACGAGTTGTCGCAGGCGGGGGCCGCGTTGCCCGCCGTGCGGGCGACGGTGCGCCGGTTCGCCGCCGAGGCGACGGACGATGCCCGCCGGCGGGCGGGCTGCTTCGTCACCAACACCGCGGCCGAGCTCGCGCCTCACGACACGGCGGCGGCCCGCCTCGTGGAGCTCAGCTGGGACCACGTCGAGACGCTGATGCACTCGGCGCTCGTGCGGGCGCAGGCACAGGGGGAGCTTGCGGAGGATCGGGACCCTCGGGCGTTGGCCCGCATGCTGCTGGTGTTGATGCAGGGGCTTCGCGTGGTCGGCAAGGTGTCGGCGGAGCCTGGACGGGTTCGGGATGCGGCCGAGCAGGCTCTGACCCTGCTGGATTGATTCGGTTCACTCCGGGCCGTTGGTGTGTGCGGGTGACTGGAGGCTGGTCGCGCAGTTCCTCGCACCCCTAAAAGATCGCGCAGTTCCCCGCGCCCCTGAAGGGGCTCGTTTTGCCTGACCTCATATTGAAACGATCGGTCTAATTAGGGGGGAACTCGTGGCCGTGACGATGGCACCTACTCGCTCCAGTCGAGCCGCGTTCGTGTTGCTCGGGGGTGTGCAGGTCACCCTGATATTCACGTTGGCCGCCGTGGCTGTGCCGTTGCCGGGGATCGGGGTGGAATTCGGGGTGCGGCGCGAGGAGTTGATCCTGCTCAGTGCTGCGTACGGGCTGACGTTCGCCGGGCTGTTGCTGTTCGGGGGACGGCTCGCCGACCGGTACGGCGGGCAACGGGCGCTCACCGCGGGGCTGTTGGTGTTCGGGCTCGCGTCGGCCGCCGCCCCGCTCGCTCCCGGGTACGGCGCGCTTCTCGCGGCCCGGCTCACTCAGGGTGTGGGCGCGGCCCTGATCGCGCCCGCCGCGATGGCGGTGCTGCGGACGGTGTTCCCCTCCCCCGCCGCGTACGGCGGTGCGATGGCCACCTGGGGAGGTCTGTCCGTCCTCGGCGCCACGGCGGGCAATCTGCTCTCCGGCGTCATCTCCGCACTCCTGTCCTGGCGTTGGGCCTTCGCCGTACCGCTCACCGTGACGGTGGCGGCGCTCGCGCTGGCCCCACGGGTGCTGCCCGCGGCGACCGGGCCCCACTCCGGGACGGGCGGGCCCCAGCACCCGGACCGCCGCCCCCGTCTGGACCTGCCCGGCGCGCTCTTGGCCACCGCCGGGCTGGCCTCCGCCAGCTACGGGCTGGTGCTCACCGACGCGTGGCCCTGGACGTCGGGCCGGGTGCTGGCGCCGCTGGTCACCGGAGTAGTCCTGCTGGCCATGTTCGTCGGGGTCGAGCGGCGGGCGCCCGATCCACTGCTGCCGCCCCGCTTCCTGCTCGACAGGCGGCGCGCGCTCGGGCTCGCCGCCACCGCACTGACCGCGGCCGGGACCGCCACCGTCTTCGTGCTGTTCTCGCTCCATCTTCAGGACGAGCGCGGCTGGTCGGCGCTGCGGACGTCGACCGCGTTCGTGCCGTTCGCCGTGGCCCTCCTCGCGTCGGGCCGGATGGCGGGGCGGCTCATCGGCCGGTACGGGGCACCCGTCGTCACCGGTGCCGGGCTGGCCGTGGGCGCCGTGGGCCTCGTACTCCTCTCGCTCCTCGGAGTGAATGAAACAGTCCCGTACGCGTACGGGCTTCTCCCCGGCTTCGTCCTGCTGGCCACCGGGGTCGCCGCCTCCTTCGCCGGGGCAGCCGTGCTGGCCACCGACCGGGTGCCGGCGGAACGGACCGGGCTCGCGGGCGGGGTGCACAACACGGCGATGGAGACCGGGCCGACCGTCGTCTTCGCCCTGTTGCTCGGCGTCGGCGGCGACACGGCGAGCCTCGCGATGACCGCGGCCCTCTTCGGCACCGCGGCCCTGGCCCTGCGGCTCGCCTGATCCTCACTTCCGCGTTCCCCAACTCACCATGTCCGAAAGGGAGTCACTCATGAACCGCACCCGCTTCTCGCACCGCACCGTCCTCGTCACCGGGGGCGGAACCGGCATCGGGCGGGCCGTCGCGCTCGCGTTCGCCGCCGAGGGGGCCTCCGTCGTCGTGGCGGGTCGTACCCGGGCGGCGCTCGACGAGACCGTCGCCCTCGCCGAACGGACCGGTGGCACGGCGGTGGCGCAGGTCGCCGACGTGGCACGCCCGGCGGACGTGGAGGCACTCGTCCGCACGGCCGTCGACCGGTTCGGCTCTCTCGACATAGCCGTGAACAACGCAGGCGTCTTCCGCGGCGGACAGCCCGTCGCCGACCTCCCCGAGGAGGACTGGCGGACCCTGCTCGACATCAACGTCACCGGTGTACTCCTCGCCCTGCAGGCCGAGGTCCGGCAGATGCGGACCCAGCCGGGCGGCGGGGCGATCGTCAACGTCTCCTCCAACCTGGGCGCGCACAAGCAGTGGCCCAACACCACCGCGTACGCGGCCTCCAAGGCCGCCGTGTCAGCGCTCACCGCCGGTGCCGCGCTCGACCACGTCGCCGACGGCATCCGTATCAACGCCGTGAGCCCCGGTGCCTCCGCGACCACCATGTCCCTGCGCCCCGGCGAGACCGAGGCCGACCGTGCCGCCCGGATGAAGGAGGAGTCACCGCTCGGCCGCGTCTCCTCGACGGAGGAGGTGGCCGAGGCCGTTCTCTACCTGGCCTCCGACGCCGCCGGGTCCGTGATCGGCACGGACCTTGTGATCGACGGGGGCGCGTCGCGGTAGTGGGCGACAGGCGATGACGTCGAGTGCGGGCCCGGTGGGGGCTGGTCGCGCAGTTCCCCGCGCCCCAAAGCCCCTTGCCTTCAAGGGGCGCGGGGAACTGCGCGGCCAGCCCCCACCGGCCCGCACTTTCAGAACACCCGTTGCGCGGTGCTCTCCAGCGGTCTCGGCGGCACCGCGGGGGCACCGACGGCACCGACAACGGGCGGCAGCCGAACCACCGCGTCGAGCCCGCCGGAGGCAGAGGCAGCCGCGCGCAGCAGCACGTCCCCGCCGCTCGCGTGGGCAAGGCGCTGGACGAGGGCCAGCCCCAGACCCGTACCGCCCTTCGGCGCGTCGGGGGCGCGCCAGAAGCGGTCGAAGGCGCGGCGGCGCTGCTCCTCGGTCATGCCGGGGCCCTCGTCCGTGACGTGGAGTTCGACACGGGCCGGCCCCGCCGGGCGGTGACCGAAGCGGCGTTCGTGGGTCTCGGGCCTGCGCAGGTCGATGGAGACGGTGGAGTGACGGGGCGAAACCCGCAGGGAGTTGGACAGCAGGTTGTCCAGGATCTGCTCGACCGCGCCGGGCAGGGCGAGGACCGGCCCGCCGTAGTCGCCCAGCAGCACGAGCTGTACCCCGTACTGCTCGAACATCGGCGCCCAGGCCCGGTGCCGCTCCGCGCAGACCCGGTCCAGGTCCACCTGTTCGCGAACCGCCGCGCTCTCGTCGAGCCGGGCCATCGCCAGCAGCCCCTCGACCATCCTGGCGAGCCGGTCGGTCTCGGTCATCGCGGCGGTCAGACTGCCCCGGGCGTTCAGGGCGATGTCGGGCTCCAGGTTCTCCAGGCGCAGCCGCAGCGCGGCGAGGGGCGTCTTGAGCTGGTGCGAGGCCTCGCCCGCGAAGGCGCGCTGTGAGGCGAGGAGGTGTTCGAGGCGGGCGGCCGTACGGTTGAAGGTCGCCGCGAGACTCCGCACCTCCGGCGGTCCCTTGGTGATCGCCACCGGTGTGGACGGGCCGCCGTCGGCCAACTCGTGGGTGGCGAGCTCCAGTTCACGGATGGGGCGGCCGGTCCAGCGGGCGATGGCGAAGCCGATGACCGCGACGGCGGTGAGGGCCGCGAGCCCGCCGAGGGCCAGCAGCAGCCAGACGTGGTGCACCCGCGCATGCACCATCTGCGTGGGCAGAGTGATCCACACGGCGCCCTGTTTGTACGAGCCTTGCGCGATCGGCGCCGCGACGGACAGGTACTGGACGCCTCCGATGGTGGAGGTGCGGACGTCCTGCGTCGCGGTTCCCCGCAGGGCCGCGGCGATCCCGGGACGGACGGCGAGCCCCTGGGTCTCGGCCGCCGACAGCGTGTGCGAGCTGGTGACCAGCGCGCCCGACTGGTCGACGATCACCACCTTGCCGTCGATGCGCTCGGCACAGCGGCTCACCCTGCCCGGCAGGTCCTGCCCGGCGCGTCCGCCCATGGAGAGGGCCAGCGAGGCGTACGCGGAGACCGACTCCGCCTCGTCCTTCGCCATGTTGGTGACCCGCTCACGCTCACCCCGGGAGTAGACGAAGCCCAGCGGAATCTCCAGGCAGAGCAGAAGCAGCACGGCAAGACTCAGGTAACTGAGCAGGAGGCGCCGCGTCACCGGAAGGCCGCCGGCCGGGCTTCGTGCGATCCGCCGTCCGGGAGGTCGTCGTACGCGCCGCTCGACCCGCTCGGCCCGAACGACTCGAACGATCCGTACGAGCCGGCTGGACGGGTCGGTCCGGTCGGTCCGGTTGAGCCGGAAGCGCCGTACGAACCGGAAGCGCCGAACGAGCCGTACGAACCGTCGGAGCCGTTCGGTCTGCCGGGCTGCTCCCCGTACGAGC
The DNA here is from genome assembly GCF_001418655.1 of Streptomyces phaeochromogenes. Taxonomy (GTDB): domain Bacteria; phylum Actinomycetota; class Actinomycetes; order Streptomycetales; family Streptomycetaceae; genus Streptomyces; species Streptomyces phaeochromogenes. The sequence continues at coordinate 2,805 of NZ_LIQZ01000326.1, read as the reverse complement.
CGCCCGAGGCTCCAGCCTCACCCGCTCCCCCGCCCGCGGAGGGCGGCCGGTTCTGCACGGCCAGCCTGAACCCGACCCCGCGCAGGGTCTGGATCCACGCCGAGTTCCCCAACTTCCTTCGCAGGGTGGCCACATGGACGTCCAGCGTCTTGGTCGGGCCCTGGTAGTGCGGGTCCCACACCCGGTCCAGGATCTGCTGCCGCGAGTAGACCGCTCCGGGATCCTCGGTGAGCAGCGCGAGCAGTTCGAACTCCTTCGGCGTCAGCGAGACCGGCGAGTCCCCGACCCAGACCTGCCGGGTACGGCGGTCGACGACGAGGGGACCGGGCGCGGGCGGCGTCTCGGCGACCGGCTCCGACTCGGCGTCGAGTGCCCCTTCGACGGGCCCCGCCGACGCCTCCCGCCTCGGCCGCCCGGCGGGAACCGGCGGCGCGAACTCGAAGGCCGACCCGGCCTCGAAGGAACGCGACGACTCGTCGAACGACAGGTCGTACGGGTCCGGCGCACGGGTACCTCCGGAGGAGCCGTACGAGGCCGCTGCGCGGGTGCCCCCGGCAGAGTCGTACGAGTCGTACGAGTCCGGCGCGCGAGTCGCTCCGGACGGGCCGTACGAGGACCGCGTGCCGGTGCCGCCGGAGGGGTCGTCGTACGAAGACCGCGCGCGGGTGCCTGTGCCTGTGCCGTCGGACGGGTCGTACGAAGACCGCGTGCCGGTGCCATCGGTCCGGTCGTACGAGGGCCGCGCGCCTGTTCCTGTGCCTGTGCCGTCGGTTCGGTCGTACGAAGGCCGCGCGGCCGATGCCGTATCCGCCCCCGCGCCGGCCGACCCCGGTTCGCCCGAACCGGCCCTGCCTCGCCCGGTGTTACCCGGCTCAGAACTGCCTCGCCCGGAACCGCCCCGCCCCGCGGTCTCCCGTCGCGCGCTGTCCCGCCCGGGGATGCCCCGACCGTGGGTGTCCCACCCAGGAGTGTCCCGCCCAGGCATGTCCGGCCCCGCCGAGAACGACTCGCCCGAGAACGACTCACCAGCGAACGGTTCGCCGCCGAACGACTCACCCCTGAAAGGCTTCTCCTCCCGAGGTTCCGCCGCCCGGGGCTCGTCCCGGGGTTCCGCGTCCCGGGGCCAGGCACCGGAGGACCCGGCACTCGCGGAGGACCCCGACTCGTACGCCCCCTCGGAGCGGGAGGACCGCCAGTCGGACGAACCGGCGCCCGAGTACCGGGAATTCGAGTACCCGGCATCCGAGGATCCGCTGTCCGAGGGCCCGGCGTCCGGAGCCCCGGCACCAGGCGCCTCCGCGGCGGCGGCCGGCCCGTCGCCGAGCAGGCCGGTCACCCGCACCCCCGCCCCCAGGGTCCCCGACCCGAGCGGACCCGACCCGAGCGGCCCCGTACCGAGGTGGCTCGCGCCGAGCGGACCCGTGCCGAACGGGCCCACCACAGGCGTCCCGCCCGGCGGTGTCGCCATGAACTCGCCCTCGGTCAGCCCCTGTTGGAGGCCGCGGCCGTGCTGGGTGCGTCGGGTGACCGCCCGTATGCGGGCCACCAGTTCGCGCAGGCTGAAAGGTTTCGCCAGATAGTCGTCCGCGCCGAGTTCCAGACCCAGAACGCGGTCGGCCTCCTCGCCGCGCGCGCTGAGGATGATGACGGGCACGTCGGAGTACTGCCGGATCCCCCGGCAGACGTCGATGCCGTCCATGTCGGGCAGCCCGAGGTCGAGCAGGACGACATCGCCGTACGGCCCTCTCAGCCCGGCGGCCCCGGTCGAGACGTGGTCGACCGTCAGCCCGAAGTGACCCAGACCCTCGGCGAGCGGCTCGGCGATCGTCTCGTCGTCCTCGATGAGCAGCACTCGTACGCCCATAGGTCCTGTCTCCCCATGAATCCGGACAGCACGAATTCCGTGCCGTGGAGGGGACACGCTACAAGAGCGGTCATGACCACGTCGCCCATACCCGAGGTAATGTGACCGGCTGCTCAAAAACCGTCCGTGGATGGCTCGTTGACGCTGATTCAGTGCCCGCCGGGACGAAATATGGGCCATTCCTGGCCGCGCTCTAGTGTTCCCTTAACCTTCGCCTGGCAGTGGCCCCCCTACGGTGAGAGCACGACGGGAAAGCCCTGGTCGAACCCCCTGCCGGGAGGAACCGTGAAGGCACTGCTGGACCGCGCCCGCTCGTTCAAGAGGCGCGTCGATTTCGAGAGCGGCGAATACCGGAAGCTGGCCGAAGGCCAATATCCGGAGGCATTGTTCATTACCTGCTCGGACTCGCGGGTCATACCCGCCCTGATCACGGGCGCACGACCCGGAGAGATATTCGAGCTGCGGAACGCAGGCAATATCGTGCCACCGCACGGACGGCAGGGCGCGTCCGGCGAGGCCGCCACCATCGAGTACGCACTGGAGGTGCTCGGCGTTCAGGACATCGTCGTGTGTGGCCACTCCCACTGCGGCGCGATGGGCGCCCTGAAGTCCGGCGACGACCTGTCCGCGCTGCCCGGGGTGGACGCCTGGCTGGACCTGGCCCGCCCGGAGCTCGCGCCGTTGCTCGACGGGGCGTGCGAGGACCCGTCGATGCCGGCGGTGGCCCAGCTCAACGTCGTCAACCAGCTTGAGGCGCTGCGGAGTTACCCGGTGACCAAGCCACGGCTCGACGCGGGACGGCTACGGCTGCACGGCTGGTACTACGAGGTCGACACCGGCCAGGTCCACGAGTTGGACGAGGACGGTCACTTCCGGGTGCATGCCGCATGAGTGGTATGCACGCACGCGGACGCGTACCGGCGCATGCCAGGACCCCGGAC
>NZ_LIQZ01000325.1 GCF_001418655.1 Streptomyces phaeochromogenes | reverse complement strand
GCCCCTCCGGTGTTTGGGGGGGGGGGGTTCGGGGGCGGAGCCCCTGAGTAAGGGACGGGAATGGGTAGGGGCGGCGGGGGCGAAAAACTTCCGGTCCGGGACGAACGCCGAGTGCCCCGCACGCCGGACAGGCGGGCGGGGCACTCAAAAGCACAGCGCAGCGGCTACGCCGGGACGCTGGCCACACCCCGCGCCAGGAACGGCTTCCCGTTGACCCGCTCGGAGACACCCTCACGGTCCAGGTAGGGAGTGATCCCACCCAGGTGGAAGGGCCAGCCGGCGCCCGTGATCAGGCACAGGTCGACATCCTGGGCCTCGGCCACGACACCCTCGTCGAGCATGAGCCCGATCTCCTGGGCCACGGCGTCGAGGACGCGCTCGCGCACCTGCTCCTCGGTCAGCACGACATCGCCCTGCTTCAGGAGAGCCGCAACCTCCGGGTCCAACTCCGGCTTCCCGGAGTCGTACACGTAGAAGCCACGCTTGCCCGCCTTGACGACGGCCGCGAGGTTCGGGGAGACCGTGAACCGCTCCGGGAAGGCCCGGTTCAGCGTCTCGGAGACGTGCAGACCGATCGCCGGACCGACCAGCTCAAGGAGCACGAGCGGAGACATCGGCAGACCCAGCGGCTCCACCGCCTTCTCCGCGACCTCGACGGACGTGCCCTCGTCGATGACGTTCTGGATCTCGCCCATGAAGCGCGTGAGGATGCGGTTCACGACGAACGCCGGGGCGTCCTTCACCAGAACCGCGGTCTTCTTCAGCTTCTTGGCGACGGCGAAGGCCGTGGCCAGCGAGGCGTCGTCCGTCGCCTCGCCCCGCACGATCTCAAGGAGCGGCAGGATCGCGACCGGGTTGAAGAAGTGGAAGCCCACGACCCGCTCGGGGTTCTTCAGCTTCGACGCCATCTCCGTCACGGACAGGGACGAGGTGTTGGTGGCGAGGATCGCGTGCGCCGGGGCGACCGCCTCGACCTCCGCGAACACCTGCTGCTTGACGCCGATCTCCTCGAAGACGGCCTCGATGATGAAGTCGGCGTCGGAGAAGCCCTCGGCCTTGTCCAGCACACCGGTGACCAGGGCCTTCAGGCGGTTGGCCTTGTCCTGGTTGATCCGGGACTTCAGCAGCAGCTTGTCGATCTCGGCGTGGACGTAGCCCACACCCTTGTCGACGCGCTCCTGGTCGATGTCGGTCAGCACGACCGGCACCTCAAGGCGGCGCAGGAAAAGCAGGGCGAGCTGCGAGGCCATCAGACCGGCGCCGACGACACCGACCTTGGTGACCGGGCGGGCCAGCGACTTGTCCGGGGCGCCCGCCGGGCGCTTGCCGCGCTTCTGCACGAGGTTGAACGCGTAGATGCCGGCGCGCAGTTCGCCACCCATGATCAGGTCGGCGAGGGCCACGTCCTCGGCGTCGTAACCCTGCTGCAGGTCACCGTTCTTCGCCGCGGCGATGATGTCCAGCGCGCGGTACGCGGCCGGGGCCGCCCCGTGCACCTTGCTGTCCGCGACGAAGCGGCCCTTGGCGACGGCCTGGTCCCAGGCCTCGCCGCGGTCGATCGCCGGACGCTCGACCTTGACGTCGCCCTTCAGGACCTGGGCGGTCCAGATCAGCGACTGCTCCAGGAAGTCCGCACCCTCGAAGAGCGCGTCGGCGATCCCGAGGTCGAAGACCTGCTGACCCTTGAGCTGCTTGTTCTGGTTGAGCGAGTTCTCGATGATCACGCTCACCGCACGCTCGGCGCCGATGAGGTTCGGGAGCAGCGTGCAGCCGCCCCAGCCCGGGACCAGGCCCAGGAACACCTCGGGCAGCGAGAAGGCAGGCAGGGCCTTCGAGACGGTGCGGTAGGTGCAGTGCAGACCGACCTCGACACCGCCGCCCATGGCCGCGCCGTTGTAGTACGCGAAGGTCGGGACCGAGAGGGCCGCGAGACGCTTGAAGACCTCGTGGCCGCCCTTGCCGATGGCCAGTGCGTCCTTGTGGTCCTTCAGGAGCTCGACGCCCTTGAGGTCCGCGCCGACCGCGAAGATGAACGGCTTGCCGGTGACACCGACGCCGATGATCTCGCCGGCCGCGGCCTCCTTCTCGACCTGGTCGATCGCGGCGTCGAGGTTCGCCAGCGAGGCCGGGCCGAAGGTGGTCGGCTTGGTGTGGTCGAGGCCGTTGTCAAGCGTGATGAGCGCGAAGCGCCCGGCGCCGAAGGGGAGGTCGAGGTGGCGTACGTGCGCCGACGTCACGACCTCGTCGGGGAACAGCTCTGCCGCGCCCTTCAGGAGTTCAGTGGTGCTCACTTGTCGCCTCCGGCGTCCTTGTGGTGCGGGTTCTCCCAGATCACCGTGGCGCCCATGCCGAAGCCGACGCACATGGTGGTGAGGCCGTAACGGACCTCCGGCTGCTCCTCGAACTGGCGGGCCAGCTGCGTCATCAGCCGGACGCCGGAGGAGGCCAGCGGGTGGCCGTACGCGATGGCGCCGCCGTACTGGTTGACGCGCGCGTCGTCGTCGGCGATGCCGTAGTGGTCGAGGAACGCGAGGACCTGGATGGCGAAGGCCTCGTTGATCTCGAAGAGGTTGATGTCCTCGATGGAGAGACCGGCCTTCGCCAGCGCCTTCTCCGTGGCCGGGATCGGGCCGTAGCCCATCACCTCGGGCTCGACGCCCACGAAGGCGTACGAGACCAGGCGCATCTTGACCGGCAGGTTGTTCTCGCGGGCGAAGTCCTCGGACGCGATGATCGAGGCGGTGGCGCCGTCGTTCAGACCGGCCGCGTTACCGGCGGTGACCCGGCCGTGCACACGGAACGGCGTCTTCAGACCGGCCAGGTTCTCCAGGGTGGTCCCCGGGCGCATCGGCTCGTCGGCGGTGACCAGGCCCCAGCCCGTCTCACCGGCTTCCGCGTTCGTGCGGCGTACGGAGATGGGGACCAGGTCGGCCTGGATCTTGCCGTCCGCGTAGGCCTTGGCCGCCTTCTCCTGCGAGCGCACGGCGTACTCGTCGGTGCGCTGCTTGGTGATGTGCGGGTAGCGGTCGTGCAGGTTCTCGGCGGTCATGCCCATGAACAGGGCGGACTCGTCGACCAGCTTCTCGCTGACGAACCGCGGGTTCGGGTCCACGCCCTCGCCCATGGGGTGGCGGCCCATGTGCTCGACACCACCGGCGATGACGGCGTCGTACGCGCCGAACGCGATGGAGCCGGCGGTCGAGGTGACCGCGGTCAGCGCACCGGCGCACATACGGTCGATCGAGTAACCGGGCACGGACTGCGGCAGCCCGGCCAGGATTCCGGCCGTGCGGCCCAGCGTCAGGCCCTGGTCGCCGATCTGCGTGGTCGCGGCGATGGCGACCTCGTCGATCTTCTTCGGGTCGAGACCGGGGTTGCGGCGCAGCAGCTCCCGGATCGCCTTCACGACGAGGTCGTCGGCACGGGTCTCGTGGTAGATGCCCTTCGGGCCCGCCTTGCCGAACGGGGTGCGGACGCCGTCGACGAAGACGACGTCCCTGACGGTACGAGGCACGATGGCTCTCCTCCAGATGCGGGATGGCACTGCTGCGCGACACACACGCCCTGAGCGCGCGCTCACCTCCCATGCTACTTGCGGGTAACCCACCTGCCCAGTCCCACAGCGGGTAGCGGCGAAGGTCACATGGCTCTCAGCGCGCCCGCGGCCCGTACGGGGCCGCTACCGCGCCAGCGCCGCCGACCCGGGCGACCCGCCGATGCCCGAGCGCCGCGAGATACCGCACGGCCTCGGTGACGGCGGTCGCGTCGGCGGTCCACGCGGAGGTGAGCCCGCCGGTGAGCGACGGGTGTCTGACGGTTACCGGGATTCATTCGCAGTGCATCGGCCTTCAGGTCGGTGGTGAAGCGAATCTCGTGATGGTGACGTGGGCATCACGGATGCTGTCCTGCGGGAGCAGGGGCACAGGCGTCCATCACGGCCGACGCGGAGCGTCAGGGGCACTGATCCGGCGAAGCCGGGCAACGCATCCCCCTGCCCAGCCCCTTCGGCTTGTTCCGCTCCTGCTGGTTCCCGGGGGTACCGGCCGTTCATATGTTCCCTCTGGTGACGGGTGGCGCTCGTTCGTACGATCACCGCATGCAGCTTCGGTACGCCTTCAGGCTGTACCCGGAACCGGGCCAACGCACGGCACTGGCCAGGGCGTTCGGGTGCGCCCGCGTCGTGTACAACGATGCCGTGCGCGCCCGCGAGGACGCCCGCAGGGCGGGCGAAGCCTTCCCTGCGGCGGGTGTGCTGTCCCGGAAGCTGATCACCCAGGCCAAGCAGACACCCGAGCGGTCCTGGCTGGGCGAGGTCTCCGCAGTGGTGCTCCAGCAGTCCCTGCGCGACGCGGAGACCGCCTACCGGAACTTCTTCGCCTCCCTCAAGGGGCAGCGCCAGGGCGCGAAGAGCGGTGCGCCCCGCTTCAAGTCCAGCAAGGACACCCGTCAGTCGATCCGCTTCACCGCCAATGCCCGCTGGTCGATCACCGGTTCCGGAAGGCTGAATCTGCCGAAGGTCGGCGCGGTGAAGGTGAAGTGGTCCCGCACTCTGCCCGCGCAGCCCTCTTCGGTCACCGTGATCAAGGACGCGGCCGGACGGTACTTCGCCTCGTTCGTCATCGACACCGACCCGGCCGCGGACGCCGCCCGGATGCCCGCCACCGACCACACGGTCGGCATCGATCTGGGCCTGACGCACTTCGCCGTCCTCTCCGACGGGACGAAGATCGACTCCCCGCGGTTCCTGCGCCGGGCGGAGAAGAAGCTGAAGAAGGCCCAGCGCGAGCTGTCCCGTAAGCAGAAGGGATCCAGGAACCGGGAGAGGGCCCGCCTGAAGGTCGCCCGCGCCCACGCGGGGGTGGTCGACGCACGCCGCGAGTTCCACCACCGGCTCTCCACGCAGCTGATCTCCGAGAACCAAGGGATCGGTGTGGAGGACCTGGCGGTCAGGGCACTGGCGCGCACCGGACTGGCGAAGAGTGTGCATGACGCGGGCTGGACGCAGTTCGTCGCCATGCTGGAATACAAGGCCGTCCGGTACGGGCGCACCCTGGTGAAAATCGGCCGGTTCGAGCCGACCAGCCAGGTGTGTTCGGGGTGCGGGGCCAACGACGGCCCCAAGCCCCTGCACATCCGGGAGTGGACTTGTGCCGCCTGCGGTGCGGTGCACGACCGGGACCACAATGCCGCGAAGAACGTGAAAACGGCCGCCGGACTGGCGGTGACAGCCTGTGGAGCGCAGGTCAGACCAGGACTCGTCCTGGCACAGCGCGACGAAGCAGGAAGCCATGGATTCCCGTCGGAACCCCGTGCCGCGTAGCGGCACAGCAACCGGCGGAGAAGGCCAGAATCCTCGGGCTTCAGCCCGAGGAGCAAGTCAAATCTACAACGGCTTCACGAGGGGCGCGACGAAGTAGGGAAGGCCCGCAGCCGCCATGAGCCCGAACGGCTCACGGCGACCGGGCGACCTTCGTTCATTCCTGGGACTTGGCCTTGGCGGCCAGCGCGGTGACCAGCACCGGCGTGACCTGCTCCACCTGCCAGGGCCGAGCCCCGTACCCGGAAAGCGCGGCAGCCACCGACTCGGCGTCCGCGGTAGCGGGCGGCTCCCAGCAGACCCGCCGGACCGTGTCCGGGGTGATCAGGTTCTCCTGAGGCATGTTCAGCGTCTCCGCCAGCGCGGAGACGGCGGCCCGCGCCGCCGACAGCCGAGCCGCGGCCACCGGGTCCTTCTCCGCCCAGGCCCGCGGCGGCGGAGGCCCGGTCACCGGCTGCCCGGGCTGCGGCAGCTCGGCGTCCGGCAGCTCCTTCGCACGGTCGACGGCGGCCTGCCACTGCTCCAGTTGACGCCGCCCCATCCGGTGCCCGAATCCGTTCAGCGCGGCGAGCGCGTGCACGTTGGCCGGAAGTGAGAGGGCGGCTTCCACGATGGCGGCGTCCCCGAGCACCTTGCCGGGCGAGATGTCCCTGCGCTGCGCGACGCGGTCCCGGGTCTCCCACAGCTCCCGTACGACCGCCATCTGCCGGCGGCGGCGCACCTTGTGCATGCCGGAGGTCCGGCGCCACGGGTCCTTGCGGGGCTCCGCCGGGGGCGCCGAGGCGATCGCGTCGAACTCCTGGCGGGCCCACTCCAGCTTGCCCTGCCGGTCGAGCTCCTTCTCCAGCGCGTCCCGCAGGTCTACGAGCAGCTCCACGTCGAGCGCGGCGTAGCGCAGCCACGGCTCGGGCAGCGGACGCGTCGACCAGTCGACCGCGGAGTGTCCCTTCTCCAGTACGAAGCCCAGGACGCCCTCGACCATCGCGCCGAGGCCGACCCGCGGGAACCCGGCGAGCCGTCCGGCCAGCTCGGTGTCGAACAGGAGGCTGGGGACCATGCCTATCTCGCGCAGACACGGCAGATCCTGGGTGGCGGCGTGCAGCACCCACTCCACACCGGAGAGCGCCTCGCCGAGGCCCGACAGGTCGGGGCAGGCGACGGGATCGATCAGTGCGGTGCCCGCGCCCTCGCGGCGCAGCTGCACCAGATACGCGCGCTGGCCGTAGCGATAGCCGGACGCCCGCTCGGCGTCCACGGCGACGGGGCCACTGCCGGCCTCGAACGCGGCGATCACCTCGGCGAGCGAGGCCTCGTCGGCGATGACGGGCGGAATTCCGTCGCGGGGCTCCAGCAAGGGGATCGGCGCCGGTTCGACGTCGTCCGGAGGAGCGCCTCCGGTGGTTCGCAGTGAACTGTCTGCTGCGGTCTCTTGGGCGTCGGTCACCTGTCAAGGGTATCTGTGTATGGACGACGCCCGTCGACGGAACGTTCCGTCGACGGGCGTCTGAGGGTCGTAAACCAGTCAGGTCAGTGAATCCTGAATCATCAGAGAATCCGGAATCAGTGGATGATCCCCGTTCGCAGGGCCACCGCGACCATTCCGGCGCGGTCGCCCGTGCCGAGCTTGCGGGCGATACGGGCGAGGTGGCTCTTCACGGTCAGCGCGGACAGGCCCATCGAGACGCCGATGGCCTTGTTCGACTGGCCCTCCGCCACCAGCCGGAGCACCTCGACCTCACGGCCGGACAACTCGCGGTAACCGCCCGGGTGGCTCGGGGAGCCCGGGGGACGGCGGTGCATACGGGCGGCGGCCGAGCCGATGGGCGCGGCGCCCGGCCGGGTGGGAAGCCCGAGGTTCGTACGGGTGCCGGTGACCACATAGCCCTTGACGCCGCCCGCGAGGGCGTTGCGTACGGCGCCGATGTCGTCGGCGGCGGACAGGGCCAGGCCGTTCGGCCAGCCGGCGGCCCGGGTTTCGGACAGGAGGGTGAGGCCGGAGCCGTCGGGGAGATGGACGTCTGCGACACAGATGTCGCGGGGGTTGCCGATGCGGGGACGAGCCTCCGCGACGGACGAGGCCTCGATCACGTCGCGAACACCGAGCGCCCACAGGTGGCGGGTGACGGTGGAGCGCACACGGGGATCGGCCACGACCACCATCGCGGTCGGCTTGTTCGGGCGGTAGGCGACCAGGCTTGCGGGCTGCTCGAGGAGAACGGACACCAGGCCTCCTGGGGTGGGGGACGGGGCACCGGCTGTGGGGATGAAGCCGGGACGAACCGTGCTTTCAAGGTCACAGAGGTCTTCGGCACCAAACCCGTCCGCCTTTAGAGAATGATCACGATTTGGTGAGTAATAATGCGTGCAATTCGGACGGACGATCGATCATCCGAAGATCGAAACGAGTTCGCTCCGCTTCGTTACGCGGCCGAAAGTGGTCGTATCGACAAAAGGTCAGAAGCGTTCGCGCACCGGCTCGGAGGCTCCGGAGACGGCCCGAGCCCGCAAAACCCCAAGAACCCGAGCCCCAAACCCCAAGAAAAAGTGCGGTGTTCGCGCGATGTGATCCGGACAGTGGTCCCACGCACGGGTGTCTCTCCCTGCGCGAAGGCTCTGTTCCCCTTAATCTTCCCCGCATGGCTGCGGCTCAGGGACGACTGTCGGACGGCGCTGGCGGAATGGACGACCCGAAGGAGGGGGAACGGGATGCGATGGAGGCGGCTCCGCTGCCTTTCCGGGCCGCTGTCGACGCGTTGAGGGCCGCGCGGCTGCGGCCACAGATCGAGATCGACCCGACGAAACCGCCGCAGCGGCTCGCCCCCTTCACCTATGCGCTGGAGGCCACGGTCGTCGACGGCGACGAGGATCTGGCGGACGGCCGCCTCGTCCTGCTCCACGACCCGGCGGGACACGACGCCTGGCAGGGCTCGTTCCGCCTGGTGACCCTGGTCCGCGCGGAGCTGGAGGCCGAGATGGCCACCGACCCGCTGCTCCCCGAGGTCTGCTGGTCCTGGCTGACCGGCGCGCTCCAGGCCCGCGGCCTCTCCTACGGCGAACCCAGCGGCACGGTCACCCGGGCCGGCTCCCACTACTTCGGCGGCCTCGCGGACCGGCCGGCCAACTCCCAGATCGAGATCCGCGCCTCCTGGACACCCCGCGAGGGCCTGGGCGGTGTGCCCGACACGGCCTCCCATCTGGCGTCCTGGTGCGACCTCCTGGCCCAGATCGCGGGCCTCCCCCCGGCGGCCCCGGGCGACGCCTCCATCGTCAGCCTCCCGCAACGCAGGGGCCCCCAGTCCCGCTGACCCGGACCGCCGCGCCCCTCTCCCCCCTCCCACGTGCGGGTCCCGGGCGCGGCCGTACCCGGGACCGGGGGCCGCGCCGACCGTGGGAGACTTTTCGGCGTGAGCGCCATTGACCGCCCCAAGGGCCAGCAGCCGACAGCGACGTACGACTCCACCTTCCTCAAGGCGTGCCGACGCGAGCCCGTGCCGCACACGCCCGTGTGGTTCATGCGGCAGGCGGGGCGGTCACTGCCCGAGTACCTGAAGGTGCGCGAGGGCATCCCCATGCTGGAGTCCTGCACGCGGCCCGAGCTGGTCACCGAGATCACGCTCCAGCCGGTACGGCGGCACAACGTGGACGCGGCGATCTACTTCAGCGACATCGTCGTACCCCTGAAGGCCATCGGTGTCGACCTCGACATCAAGCCCGGTGTGGGTCCGGTCGTCGAGAAGCCGATCCGCTCCCGCGCCGACCTCGCCCAGCTGCGCGACCTGACGCCCGACGACGTCTCGTACGTCACCGAGGCGATCGGAATGCTCACGAGCGAACTCGGCCCGAAGCCTCTCATCGGTTTCGCCGGTGCGCCCTTCACGCTCGCCAGCTACCTCGTGGAGGGCGGGCCGTCCCGCAACCACGAGCACACCAAGGCGCTCATGTACGGCGACCCGCAGCTCTGGGCCGACCTGCTCGACCGGCTCGCGGACATCACGGCCGCCTTCCTCCGGGTGCAGATCGAGGCGGGGGCCAGCGCCGTCCAGCTCTTCGACTCCTGGGTCGGCGCGCTCGCTCCCGCCGACTACCGGCGCTCGGTCATGCCCGCCTCCACGAAGGTGTTCAAGGCCGTCGAGGAGTACGGCGTCCCGCGCATCCACTTCGGTGTCGGTACGGGTGAGCTGCTCGGGCTGATGGGCGAGGCCGGTGCGGATGTCGTCGGCGTCGACTGGCGTGTGCCGCTCGACGAGGCCGCCCGGCGCGTCGGCCCCGGCAAGGCGCTGCAGGGCAACCTCGACCCCTCGGTCCTCTTCGCCCCGACCGAGGCCGTCGAGGAGAAGACCCAGGAGGTTCTCGACGCGGCGGCCGGTCTGGAGGGGCACGTCTTCAACCTCGGGCACGGCGTCCTGCCGTCGATGGACCCGGATGCGCTGACCCGGCTCGTCGAGTACGTCCACACGCGTACGGCGAGTTAGTCCGCGCTCACCAGCGCGGGCGTGCTCGTCTGCCCCACAGGAGCCCTCGGGGTTCCGGTGGGGGTGGCGTGCCGGGGCGTAGGGGCCAGGCGAGGAGCATGCCTGCCAGGAAGCCGACGACGTGGGCCACGTACGCCACGGTGCCGGCCGCCGAGACGCCGGTGCCGGACGAGTACACCGCCTGGAGGACGAACCAGGAGCCCAGCACGATCCACGCGGGCAGGCGCAGCGGCAGGAAGATCAGGAACGGGACGAGGACCCAGACCCTGGCCCTCGGGTAGAGCACCAGATACGCGCCCAGGACGCCGGCGATCGCACCCGACGCGCCGATCAGCGGGTCGCCGGAGTCCGCGTTGACGAGGGCGAAGCCGTACGCCGCCGCGTAGCCGCAGACCACGTAGAACAGCACGTAGCGGATGTGGCCGAGGCGGTCCTCGATGTTGTTGCCGAAGACCATCAGGAACAGCATGTTGCCGAGCAGGTGCAGCCAGCTGCTGTGCAGGAACATCGCCGTGAGGACCGACACCGGGGGCGACTTGTCGTAGCCCGGCGGGCCGACGAGGCAGCCCACGCCCTGTGGTCCCACGCCCACGTCACCGGTCGGGACGGTCGTCGGCGTCTGGCCGTGGATCAGCTCCCGGGGCACCGCCGCCCAGTGGTCCAGGAACGCCTGGAGGTGGCACAGCTGGGCCGGGCCGCTCTCGCCGGTGAGCGAGCTCGCCACACCCGGAGTGGCCAGGAACACCACGAAGTTGGCGGCGATCAGCGCGTACGTCACATACGGCGTGCGACGGACCGGGTTCACGTCATGGACGGGTATGACCACGGGGAAATTCTGCCCGGGTTCGGGGGACTCTGAACGGGACCGCGGGCGTGTGCGTATGTCTCGGCAACCGTCGTGATCCAAGCAACACGTGAGGAACAGGTCAATGAACGACCGAGTCACTCAGCCCCTGATCGCCACGCCGGACGGAGAGGCGGAGCTTGCCCTCGTGGTCAGGCTGTCGTGGGAGGACGTGGCGGCGCTCGGCCAGGAGGCCGGTCGGTTGTCCGCCAGCATGCAGCGGCCCGTGACGTTGGACGAGGCGGTGAGCCACCGGCTGCGGAGCCGGCAGGCGGGGTCGCACGCGCGGCCTCAGCAGGCGCCGCCGATGCCGCCTTCGGCGGTGTCCGCGCCCGCGGTGTCGACGGTCTCGTCGTTGCCGCGGTCGCCCGGTGAGCAGGCTCGGCAGGCCATAGAGAAGATCAACGGGAACGGGTCGGCGCAAGGGGCTTGAGCGGGGCTTTCTGGCTGCGGGTTCGTCGTGGCTGGTCGCGCCCACGCGGCGGAGCCGCGGATGTCGCAGCCCCGTGCCTCTTACAGGGTGCTCCCTGCTCGCACGGCCGTCACCGCCTTGCGGGCCGCCACCAGGATGGGGTCCCAGACCGGGGAGAACGGTGGGGCGTAGCCGAGGTCCAGGGCTGTCATCTGTTCGACCGTCATGCAGGCGGTGAGGGCGACCGCGGCGATGTCGACGCGTTTGGCGGCGCCTTCCCGGCCGACGATCTGGACGCCGAGGAGGCGGCCGGTGCGGCGTTCGGTGAGCATCTTGACCTTCATGGGGTCGGCGCCCGGGTAGTAGCCCGCGCGGCTCGTCGACTCGATGGTGACCGTCTCGAACCGGAGGCCCGCCCGGCGGGCGTCCTTCTCGCGCAGGCCGGTGCGGGCGATCTCCAGATCGCAGACCTTGCTGACCGCCGTGCCGACGACGCCGGGGAACGTGGCGTAGCCGCCGCCGACGTTCGCGCCGATCACCTGGCCGTGCTTGTTGGCGTGGGTGCCCAGCGCGATGTGCCGTTCGCGGCCCGAGACCAGGTCGAGGACCTCGACGCAGTCGCCGCCCGCCCAGATGTTCTCGTGCCCCCGCACCCGCATCGCCAGATCGGTCAGCAGCCCCTTGTGGTCGCCGAGCGGCAGCCCCGCGGCCTCGGCGAGCGCGGTCTCGGGACGTACACCGATGCCGAGGACCACCACGTCCGCCGGGTACTCGGCGTCCTCCGTGGCCACCGCGCGGACCCGGCCGTCCTCACCGGTCAGGATCTTGGTGACCTCGGCGTCGTTGACCATCGTGATGCCGAGGCCCTCCATGGCCTCGTGCACCAGCCGGCCCATGTCCGGGTCGAGCGTCGACATGGGCTCCTGGCCGCGGTTGACGACCGTCACCTCGTACCCGCGGTTGATCAGCGCCTCGGCCATCTCCACGCCGATGTAGCCCGCGCCGATCACCACCGCGCGGCGGCCCGCCGTACGGGCCAGCGTGTCGAGGAGGGCCTGTCCGTCGTCGAGGGTCTGCACGCCGTGCACCCCGGGCGCGTCGATGCCGGGCAGTGACGGCCGCATCGGATGGGCGCCCGTCGCGAGCACGAGCTTGTCGTACGACGTCCACGCCTCGGCGCCTGACTCCAGGTCCCGGGAGCGTACGCGCCCGCCCGCGACGTCGAGTTCCGTGACCTCCGTACGCATCCGCAGGTCGATCCCGCGCGCCCGGTGCTCCTCCGGAGAGCGCGCGATCAACTGGTCCCGGTCCTCGACGTCACCGCCCACCCAGTAGGGGATGCCGCACGCCGAGTAGGAGCTGAAGTGGCCCCGCTCGAACGCCACGATCTCCAGCTCGTCGGGGCCCTTCAGACGGCGCGCCTGGGACGCGGCGGACATGCCCGCCGCGTCCCCTCCGACGACCACCAGGCGCTCTTGGGAACGGCTCGCACGGCTCATGCTCATACGAACACGCTACGGGGGTCCCGCATTTCGGTCCTGGTCAGGATCGCGCCGATTCGCCCGGGTCGCTCAGTCCTTGTCGTCGCCCTCTGCCCGGAGCGGCGGGGCGACCGGCAGCGAACCCGTGCCCGCGCCGCTCGGTGCCGCCGCGACCGGCCGCGCCGGCGTCCGGCCACGCAGGAAACGCACCCACAGGAACAGCAGCAGCGCCGCGCCGACCAGGAAGGGCAGGACCGCACCGAGGGCGAGCGCGATCCAGCGGAACATGGTGACGAACGCGTCCCAGCCGCCCCCGAGCGCGTCCGCGAACCCCGGGTCGTCGTCCTTGGCGGCCTTCTTCACCGGCGTCTCGGACAGCGACAGTGTGATCGTCGCAAGGCTCGTACGGTCCTTCAGGGACGTCTGCTGGGCCAGCAGCGACTCCAGGTCGGCCTGACGGGTGCTCAACTCGCCCTCAAGGGTGACCACATCGCTCAGCTTGGTCGCCTGGTCCATCAGCTCGCGGATCCGCACCACGCTGGCGCGCTGCGACTTGATGCGGCTCTCCACGTCGACGACCTGCTCGGTGACGTCCTCGGCCTTCGCCCTGCGGTCGATGAGCTTGCCCGAGCCCTCCAGCTCCGTGAGCACCTCCTCGTACTTGTCCGAGGGCACCCGCAGGACGACACGGGAGCGCTCGCGGCCCTCGGAGTCGCGGTCCGTGGTCTCGTTGCCGACCATGCCGCCCGCGTTCTCGACGACCGTGCGGGCCTCGTCGAGGGACTTCGGCACGTCCTTGACCTGCACGGTCAGTGACGCGGTGTGGATGATGTGGGCGGTCAGTCTGGTTGGCGCGGCGGCCTGCTCCTTCTTGCCGCTGCCCGCATCGCTGTCGGCCGCGCCCGCGCCCGCCTCGTTCGCGCCCGGGGCGGCGCCCTTGGCATCCGAGCTGGAGCTCCCGCCGTCGGCCGCGCCCGTGCACCCTGTCAGGGCGAGGGCCGCGGCGAGGCACAGCGCCGAGAGGAGCTGGAAAGGTCGTGCGGATCGGTGCCTGGTCGTGCCACTGCCACGCGTCTGCATATCGGCTTACCCCCGAGGGTGTCGTGATGACTGACGCTCCTACGACGCAGAGCCCTTGTGAGACGTTGGCCGAATCCGGTCCCGAAGAGGTCACGGTCCGGACTCGTCATGGACACCCTCACCGGCACGTTCACGGGCACCGGGGCCCGCGGGACTGTCGGTGGGGTCTGGGACAGTGGAGACATGCACGCAGACACACGTACGGGCACGGGTCATGTCGTCGTCATCGGGGGCGGTATCGCCGGTCTGGCCGCCGCCCACCGGCTGCTGGACGGCGGAGCGCGCGTGACCGTGCTCGAGGCCTCTGACCGGCTCGGCGGCAAGCTGCTGCCCGGGGAGATCGCCGGCGTCCGGGTCGACCTCGGCGCCGAGTCGATGCTCGCCCGGCGGCCCGAAGCGGTGGCGCTCGCCCGCGAGGTGGGCCTCGCCGACCGGCTCCAGCCACCCGCGACGGCGAGCGCCTCGATCTGGACGCGCGGGGCACTGCGGCCCATGCCCAAGGGGCACGTCATGGGCGTCCCCGGCGACGCGGCGGCCCTCTCCGGAGTCCTCTCGGAGGAGGGCCTGCGCCGGATCGAGCGCGACCGCGACCTGCCGCGCACGGAGGTCGGGGACGACGTGGCGGTGGGGGAGTTCGTCGCCGCGCGCCTCGGCCGCGAGGTCGTCGACCGCCTCATCGAGCCCCTCCTCGGCGGTGTCTACGCGGGCGACGCGTACCGCATCTCGATGCGCTCGGCCGTCCCCCAGCTCTTCGAGGCGGCCCGCACCCACACGTCGTTGACGGAGGCCGTCCGCGAGATCCAGGCGAGGGCGGCAAAGAACCAGCAGACAGGCCCGGTCTTCACCGGCATCGAGGGCGGCGTCGGCGGCCTCCCGCTCGCCGTCGCGGAGTCGGTCCGCGCGCGGGGCGGCGAGATCGTCACGGGGGCGCCGGTGACGGAGCTGCGACGGGTCGAGGGCGAGGAGCCCGGGGCGGACGGCGGCGGGCGCTGGCGTGTCGTCGCCGGTGGTGACGTCCTCCATGCCGACGCCGTCGTGGTGGCGGTGCCCGCCGGTGCCGCGGCCGGGCTGCTCGGCGCCGAGGCCCCGGCCGCCGCGGCCGAGCTCGCGACCGTCGAGTACGCCTCCATGGCGCTGATCACCCTCGCGTACCGCCGTGACGAGATCGCCCTCCCCGAAGGGAGCGGATTTCTGGTGCCGCCTGTCGACGGACGCACCATCAAGGCCTCGACCTTCGCCTCCCAGAAGTGGGGGTGGATCGCGGAGGAGAACCCGGACATGGTGGTCCTGCGCACGTCCGTCGGGCGCTACGGAGAGACGGAGATCCTCGGCCGGGACGACGCGGACCTCGTCGACGTGTCACGGCACGACCTGCGCGAGGCCACCGGCCTGGACGCCGAGCCCGTCGAGACCCGGGTGACCCGCTGGACCGACGGACTGCCCCAGTACCCGGTCGGGCACCACGCGCGCGTGGCCCGCATCCGCGAGCACGTCGGCAAGCTGCCCGGCCTCGCCGTCTGCGGAGCGGCGTACGACGGTGTCGGCATCCCGGCCTGCATCGCGAGCGCGAACGCGGCCGTGGACAAGCTGACCGGCGACCGCGCCGGACTGACGGACGCCCTGATCACGAACCCGGTGCAGAGCCTGCACGGCGGAGCGGGAGAATAGCCCCATGAGTGACGACGCCCCCACCACCGGCCAGGCCAGGATCCCGAACGCCGGCAAGAAGGCCAAGGACCTCAACGAGGTCATCCGCTACACCCTCTGGTCCGTGTTCAAACTGCGCGACGTCCTGCCTGTGGACCGCGCCGGGTACGCGGACGAGGTCCAGGAGCTCTTCGACCAGCTCGATGCCAAGGACGTCACGATCCGCGGCACGTACGACGTGTCGGGGCTGCGCGCCGACGCCGACCTCATGATCTGGTGGCACGCCGAGACGGCCGACCAGCTCCAGGAGGCGTACAACCTCTTCCGCCGTACGAAGCTGGGCCGCGCGCTGGAGCCGGTCTGGTCGAACATGGCGCTGCACCGGCCGGCGGAGTTCAACCGCTCGCACATTCCGGCGTTCCTCGCCGACGAGACGCCGCGCAACTACATCAGCGTGTATCCCTTCGTGCGCTCCTACGACTGGTACCTGCTGCCGGACGAGGACCGTCGCCGGATGCTCGCGGACCACGGCAAGATGGCCCGCGGGTACCCGGACGTGCGTGCCAACACGGTCGCCTCGTTCTCGCTCGGTGACTACGAGTGGATGCTCGCGTTCGAGGCCGATGAGCTGTATCGGATCGTGGACCTCATGCGGCACCTGCGGGCGTCCGAGGCGCGGATGCATGTCCGGGAAGAGGTGCCGTTCTACACCGGGCGGCGGAAGTCCGTCGCCGAGCTGGTCGCCGGGCTCGCGTAGCCCTGTACGTGCACAGCCCCGCGCCCCTGAAGGGCGCCCCTACAGGGGCGTGACCGGGGTCGGCTCCTCGTGCGGCGCGCAGGCCGCGCGTCGTACCGGGAGCCTGCCCTCCAGCAAGTACGCATCCAGGTAGGCGTTGACGCAGTCGTTGGAGCCGCCGCCGATGCCGTGTGTGCCCGATGCCCGCTCGGTCACCAGGACCGAGCCGGACAGGCGCTGGTGCAGCTCCAGGGCTCCGGCGTACGGCGTCGCCGCGTCCCGTTCCGCCGCCAGGATCAGTGTCGGCGGCAGCTCGCCCGGTGATGTCCGTACGTCGACCGGCCGTTGACGCGGCAGGGGCCAGTAGGCGCAGGGCAGGTTCATCCAGACGTTGTCCCAGGTCTCGAACGGGGCCACGCGGGCGAGCCGGGTGTTGTCGCGGTCCCAGGTGTGCCAGGCCCGCGGCCAGGGCGCGTCGTTGCACTCGGTGGCGATGTAGACCGCCTTGCTGTTCTCCTGCTCCTCCACCGCGTCCGGATTCGGCCCCGCCTGCCTGATCAGCGGCTCCGGGTCGCCCTTCAGATAGGCGGAGAGTGCCAGCGCGCGCTGCGGCCAGTAGTCGTCGTAGTACCCGGCCTGCAGGAACGTGCTCTGGAGCTGCCCCGGACCGACCTTGCCGCCCGCGGGTTCGGCGGCGAGCCACGCCCGGGCCTTCTCGTAACTCCGCAGCACCTCCTCCGGCGTGCGGCCCAGCCCGTACACCTTGTGGTGCTTGGCCATCCACGTGCGGAAGTCGGCCCAGCGGCCCTCGAAGGCGACCGACTGGTCGAGGTTGTTCCGGTACCAGACCTTCTCCGGGTCCGGGTTCACGGCCGAGTCGAAGACCATCCGGCGTACGTGCGAGGGGAACAGCGTCGCGTACAGCGACGCGAAGTACGTGCCGTACGAGGCACCCATGAAGGTCAGCTTCTGTTCGCCGAGGGCGGCGCGCAGGACGTCCAGGTCGCGGGCGTTGTTGAGCGAGGAGAAGTGCCGGATCTCCCGCCCCGACCGCTCGACGCAGCCGCGCGCGAACGCCTTGGCCCGCGCGACACGCTCCTTCTTGTACGACTCCGAGGGGTACGTCGGCGACTGCGTGGGGCCCTTCAGGAGCCGTTTCGGGTCCTGGCAGGAGAGCGGCGCCGAGCGGCCGACCCCGCGCGGGGCGTAGCCGACGAGGTCGTACGCCCCGGCGATGCGCTTCCACTCGGGGATCATGCCGATCAGCGGGAAGTACATGCCCGAGGCGCCCGGACCGCCCGGGTTGAAGACCAGCGCGCCCTGCCGCGCCACCGGCCGTTTGCCGTCCTTGCCGGTGGCCTTCACCCGGCTGACGGTCAGCTTGATCTTCTTGCCCTCGGGGTGCGCGTAGTCGAGCGGCACCTCCACCGTGCCGCACTGCAGGCTGCCCGGGGTGTCCTGCTCCTGAGAGCAGTTGCCGAACCGGATGCCCTCGGCGGCGGCGCGTTGGGCGGCGACCGCCGTGCCGTGCAGTTCGGTCCAGCCGAGGGGGGTCTGGGCGCTGCCCGCGGGGGCGGCGACGACGGCGGTCAGAACCAGGGACCCGGCCGTTCCGTAGAGGGCGGCAGCTCGCATCGCGTTCCCTTCAGTGCACGGCAGCAACAAAAGGGATGCTTCGTTCGGTACTTGGCGAAGTAAAGCACCGGCCCGCCGGTGTCGGCCCAATGACCCCGATGCGCGTCCGGCGCGCGTTCCCGGCGCGCTCTAGGCGTGCGGTTCGCGGTGCGCGAAGGCCGCCCGCAGATCCGGTTCGCCGATCGCGCGGACGCCGCGTACGGCCACGGTGGTGAGGTACGTACGGTCGTCGCTGCCGGTGTCCGCGCGGCGGGCCAGGGCGCTGAGCAGGTGCTGGCCGGCCGGGGACGCCCAGCGCGTGTAGGGGTGGACCTCGATCCGGGCTATGGCGAGGCAGCTCAGGGTCAGGATGAGCGGGAGCGTGAACCAGATGGCCACCAGGGCCCGGTTCTCCTGCGTCTGAGAAGGCATCAACAGGGCGACCGCGCCCAGCACCAGCACGCCCGCCGCCGCGGCCCGCACCTGGCGGACGGCGCCCGCGACGGTGGTGCGGGCACCGTCAGGCACGGCGAGGCCCGCCGCGACAAGACGGTCGGCGAGGACACGTACGGACTCCGCGGCGGCGGCGGTCGTACGGACCGGCGCGATCCGCGACTGTCCGTACGGGCCTATCGCGCCCAGCACCGAGCGCTCCATCTCGTCCCGGCCGCGCGGGTCCACGACGGTCGCCCAGCCCGTGTGGGCGAGCAGGAGGCGGCGCTGGCGGGCCATCGACACCAACGTCAGATCGGCGACCCGCGCGGGGCCGCCCGACAGGAACGCGGCCTCGTACAGCGTGAGACCGCGGCCCTGGAACCGGTCCGTCTCGTCGACGACGGCGGCGGCGCGGACGGAGGCCAGGCACAGACGCGTACAGGTGGTGCCGGCCGCGACCCAGGCCAGGAACAGGAGGAGGACCCAGAACATGCGGGATTTCTATGCGACGGAGGCCCGGGTGCGCCACGGCTTGTTCACAATTTGGACGGAGCGTCGTCACAGTGTGACGTTTCGCTTCGCTGCGTTCCGGTTGTCAGGACTTCTTGTCCTCGGACTTGTCCCCGCCGTTGTCCCCGCCCTTCGAGGACTCGGACTTCTTGGGCTCGTTGGATTCCTTCGGCTCGTCGTCCTCCGGCGGGCGGCTCGTCGCGGGCGGCGGCAGGGTGTAGGTCCGAGAAGGGGATGGGGACGAGGACGGGGAGACCGGGACGGGCGGGCTCGGGGAGTCCGTCGG
>NZ_LIQZ01000324.1 GCF_001418655.1 Streptomyces phaeochromogenes | reverse complement strand
CACGGCGACCGCCGCGCTGGTGCCGGTGATCCCGGTCCTGGTGACCTTCGTACCGGGTCTGCGGGCGCTCGGTTAGCCACCTCGCGGCGCCGCGGGCACCCCGGGTTCGCCTTTGACCCCACCGGTCGGCGAGGATCGGGGTATGCACTCCCCACCCGTCGACTCGCCGCCCCACGCTCCTGGTCCCGGGATCGCCGTACGTGTCGCGGCGGCTGTCGCCCTTCCCTCCGTACTGTTGCTCGTCCTGGTCGCGATGTCCTGGGACCCGCTCATCGCCCTCGACGGCGACATCGCCCGCACCACCCACCGCTGGGCGGTCGACGACCCCGACACGACACAGACGTTCCGCATCCTCACGGACTGGGTGTGGGACCCCTGGACGATGCGTGCCGTGTGCGCCGTCGCCGTGCTGTGGCTGGTCCTGCACCACTCTGCGTGGTGGCTCGCGCTGTGGCTGACGGCCACATGTGTGCTCGGCACACTGCTCCAGCAGGGGCTCAAGGCGGCGGTCGACCGGAAGCGTCCGGTCTGGCCCGACCCCGTGGACTCCGCCCACTTCGCGGCCTATCCCTCCGGCCACGCCATGACGGCCACGGTCGTGTGCGGCCTGATGCTGTGGCTCCTGAACCTGTACGGCGCCGGACGCGTCCTGTGGCGTATCGCGCTCACCCTCTCCGTCGTGTCCGTCCTCGGAGTCGGCCTCACCCGTATCTGGCTGGGCGTGCACTGGTCGTCGGACGTGCTCGGCGGCTGGCTGCTCGGCGTGCTGGCGGTCGCGGTCGCGGTGGCGTCGTACACGAGGTTCCAGGGCACCGCCGAGCTGCGCTGACGGTGCCGTCGGGCCGTCCTGCCGCCTCCACTTGCGGACGAACCTGTTCAGCCCCACCGGCCCCAGGACCGTGCATACGATCAAGCACGGCTTCGGGAGACACCCGGCAGAGCCGCGTAGAGGGGGCAACTTGTCCAGCATTTCGAGACGTTCGCTGCTGGGGTACTCGGGGACCACCGCGGCGGGCGCGGTCATCGGTGCCGCCGGGTCCGCGCAGGCGGCGGAGCCCGATGCCACGACCGCGGCCGAGTCGTCGTCGGCCGACTTCCCGAGCGGCACCAGGTTCAGCGCCGACTACAGCATCGGCCCCATCGACGCGTTCATGACGCTGACCTTCAGCGTCTCGGCCATGGACACGCCGACGGAGAACGTCATCACCCCGATCGAGATCGCGAACCTGCTCAACGAGCTGGCCGAGTCCCGTGGTTGGCCGGCCGCCACGTTCTACGGCACCCCGGCCCCGGCCCCGCTGACCTGAACCGCCCCACGTGCCCTAGAGTCGCCGGATGCGGCGACGGACAGGACTGGCGATGGCCGGGGCTGCGGCTCTGGCCTGGGGCGAGTGGTTGAACTGGCGCTGGTCCAGAACTCTCGTGAGGAACACCGAGGGTCCGGCCGAAGCCGTGGTCGTGCTGGGTTTCCGGAACCCCCAAGCGAGGGCGAACGTCATCAACCGATGGCGGGTCCGAGCCGGCATCCGCTCCATCGCCGCCGACAGCGCGCACGGCACCCGCGTGATCTTCAGTGGTGGCGCGACCAGCGGTGGCGCTTCGGAGGCCCAGGTGATGGCCGACTACGCGAAGTCGGTGCTCGGGTTCGACGGCACGGTGCTCCTGGAGGACCGGAGCGCGACGACATGGGAGAACATCACGAACGTGATCCCACTGCTTGAGGACGTCGACCACATCAAGATCGCCTCGCAGCCGGCTCACGCTCTCAAGGCCCGCGCGTACCTGCGGCGCCAGCGCCCTGATCTCGCGGAGAAACTGGTGCGTGCGGATGACTACCGGCCCGGCGAGTGGGTGGTCGTCAAACCACTCTTCGCCGTGTACGGACTCTGGGCGCTCCGCGGTCTCGATCTCAAGGCCGACGAACGGAAGAACCGGCCGTAGACGGCAACGGGATCCGGCCTGGTGCCCGCAGGTGCGGGGACCAGGCCGGAGGGTTCACCGGTGCCGGTCAACGGTCACCGTCGTGGGGTCACTTCACGGAGCGAGCCGGTAGGCGTTCGTGATCGTCTCGCGCATGGTGTTGCCGCCCTTGTCCTTCAGGTCGACCCGGAAGGACACGGCCTTGGCGGTCGCCGGGTGCTTGACGCTCACCGAGCGCGCCCCCTTCGCGTCGGTCGTCACGGTGAGCGGCTGCCAGGTCCGGCCGCCGTCGTAGGAGACGTTCACGGTCAGCGCGGCGACCTGCCCTGCCGCGGCGGCGGCGCCGCTCAGCTTCAGCGGCACCGTGAGCGTGCCGCCCGCCGGAGCCGTCCCGCGCAGGCTCAGCTTCGGTGCGAGCCGCACCGTCGACAGCGGCAGCCTCTCCGTGGGCTGCGACGTCGGCAGGGCCGAGGTGAACGTCCACACCCCCGTCACCTTCGTACTGGTGGAGGTGTCCTCGGCGGAGCGGCTCGCCTCGACCGTCAGGCGGTACGCGGCGGAGGCGGCCGGGACTTCGGTGCCCAGCCATTCCGTGGGCGGGCCCTCGTTGAGGATCCGCCCGCCGGATTCCAGCCGGGCGAAGCCACCGGTGACGATCGAGGACCCCGGGTTGCCGCTGCCGTCGTTGAACAGCGGGATCTTCGCGCTGAGGTAGTCGCCGGTCCGCTCGGCGCCCTGCTGTTCCGGGCTACCGGCCGCGAGATCGGGGCCGGCCACACCGGTGTTGAACCTCAGCGTGTGGCTGGAGCCCGGCTTGTAGGCCACCCAGTCCTTCGTGTGGACTATGCGCTCCTCGCCACCGGAGTTGAGCTGCGCGGCCTTCCAGGACCAGCGCACGCCTTCCGCGCTGAGGTAGTGCGTGGTGGTCCGCGGCAGGTTCTGCTCCTGCGGGTCCTGTATGCCGACGCTGATCCCGCGCTCGTCCAGCGGCGTGATGTGGACCAGGCCCTTGGCCCCGGTGACGGAGGCGCCGAAGCCGAGCTTCACCTCGGCGACCTCGGCCCGGGTGACGGTGCGGTTCAGGCCGGTGAAGAAGCTGCCCTCGCGGTTGAAGGCGAGCCGGTAGTCGACGTTCTTGCCGGCCGCGCCGGGCGCCTGCCACACCCCGTTGAACTGGGCCCGCATCGCGTCGGAGGCCGGTCCGAGGGCGGCGGTGCGCATCGCCGGCACGCCGTTGCTGGACCAGGTGTTGGACACGCCGGCGGCCTCGTCGCTGTACCCGACGATGGAGGTGACGAGCTTCGCGGCCGGATCGGGGGCCTTCACCGCGAACGGCTTGGCCTCGCGCGAGTCGAGGGTGACCGTGGTGTCCCCGCCGACGTTCAGCACCGGCTGGACGAAGAAGCCCACCTCGTTGTCCTCGGCGAAGACCAGGCTCTCCAGCTGGTAGGAGCCCTTGGGCAGCCGCTGGACCGCGGTGCCGTCCTCGCTGTAGGGGAGCTCCACGCGATCGCCCAGCCCGCCGATGGGGGTGATGGTCGTCGCGTAGGTGACCGGGTTCGCCCCGGCGGAGTCGATGTGCCGCACCGTGACGTCGTACGCCTCCGCCTCCCGTTCGACGACGAGAGCGGTGCGCACCTCCTGGCCGTCGCCCGACGCCAGTACGGTGCCGCCGAAGATGCCGTCGACGGTGCCCTCGCGCGTGTCGGCGGTGACGGTGGTCTCCGCGGTGCCGCCGGCCGGAACGGTGAGCTGGGCGTCCTTGACGGTGAACATGCCGGCCGGGGCGGGGTCGCCCGCCGCGTCGGTCCCGGAGGCACTCAGCCGCAGGGTGACGGGCTGGGTGCCGTAGTTGCGGTAGGTGAGGGTCCTGGAGGCCGGCTCGTCGTCGGTGTGCGGCCAGGAGTGCGTGCCGAAGTCGAGGGAGCCGGACTCGGCGACGACCAGGCTCGTGGCGGCGCGCGCCAGGTCCACCCGGCCCGCGCCCTGCTGATGGGCGTTGAGCAGTGGGTTGGGCTCGGCCGAACCGGTCAGCAGTGCTTTGAGCCGGGCTCCGCTCCAGTCCGGGTGCTGCTGGAGCACCAGGGCGGCGGCGCCCGCGACGTGCGGGGCGGCCATCGACGTACCGGAGTTGGAAACGTAGTCCTCGGTCGGAGGGACCGAGCTCTGCGTGCTCAGCGCGGCGGTGATGTCCACGCCAGGGCCCGTGATGTCCGGCTTGGGCGTGCCGTCGAGGTTCGGGCCGTGGCTGGAGAAGTAGGCGAGCTGGTCCTCCTTGTCCACGGCGCCGACGGTGAGCGCCTCGGGGGCGCTGCCGGGCGACCAGATCGTGCGGGGGCCGTCGCCCGAGTTGCCCGCGCACACGACGAACAGGGCCTTGTCCGACAGCTGGGCGATGGCCTCCTCCTTCGGGTCGACACCCGGGCTGTCGAGGGAGCCCAGACTCAGGTTGACGACCTTCGCGCCCTGGTCGACGGCCCACTGCATGCCGGCGATGACGCTTGAGCTGTCTCCGTTGCCGTCGTCGTCCAGGACCTTCCCGTCCAGCAGCCGGGCGTCGGGCGCCACGCCCTTGTAGCGGCCGTCGGACTTCGCACCGCTTCCGGCGAGGATGGAGGCCACGTGCGTACCGTGCCCGTAGCGGTCCTCGCTGTCGGGGGAACTGGAGAAGTTCTTCTGCGCTGTCTCGACACCCGCGAGGTCCGGGTGGGTCTGGTCCACGCCCGTGTCCAGGACCGCCACCTTGACGCCCTTGCCGGTGTAACCCGCCTTCCACATCACCGGCGCACCGATCTGCGGCACGCTCTCGGCCAGGGAGGCCCGGACCTTCGCGTCCAGCCAGACATGGGCGATGGGCCGCGCGAGTGCGGCCGTACCGCCGGCCGTACGAGCCTGAGAGCGGCCCGAGCGGCCTGTGACGGCCGCCCACAGCGCCGGGGCACCGGCCTTGGGCGCCTTGAACGCCTCGCCGTCGACCGCGGGCAGCGCACGGCGCTCCCGGACGGCCACGCCCGCGAACGGGTCATCGGCCGCGGCCCTTGCTCCGGCTCCGTCCTGCCGGTAGCCGACGATCAGCGGCAGCGTGGTGCGGTGCGCGTCGTCGTACTTGTCCTTGACCAACTGCGCGACGTCGAAGAGCCGCCGGTCGAGCACACCGTCGGCGACCGGCCGCAGGGCGTCCTGCGGGACGACGTACGTGTGGCCGGCCTCGCGCCGCACCGAGAAGCCGATGTCCTCGCGGCCCTTGCCGCGCTTGAGCCGAACCACCCGGCCGTCGGAGTCGACGTCCACGCGGTCGCCGGTGATCAGCGTGACGGTCGCCGGTGGCTTCGCCTTCGCCGAGGCCTTCGTCCCGTCCTGCGCGGCGGAGCCGGCGGCTTGCGCCGGCTGACCGCCTGCCGATACCGCCCCCGTGACCAGCGCCCCGGCCACCACGGCGGCCAGTGCCGCCGTTCTCGCGCGTGCTGTGAATCCCACTCGCGTTCCCCCGCCCTCGTGTGCATGCCAACGCGTTCTCCGGTATCACGCACAGAGATCACGTTCGGTTCTCGGCGGCACTCGCGAATCGACGGAGGGACACGTCGATTCATGTACGGCTCTGTCTGCAGCGACCGGGCCCCAACTCCCCGACCCTCACGGCAGGTTCAGTGCGCGAGCAGATGCCCGGCTCGGAATGGTCATGTGTGTCAGGTGTCATGTGTCAGGGGGCACCGCACGGGCTAAAGTCCGGCACATGGCTGCCGTGTTGTTCGACTTCTCCGGAACCCTCTTCCGAATCGAATCCCCCGGGTCCTGGCTGCGCGCGGTGCTGGCCGACTCCGAAGTGTCCCTGCCCGAGCCGGAGTTCATCCGGGCGGCGAAGGAACTGGAGGCCGTGGGCGCGCAGCCCGGCGGGGCCCACCCGTCAGCGCCGGTGCCGGCCGACGTGGCCCCCATCTGGGGCATCCGCGACCAGAGTTCCGAGCTGCACCGGTCGGCGTACACCGGTGTCTCCCGTCAGGTGACGCTCCCCGATCCGGCGCTGCACGACAGGCTGTACGACCGCCATATGGCGCCGGCCGCCTGGCTCCCGTACCCCGACACCGCCGAGGTGCTCGGCGCGCTGCGCGAGCGCGGTGTCGCCGTCGGCGTGGTCAGCAACATCGGCTGGGACCTGCGGCCGGTGTTCAGGGAGCACGGCCTCGACCCGTACATCGACGCGTACGTCCTGTCGTACGAGCACGGCATCCAGAAGCCGGACCCCAGGCTGTTCGCGACGGCCTGCGACGCGCTCGGGGCCGATCCGCAGGACACCCTGATGGTCGGCGACGACCGGCGCGCGGACGGCGGGGCCGCGGCCCTGGGCTGCGGCGTGCACTTCGTCGACCATCTGCCGGTCACGGAACGCCCGGACGGGCTGCGGCCCGTACTGGACCTGGCGGGATGAGGATCCTCGGCAGCCGTCGGCACCGAAGCCCCCGGCGGGTCGGTCAGCTCTGGTAGCCCTCGACCTGCGACGACGGTCGGACGTGCGCCTCGTCCGGGTTCTCGCCGAACTCGGACTTCGCGCGCCGCTGGCGCAGCAGGTCCCAGCACTGGTCGAGGTCGCGCTCCAGCTGTCCGAGCCGTTCGTGTTCGGTCGCGTTGTCGATCTGCCCGGACGCGACGGCGTCGCGAAGCCTGCGTTCGTCGTCGACCATCGCCGTGATCCTGGCCAGGATCTGCTCTTGATCCATGTCCCACGCCTCCTCGGCACTCCAGCCCACTGTAAGGAGCGGGCGGCGGCTCGGCGACAGCTGCTGGTCAGGCCCGGACGGCCGGGCGGGCCGGCACGGCACGGAAGCAGCAGTACTTCCCGTCCGCCCGGGACGATCCCCCGCGTCGCCCCGAGCGGACGGCAGCCCGGAGAAGATCCCTGACGGGAGTCGCTCCGGACGCGCTGAGTATAATTGGCTGGCAGCCAGTCAACGCAGGAGTACATAGGATGTCCCCTCGCAGCGCCTCGGTCAATGAAGAGTTGCGGCGGCGTTCCCGCGAGAGGCTTCTGCAGGCGGCCCTGGAGCTGGTCAGCGAGCGTGGGTACGAGGCCACGACCTTGGGCGACATAGCGGACCGGGCGGGCTCGGCCCGCGGCCTGGTCTCGTACTACTTCCCGGGCAAACGCCGGCTCGTACAGTCGGCGGTGCACCGGCTGATGCACCGCACGCTGGAGGAGGCGCTGGAGCGCGAGCCGCGTACGGAGGACGGTCGGGAGCGCATGGCGCGGGCCATCGACGCCATCCTGGGCCTGGCCCGCGATCACCCCATGCTGATGCGGCAGCACATGGCGGGCATCCTTCAGGCCGAGGGGTTCATGCAGTGCCCGGAGCAGCAGCGCCTGGCGGAGCTGCTCAGCGACACCATGGCCCGCTACGGCTCACCGGACGCCGCCACCGACTACCCGATGCTGCGCGCGCTCCTGATGGGTTCGGTGTACGCGGCGCTGGTGCCCGGCGTCCCGATGCCGTTGCGGACGCTGCGGGCCGAGTTGTTCCGGCGCTACCGGCTGGACTGGGAGCGGGGTGCCCCGCCGGGCGCCGAGGCACCCGACGGGACCTGCCACGAGGACCTCTCACGGTTCTTCGCTCCCGAGAGCCGGGAACAGGGCCGTGAGCACAACCGCGAGACGGACGAGTCCGACCGGCCCGGCCGACCGGAGTAGTCCGGTCGGCCGGAGCCGGTCCGATCAGGCGAAACTGTCGATCAGCCGAAACAGTCCGGTCAGTCGAAGTAGTCCGGCTGTGTCTGGACGTTCAGCTCACGCAGACGCAGCCACTTCGCGGGGTCCGTACGACGGTCGTTGATCTTCAGAACGTCGAAGCCCTTGGCGATGTCGTTCGAGTAGATGTAACCGTTGTAGTAGTACGCGGACCAGGAGCCACCGGTGACCATGGTCGTGGTGCTCAGCGGACCGCGCTCGAAGTAGGCGATCTCCTTGGGCTTCGAGGAGTTGGTGAAGTCCCAGACGGAGATGCCGCCCTGGTACCAGGCCTGGACCATGATGTCCTTGCCCTTGACCGGGATCAGCGAGCCGTTGTGGGCCACGCAGTTCTCGGTGTCGGCCTGGTGGCGCGGGATCTTGAAGTAGCTCTTGAAGACGAGCTTGCGCTTGTCGCCCTTGCCGACGATGTCGTAGATGCCGTCGGCGCCGCGGTTCGGACCGGTGGCCTCGTTGCAGGTGGCCGCGCCGCCGCCGCCCAGCTCGTCGGTGAAGACGACCTTGTTGGCCTTCTGGTTGAAGCTCGCCGAGTGCCAGAACGCGAAGTTCACGTTGTCCTGGACCTGGTCGATGATCTTCGGGTTCTCCGGGTCCTTGATGGAGAACAGGATGCCGTCGCCCATGCAGGCGCCCGCCGCGAGGTCCTTGGAGGGCAGCACGGTGATGTCGTGGCAGCCGGTGGTCTTCGAGACGCCCGGGTTGGTGGGCCCGCCCGGGTTGCCGCCGCCGT
Source organism: Streptomyces phaeochromogenes (assembly GCF_001418655.1). Lineage (GTDB taxonomy): Bacteria > Actinomycetota > Actinomycetes > Streptomycetales > Streptomycetaceae > Streptomyces > Streptomyces phaeochromogenes. The sequence goes on along the minus strand of NZ_LIQZ01000324.1, from coordinate 3,994 downwards.
CAGGCCCCGAACCGGGGAACAGGACGGGGAAGTTGACGATCTTCGCCTTCTGCGGGGCCTTGCGCGGCACCTTGATGACCGAGATGCCGTCGTGCGGCGGCTGGCAGTCGGGGAAGGAGGCGCTGGGCGAGTACGAGGAGACGTAGACGTAGACGTTCTTGCGCTCCGGCACCAGCGTGTGGGTGTGCGAACCGCAGGCGGTCTCGACGGCCGCGACGTACTTCGGGTTCTTCTTGTCGCTGATGTCGAAGACCTTCATGCCCTCCCAGGAGGACTTCTCGGTCGCGGGCTGCGTGGTGCTGTTGCAGGAGTTGTCGCTGCGCGAGGAGTCCGTGGAGAGGAAGAGCAGGTCGCCGGAGACGGTGATGTCGTTCTGCGAGCCCGGGCAGAGCACCTGGGAGACCGTCTTCGGGGACTTCGGGTTGCTGATGTCGAAGATGCGGAAGCCGTCGTAGTTGCCGGCGAACGCGTACTTGCCCTGGAAGGCCAGGTCCGAATTGGTGCCCGCCAGCGTGTCCTTGGGGATGTTGGCGAGGTGCTCGATGTTGTCCGAGTGGACGATCTCGTCCTGCCCGGGTATCTCGCCGTTCGCTATCGCGGCCCTGGCCTCGGCCGCCGCGCTCTTGGAGACCTTCTCCGACGTGGCCGGCGAGTCCCCGGGGTCAGGGGTCGCGACCGCCGGACCGGCCGTGAGCAGCGCGGCCAGGAGGCCCGCCGCGGTGGCGGCAACTCCCAGACGTCTGCGCCGCGTTCGGTGATTGTTCAACAGGGTCACTGCGTCCTCCCTTGTAGCCGTTCGCAGTCGAACGGTTCAGGTTCACCCGAAGTATCGTCTTCATCATGCACAGATCAACAGGCGGCAACGCATTCGTAATGAATGTTTTTGATCAATCACGTTCAGCAGCGTGCTAAGACGGTCATCAACACTCACGAGGTGGCTGTTGTCCCGGGTGACTCAGGAGGTCGCTGTGCCCTTTGGCCGTACGTCCCTGTTCCGCGTCGCGATCGCGGCGTCCGCCGTCCTCGCGCTCGGGGGCTGCACGGGTTCGGACGACGAGACCCCGTCCAAGTCCGCGGCGGGTACGGGCCCTTCGGTCATCGCCCCCGGCAAGCCGGGCGAGGCCGCCCAGACCCTCTCCGCCGAGGACGCCGCGAAGCACCGGGCCGAGGACGACTCCCCCAACACCGCCGACCGCGACTACGCGCGCCTGATGATCGAGCATCACACGCAGGCGCTGGAGATGACGGAACTCGCCCCGAAGCACGCCGAGTCGACCCGGGTGAAGGGGCTGGCCGACCGGATCACGGCCGCGCAGCGACCCGAGATCGACACCATGAAGGCCTGGTTGAAGAACCACGGCGGTGCCGGGAAGAGCGAGTCCCACGACCACGAGGCGATGCCGGGCATGGCGACCGAGGCGCAGTTGAAGAAGTTGCGGGCCGCGCAGGGCAAGGCGTTCGACGAGCTCTTCCTGAAGCTGATGATCACCCATCACGACGGGGCCGTCACCATGGCCACCGATGTGAAGGCCCAGGGCAACAACCTCCAGATCGAGGAGATGGCCGACGACGTGATCGCCCAGCAGACGGCCGAGATCAGCCGGATGCGCGAGATGTCCTGACGGCACCCGACCCGGCCGGCCCCGACAGCCTCGGATCCGGTCAGCCTCGGATCCGGTCAGCCTCGGATCCGGCCGGCGGCGGACCCGGCCGGCGGCGGACCCGGCCGGCGGCGGATCAGCGGCGGACGTGACGCGGCGTCAGCAGACCCGCGTCCCGCGCTCCGGCGATCAGCCTGAGCGCGCGTCGGCGGCTGTGCCCGGTCGCGGACATCACCGCGAGCACCGGGTCACGGCCCGCCCCCTGGGCCGCCAGATACTCCCCTGCGACGAAGCGCCGGCCCTCGATGCCGCGCGGCCGGGCGGGGCGCGCGTGCCGCTTCTCCGTGGACCCGTCGGCGGACGGGGCGCCCACCGGTTCCGCCGCGCCCCCGCACGCCTCCAGGAGCGGGCCCTCGATCCAGTCAGGAAGAACGGCCAGGTCGTCGAGCGAGAGCGCCGGTCGGGCCCGTACGTCCTCCACGGAGACGGATCCGTCGCACACCACGGCGAGCATGTCGACCTGGGCGCCGTCGTCGAAGGTCAGCCGGACGTTGCACCACGTCGTGGCGGTGTCGCGCTCCTGCTCGCGCTCCCGCACTTCCCAGGCGGGCCACACGGACACGACACCGTCCGGCGCATATCGATCAAAAAGATTAAGAAAGGATGCTTCTAGCACATACTCAACGTAACCGCATGATCACATTCACTGCGAATAGGCACGCATACGTTCCTGGCGGGGCACCCCGTCGGCGCAGCACCGTGCGCGGCCCCTCCCCGGGCGCGCCATGCGGTGCGATGCTGGAAGCACCAGCGATCTCCTCGTTCTGCTCGGGGAAGGGGCTCAGCCGTGCTGCAGGTCGCCGTCGTCGGCTCGGGGCCGAGTGGGGTGTACACCGCGCAGGGGCTCGTCCAGCAGGGCCAGGTGCCGGAAGTCAGGGTGGACGTCCTGGACCGGCTGCCGTGCCCGTACGGGCTGGTGCGCTACGGCGTGGCACCCGACCACGAGAAGATCAAGTCACTGCAGAACAATCTGCGTACGGTCCTGGAGCACGAGCGGGTCCGGTTCCTCGGCGGTGTCCTGGTCGGCCCGGGCGGGCTGCCGGGCGCCCGGCTGCGGGAGCTGTACCACGCCGTCGTGTACTGCGTGGGCGCCGCCACCGACCGGCATCTCGGGGTACCCGGCGAGGAGCTGCCCGGCAGTTGGTCGGCGACCGAGTTCGTGTCCTGGTACAGCGCGCATCCGGACTCCCTGTCCGACGGTTTCGTGGCCGGCGCGCGGGCGGCGGTCGTCATCGGCGTCGGCAACGTGGCGGTGGACGTGACCCGGATGCTGGCCCGCGGCACCGCGGAGCTGAGCCCCACCGACTTGCCCCAGGCGGCGCTCGCCGCACTGGCCGACAGCCGGGTGCGGGAGATCCAGATGGTGGGCCGGCGCGGCCCGTCACAGGCCCGCTTCACCACCAAGGAACTGCGCGAACTGGGCGCCTTGCCGGACACCGAAGTGGTCGTGGATCCGGCGGAGTTGGCGCTCGACCCGGCGTACGCCGACCCCTCCGCGCTGCCCGCCGCACAGCGCCGCAACGTCGAGGTGCTGCGCGGCTGGGCCGAGCAGCCACGCCCTGCCGGCAGCCGACGGATCCGGCTCCGCTTCTTCCTCCGCCCGGTCGAACTCCTCCCGGACGCAGGGCGCGTGGGCGCCGTCCGCTTCGAACGGACACTCCCGGACGGCCGGGGCGGCGTGACGGGGACGGGCCAATTCGAGGACATCGAGGCCCAGTTGGTCCTGCGCTCGGTCGGCTACCGCGGAGTGCCCCTGGAGGGCCTCCCCTTCGACGCGGGCCTCGGAACCGTCCCCCACCTCGCGGGCCGCGTCCTCCGCGACGGCTCGGTCTCCCCCGGCGAGTACGTGGCCGGCTGGATCAAACGCGGCCCCACAGGCGTCATCGGCACCAACCGCCCCTGCGCGAAGGAAACGGTGACGTCACTCCTGGAGGACGCGCCCACGCTCGCACTCCGCGATGTGCTGCCCGACCCGCTGGCCGCGCTGAGGGCGGAGGGCCTGCACCCGGTCGAGTGGGAGGGCTGGCAGGCGATCGAACGGGCGGAGGCGGCACTGGGCGCCTCCCTGGGCAGGCACGTGGTCAAACTCCCCGACTGGCAGTCACTGATGGCAGCAGCCCGGGCGGCAGGCACCCCGTAAGGGGCGCGGGGCTGTGACATGTGCGGCTCCGCCGCGTGGGCGCGACCAGCCACATCCAGCCCGCGGATAGCCACGTACCTCTCCGGGCATGACACCTGGCGGCAACAGGTCAGAAATCAACAAACTGTTCAAGCCACGTACGGTCACGTGCAGTCCCCGCTCCCCGCCGCTCCTGGAGTGCCCATGGCAACCC
>NZ_LIQZ01000323.1 GCF_001418655.1 Streptomyces phaeochromogenes | reverse complement strand
GGCCGCTGTCGGGGCCGGCGCCCGGGCTGTGATCGGCCGAGGGTTGCGCCGCGTGGAGTACGGGCCGTCGGCGGCGCGGTGACAGCAGGGCGAGGAGCTTGTCGGTCCGCCGGACGGAGGCGGCGGGCGGGGTGGTGGGGTCGGTGGTGGTCATCGGATCCTCCGGTGTCGTCGGGTGCTTTCACCCCACCGACGAACCACGCCTACGCCGATCGACACTCCGCGAGCCGCTTTTCCAGAAACCGCCGCTCGGCGTCGTTCTCCACCAGCTCCAGCGCCTTCTCGTACGCCTCGGCCGCTTCCCTCATGCGTCCCGAGCGCCGCAGGAGGTCCGCCCGGGTGGCGGGCAGCAGGTGGTACCCGGCCAGATCGCCCGCCTTCTCCAGCTCCGCCACCAGGGACAGACCGGCCTCGGGGCTCTCGGACATGCCGACGGCCACCGCGCGGTTCAGCCGGACGACGTCGGACGGCACGTGGCGGGCCAGCTCCCCGTACAGCGCGGCGATGTCGGCCCAGTCCGTCTCCTCGGCCGTGGCCGCGGTGACATGGCAGGCCGCGATGGCGGCCTGGATCTGGTACGGCCCGGGCCGCCCGCGGCGCAGCGCCGTCTCCAGCAGCGCGGCGCCCTCGTCGGCCTCCGCCCGGTCCCAGGCCGTACGGTCCTGGTCCTCCAGGGTGACCAGGTCACCGGCCGCGTCCACGCGGGTGTTCCGCCGGGCGTCGTGCAGCAGGAGGAGCGCGAGCAGGCCGAGGACCTCGGGCTCGTCGGGCATGAGCCGGGCCAGCACCCGGGCGAGCCGGAGGGCCTCGGCGCAGAGGTTCGTCCGCAGGAGATCGGCGCCGGACGTGGCCGCGTACCCCTCGTTGAACAGCAGGTACACCACGCCGAGCACGCCGGTCGTCCGCTCGGGCAGCAGATGCGCGGGCGGTACGCGGTACGGGATCCCGGCGTTGCGGATCTTCCGCTTGGCGCGCACGAGGCGTTGCGCCATCGTCGCCTCGGGGACGAGGAAGGCGCGGGCGATCTCGGGTGTGGTGAGGCCCGCAAGGGTGCGCAGGGTCAGGGCGACCCGGGCCTCGATGGGCAGCGCGGGATGGCAGCAGGTGAAGAGCAGCCTCAGCCGGTCGTCCGCCACCCCGCTGTCGTTGTCGAAGTCCGGGTCGTGCGGATCGAACGGTCCCCCGTCCCGTGCCAGCACCGCCACCTCCCGCAGTTTCGCCGCGCCCACGGCCTCCCGGCGCAGCACGTCCAGGGCGCGGTTGCGCGCGGTCGTGGTCAGCCAGGCGCCGGGGCGGCGCGGTACCCCGTCGCGCCGCCACCGGTCGAGGGCCTGGGTGAAGGCGTCCTGCGCGCACTCCTCGGCGAGGTCCCAGTCGCCGGTCACCCTGATCAGGGTGGCGACGACCTGGCCCCATTCATCTCGGAAGGCGGCGGCGACGGCCTCCTCGACGCCGTCCGCCCGCTCGTCCTCGTTCACTCCCAGACCGGCCGCACCTCCACCGAACCGCCGCCGAGCGCGGCGGGATGCCTGGACGCCAGCGCGATGGCCTCGTCGAGGTCGGCGACCTCGATGATGTCGAAGCCGGCAACATACTCCTTGGACTCCACGAACGGCCCGTCGCTGAGCAGGACCTCGTCGCCCTGGACGCGCACGGTGGTGGCGTCGGTGGCAGGCCGCAGCCGTGCACCGCCCTTCACCACTCCGCTGGTGCGCACCTCGTCGATGTACGAGGTGAAGCGGGGGTCGTCGGCGATCTCCTCGGGGCTGAGCTCCTCGCCGCCGACCGGGGTACAGATGAACATCACGTACTTCATGACCGGTCCTCCTGAGTTCCTCGGTTTCTGGTCCCTGCACCCCACCGACGAACGGACCGGCGCCGGATCGACACATCCCCATGATTCATCGACACATCGCCATGATCATTCGGGAGAGCCGACTTCACACCCGCGGTGACACCCGTACGGGAAGCGCCCGGACGCTGTTGCCCACGAAACTGGAGTGGCGGGCGAGGTCCGCCTCGGGCATGGCCAGGTCGAGCCCGGGGAAGCGGGCGAACAGCCGCTCCAGGGCGATGGTGGACTCCAGACGGGCCAGCGGGGCGCCTAGGCAGTAGTGGGCGCCGTGGCCGAGGGACAGATGCCGGGTGGTGCCGGGCCCGGCGGGCCTGGTGACGTCGAAGCGGTCGGCGTCGGGCCCGTGCGCGGCCCGGTCGCGCCCTGCAGCCGAGTAGCCGGAGAGGACGGGCGTGCCGCGAGGAATCACGGTCCCGTCGACGGTCAGGTCCCGCACGGGATAGCGGAAGGGGAAGTAGCTGACGGGCGCGTCCCAGCGCAGGGTCTCCTCGACCACGTCCGACCAGCTCGCCTCGCCGTTCGTGACCCGCTCCAGCTGGTCCGGGTGGCCGCACAGGGCGCGTACGGCGTTGGTGATGAGGTTCAGCGTGGTCTCGTGCCCGGCGATGATCATCAGCACCAGGGTGCCGATGAGTTCCTCGTGGGTGAGCCGGTCACCGCCCTCGTCACGGGCGGTGATCAGCGCGCTGGTGAGGTCGTCGCCCGGCCGCTCGGTGCGGTCGGCGACCACCGCGCCCAGCACGGCCACCAGCTCCTTGTTCGCGGCGAGGGCCTTGTCGGGCCGGATGTCGGTGGCGACGACCTGGTTGGAGAGGTGGTGCAGCCGGTCGCGGTACTCGGCGTCGACCCCGAGCAACTCCCCGATGACGCCCATCGGCAACGGCAGCGCGAAGTGCTCGCGCAGGTCCGCGACTCCCCCGCCCTGTTCGGCCGCGTGGTGCAGGTCGTCGAGCAGTCCGTCCGTCAACTCCTCGATCCGGGGCCGCAGTTGCTCGACCCGCCGGGCGGTGAACGCCTTGCTCACCAGCGAGCGCAGCCGCCGATGGTCGTCCCCGTCCGCGGTCGTCATCCCCCGTACGGTCGCGAAGGTCGCCAAGGGCCACCCCTTGGCTATCCGCCCCTCCCGCAGCGCGGTGAAGTGGCCTGCGTCCTTGGCGACTTCGGGGTGGGCGAGGAACTCCTTCAGCGCCTCGTGCCCGAGGACCGCCATGCCCTCCACACCGCCCGGCAGAACGACCGACGCGACGGCGCCTCGCGCGAGGAGGCGCGCGTTGTCGGCGTGCGGGCAGCCGCCGGCCGGGTCCATCCGGTGCGGTGGCGTGGCAGGGGTGCCCATGGCGGGGGTGTTCATGGCAGGGGTGTTCATGGCAGGGGTGCTGTCCAACCGAGTCTCCTGACCGTCGTCGTTGCCGTCGCCCTCGCCGCCGTCCGCCACGGTCACCGTCCCCGTCACAGGAAGGGCGTTCCCGGGTCGACTCCCGACAGGACGCGGCCGTAGATCTCCAGGTTGGTGGCCGGGTTCATGAAGGAGTGCAGGGACAGGGCGTTGATGTCGCGGGCGATGCGCTGCATGGGCACCTCCCGCTGGAGCGAGGAGGCGCCGGCGGCGGAGGCGAGCAGATCGACGGCCTCCTTGCAGAGGCGGGTCAGATAGCCGCTCTCGGCCCGGATCCTGGCCCGCTCCGCCAAGGTGTACTCGGCTCCGTCACGGGCCTTGGTCTCGATCTCGGCGGTCAGCCGGGCGGCCACCAGTTCGGCGCTGGAGATCTTCATCTGCGCCTCGGCCGCCTGGAGATGGGTGACGGTGGCCTCGTTCTGCCGCTCGTAGAAGGTGTACGTGATGCCGCGCCGGTGGATGCGCTCGCCGAACTCCGTCATCGCCGCCCGGGCCAGGCCCAGTGCCACCGGCGCGGCCCAGGCACAGAACAACAGCAGCACGGGCATGCGGTAGAAGGGGTCGTCCGCGTTCGCCTTGGAGGGGATCTGCCCGGCGAGCATCGGACCGACCGGAAGCACGCGATGAGCGGGGACGGGAATGTTCCGGGCCACGACGGTGTTGCTGCCAGTACCGGCGAGACCTGTGACATGCCAGTCGTCCAGGATCTCCAGCTCGGACATCGGCACCGCTGCCCAGATCATTTCGGGCGGCCCTTCCGGCGGCGAACCGTCGGCGGGCGTTACGGCGGCCGTCAGCAGATGCCAGTCCGCGTGATGACAGCCGGTCGCGAAGGCCGAGGCGCCGTCCACCCGATAGCCACCGTCGTACGGCACCGCCGTGGCGCCGGGTATGAGCGTGCCGCCGATCCTCGCGTCGGGTCCGCTCAGGCCGGTGAAGAAGTCGTCCTGCGCCTCGTCGGGAAAGAGCGCCGCGATGTACGAGACCCCCGCCTGACTCAGTGTCATCCACGCCGTGGAGCCGCACTCGACGGCGATCTCGGCGAAGGCGTCGACCTGTGTGCGCAGCGGGGTCTGGTAACCGCCGTAGCGGCGCGGGACGTTCATCCGGTGTATGCCGGTGCCGTTCAGCGCGGCGGCGACCTCGTCGGGCACGCGCCGTTCCCGCTCGGCCAGAAGCGCGTTCCGCCGGATCAACGGCCGCAGTTCCCTTACGCGTTCGACGATCCCGGCATCGACCATGCCGACCACCGTGGCGCGAGGCATCTCCCGTGTCAACGCCCTGGGATCCGGCCATCCGGCCCTCGCCGGAGGGAGTAGTGCTACAGTGCCATCAGCACTTGTGTACGCCCCTTTCTCGGGCGCCGGTGCCGAAGTACCTCTCATCCAGCTGAACCGCCCGTCCCTTCCGACCGGCGAAGCAGCTTCTTTGCACCACCTCTCCTCGTACAGGCACAACGCGTACGAGCCCTGCGACTCCTACGACGTGTCCGGCCACGGGATTCCCCGTCCGCCGTACACGGCATGGCACGGCGCGGCACGAGAGGTGATGTCTCCGCCGAGCCGGGGTGTGTCCATACCGCCCCCGATCCGGCCTCTCCCCCATCCCTCATGACCACATGAACCGTCCGCGAAAGGACACCCACCATGACCACCACACTCGAACGCCCGCCCACTCCCGTCACACAGGAGCAGGCCACCGGCGTACTCGACATCACCTCGAACGGGCAGGGCCACCTACGCGCCCAGAGCCTGCTTCCCGGGCCCTCCGACCTTCAGGTCTCCTCCGCGCTGATCCGCCGACACGGACTGCGCAAGGGCGACCTCGTCGAAGGCGTACGCGGCAAGCAGCGGGCCCTCACCGAGGTCCAGCGGGTCAACGGCCTGCCTGCAGCACAGCTGCGTGGACGCCCGCACTTCCATGACCTGACCCCGCTGCACCCGCGTGAGCGGCTGTGGCTCGAACACCCGGCGGGCGGTGCGACCACCCGCCTCATCGACCTGGTCGCGCCGATCGGCAAGGGCCAGCGCGGCCTGATCGTCGCCCCGCCCAAGACCGGCAAGACCGTGCTGCTCCAGCAGATGGCCGCCGCCGTCGCCGGCAACCACCCCGAGGCCCATCTGATGGTGGTACTCCTCGACGAGCGGCCCGAGGAGGTCACCGACATGCGCCGTTCCGTACGGGGTGAGGTGCTCGCCTCCACCTTCGACCAGGCTCCGAAGCAGCACATCGCGCTCGCGGAGCTGGCCGTGGAGCGCGCCAAGCGGCTGGTCGAGGCCGGCCAGGACGTCGTGATCCTCCTCGACTCGCTGACCCGGCTGTGCCGGGCGCACAACAACGCGGCCGCCACCAGTGGCCGCACCCTCAGCGGCGGTGTCGACGCGGCAGCGCTGCACGGGCCCAAGCGGTTCTTCGGAGCCGCGCGCCTCACCGAGGAGGCCGGCTCGCTCACGATCATCGCCACCGCCCTCGTGGAGACCGGCTCCCGCGCCGACGACTACTACTTCGAGGAGCTCAAGAGCACCGGCAACATGGAGCTCCGCCTGGACCGCGGCCTCGCGTCCCGACGGGTCTTCCCCGCCGTCGACATCACCCCGTCCGGCACCCGCCGCGAGGAACTCCTCGTCCCGGCCGCCGAGTTGGGGGCCGTACGCGGTCTGCGGCGCGCCCTGCTCTCCCGCGGGGACCCGCAGGCCGGACTGGAGACACTCCTGGACAAGCTGCGCCGGACCCCGGACAACGCGACGTTCCTGCGGCAGGTCCAGCCGACCGTGCCCACGGGCCAGTAGGGATGGACCTCGCGGGCCCGCCCCGGACCGGGCGGGTCCAGGGACGCTGCGGCATCCGGGTGCTCGATGCCGCCGCCCGGCCCGGGCAGCCGGGGATGTGACCTGCGTGTTCCTAGGTTGGCAGTATGACAATCGGACTTCCTTCGCGTGCGGCCGTCTGCTGCTCCGCCGCCTGTGTGGTGGGCGCGCTGGCCTTCGCGCCGAAAACGGCCGCCGCCCACGACGGAGCCGCCCCGGCCACCCCTCATGTCTCCGCGTCGAAACCCGCCACCGCGCGGCCCTCGACGCTGGACCGGCCCGGGACCCAGGTACGGCCCCGGGCCGGGGCGCCCAAAGTGCCGCAGGACGTCTCCGCGCGGTCGTGGGTGGTGGCCGACGCCGGCACCGGCGAGGTGCTCGCGGCACACAACGCCCATCTCAAGCTGCCGCCCGCCAGCACGTTGAAGACCCTCTTCGCGCTGACCGTGCTACCGGTGCTGCCCGCGGCGGTCCGGCACACCGTCACGGAGGAGGAACTGGCGGGCGTCGGCCCCGGCAGCAGTCGGGTCGGCATCGCCGCGGGGCGTACCTACAGCGCCGCCGACCTGTGGCGGGGCGTCTTCCTCAACTCCGGCAACGACGCGGTGCACGTACTGGCCGAGATGAACGGCGGCTGGCGCAGCACGGCCGCACAGATGCAGGCCAAGGCCAGGTCCCTGGGCGCCCGCGACACGCGGGTCGTCTCGCCGGACGGGTACGACACGCCGGGCCAGGTGTCGTCCGCGTACGACCTGGCCGTGTTCGGGCGGGCCGGGCTGCGCAACGCGGACTTCGCACGGTACGCCGCCACCGTCCGCGCCAAGTTCCCTGCCGGAGGCTGGTCTTTCGAGATCCAGAACACCAACCGGCTGCTCACCGGCGCCGACGGCGTCGCGCCCTACCGGGGGCTCGTCGGCGTCAAGAACGGCTACACCTCCCAGGCGGGCAACACACTCGTCGCCGCCGCACGCCGGGACGGGCGCACCCTCGTCGTCACGGTGATGGCTCCTCAGGCGGGCGGCTTCGCCGTGTACGAGGAGGCGCGCTCGCTGCTCGACTGGGGCTTCGGGGCCGCCGGGCGTGTCGAACCGGTGGGCTCGCTCCTGCCGCCGCGCCGCGTGTCCACGGCGGGACCGACGGCAGTGCCCGCGGCCATGGCGGCCGAGGACGGCTCCGTCGGCTGGCTGGGGGAGGCGGGAACCCTCGCGGGCGCCGCCGGACTGGGCGCGGGTGCCGTGTCGCTGGTCCTGCGCCTCCACGGCGGGCGGTTCACCCGTGCCTGACCGACGGGCAGCCCGAGGAGCAGGCCGAGGGTGATCCACACGTATGTGTTGCTGCCGACGAAGCCGTCGATGCCGGACGCGTCGTCGAACCACAGCCACACCACACTGCTGCACAACAGGACGTACAGGCCGCCCGAGATCCACAGCAGCCGCCTGCGCCTGAGTCCCTCCCCGAAGAGGATCGCGAGCGACGGCAGCAGCCAGACGAGGTGATGCACCCAGGTGATCGGGCTGAGGAGACAGGCGGCGAGCCCGGTGAGCGCGAAGGCGCCGAGGAGGTCGTCCGCGGCCAGTGCCCGGCGCGCCCGCCACACCCACACGCCGAGCACGGCCACCGCCGCCAACGCCCAGGCGGCGCGGCTCGGTTCGGCGGGGTCGGCGAGCCGGGCCAGTACGCCTTGCAGCGACTGGTTGGAGACGTAGTCGAGGCGGCCGATGCGGCTGGTGTCCCAGACCGCCTCGGTCCAGTAGAAGCGGGAGGCGTCGGGCATGACCCAGGCCGTGAGCGCGGTGGCGGTCGCGGCGACGCCCACCGCGGTTCCGGCGGCTCGCGGACGTCTGGCGAGCAGCAGCAGGACGATGAAGATCGCGGGCGTCAGCTTGATCGCGGCTGCGAGCCCGATCCCGACGCCCGCCCAGCGCGTACGGCCCGTCGACAGCAGCCAGGCGTCACCGAGGACGAGGGCCAGCAGCACGAGGTTGACCTGGCCGAAGCTGAAGGTGTCGCGGACCGGTTCGAGAAGGGCGAGCAGACAGACCGTGACGGCGAGCCCGAACCAGCCGTGCCGGCGCAGCCTCTCCCCCGCCAGGACGTGCAGGACGAAGGCCGTCGCGGCGAGGTTGAGCAGCAGCCCCACGGCGATCGCCGCGTGCAGTCCGAACAGCGCCATCGGCAGCATGCTGACCGCGGCGAACGGCGGATACGTGAAGCCGTACGCCGTCCCCGGCACCCGGTAGTCGTAGACGCTGCCGCCGTGGTGGATCCAGGCGTCGACGGCCCCGTGGTAGACCCGCAGGTCGAACCAGTCCCGCAGGAGCGGCACGGTCGCGGTGAACACGGCCACGGCGGTGGCGAGGGCGAGCACGAAGAGCAGCCGCCCGCGGTCTGTGCCGGTCAGCCTCATGCGGTCCGCCCCAGGACGGGCGCGGTCGTCGCCTGGTGCGCCTGCCAGAGCACGACCAGCGCGAGCATCCCGCCGGACACCGCCAGGGCCAGCTGCTCGGCATCCGGCGGACCGCCGCTGGGCAGCACCGCGAGCGCGAGGGCCCCCGTCACGGCCGCGACCCGGTGGCGTACGGAGGTGCTGGGCGCCGCCGCGGCGATGAGGAACAGCCCCCACAGCGCGTACCAGGGGCGGATGGCCGGGCCGAGCACGGCCACCGCCGCCAGGCTGAGGCCCAGCGCGTATACGGGGCCGAGGCGGGGGCTGCGCAGCCATATGGCGAGTACGGCGACGGCGGTGGCCACGAGGCCGAGGGCGTGCCAGGCGGGCAGCGCGAAGGGAGCGAGGTCGCTGCCCAGGCCCTGGAGAAGGGCACCGGTGGCACGGCCGAGGATGCTCGTGGGCGACAGGTTCTCCGGCGACACGGGCGTCTTGAGGGCACCTATCCAGCCGTATCCCGTACCGGCGGCGGCCGTTGCGGCGACGGTCGTGGCCACCGCGGCGGCCACGGTCGTGGCGATGGCTCTCGCCATGCTCCGGCCGGTCCGCACCTGGAGGGCCACGACGGCCGCGAGGCCGAGCAGGGCAGGGACCTTGACGAGGGCGGCGAGCGTGACGAGCACGGCGCCCAGGACGGGCCACCGGCCGAGTGCCGCCACCAGTCCCGCGCCCAGCAGGCCGAGCATGATGGCGTCGTTGTGCGCTCCGGCGACTAGGTGCAGCAGCACGAGCGGGTTGAGCGCGCCGAGCCACAGCGCGGCGGCCGGGTCGGCGCCGCTGTGTCTGGCCAGCCGCGGCAGCGCCGCCGCCATCAGCGCCACGCCGAGCAGCGCGACGACCCGCATCCCGAACAGCCCTGCGGGCACCTCGCCCCGGGTCAGCCCGGACAGCGCGGAGGAGACCGCGAGGAAGACAGGTCCGTACGGTGTCGCGGTCCGCTGCCACACGGGGGCGACCTCGTCCGCGAGCGGGCCGCCGAGTATCGCCGGGCCGTGCGTGTAGACGTCGATGTGCGCGTCGACCATCGCGCCCTGGGCGAGATAGCTGTAGACGTCACGGCTGAAGAGAGGTGGCGCGAGGAGCAACGGCGTTGCCCATACGCCGAGTACGACCAGGAGTGCCCGCGGGCTCGGCGGCTCGGGCCCTCGGATCACGCGTCCCAGCAGGGCCCAGGCCGCTATGAGCAGCACCACTCCGAAGTACACGCCGACCAGCCCGAGCGCCGCCCGTCCGGACGCGAGGGCCGGCAACTCCCTTACGGGCAGTGCTCCGGCCGTCTCGCCTCCCAGCGCGAGGACGACCGAGCCCGTGAGCCCGAGCAGTTGACAGCGACGCAGATCGACGGAGAAACCCTTGGCCAACACTCGGTCAGCGTGTCAACGCGGGGTGGCCGGAGAGCGACGCCTCTCCCTCTGAGCGGCAGCCGGAGCATGTCCGCCGTCTGACCGGACGGCGGACGGCCCTTCGCAGCGGGTGGACGTTCCCGGAGAACCGGCTAGAACACGGACACGCCCGTGAGGGTCGTGAAGCGGTCCAGGGCTGTTACTCCCGCCACCGAGTTGCCCCGCTCGTCCAGGCCGGGGCTCCAGACGCAGAGCGTGCAGCGGCCGGGGACGACGGCGATGATGCCGCCGCCGACGCCGCTCTTGCCCGGCAGGCCCACGCGGTAGGCGAAGTCGCCCGCCGCGTCGTACGTCCCGCAGGTGAGCATGATCGCGTTGACCTGTTTGGCCTGGCTCTGGGTCAGCAGGCGGCTGCCGTCGGAGCGGATGCCGTGGCGGGCGAGGAAGCCGGTGGCCAGGGCGAGGTCGGCGCAGGATGCCTCGATGGAGCACTGGTGGAAGTACTGGTCCAGGAGGACCGGGACCGGGTTCTCGATGTTTCCGTACGAGGCCATGAAGTGGCCCAGTGCGGCGTTGCGGTCGCCTCGGGTGGCTTCGGAGGCCGCGACGTCCTTGTTGATGGCGAGTTGTTCGTTGCCGCTCTCCGCGCGGAGGAAGTCGAGGAGGGTGCCTGCGGCGTCGCCGGTCCTGGTGTGGAGGCGGTCTGTGACGACGAGGGCGCCGGCGTTGATGAACGGGTTGCGGGGGATGCCGTTCTCGTACTCCAGCTGTACGAGGGAGTTGAAGGGGTTGCCGGAGGGTTCGCGGCCTACGTGTTCCCAGAGTTCGTCGCCCTCCCTGGCCAGGTCCAGGGCGAGGGTGAAAACCTTGGTGATGGACTGCGTCGAGAACGGCTGCCGCCAGTCGCCGACGCCGTACACCGTGCCGTCCAGCTCCGCGACCGCCATGCCGAACCTGTGCGGGTCGCATGCCGCGAGCGCGGGGATGTAGTCGGCCGGGCGGCCTCGGTCGGGGGCGTCCGCGATCTCTTGGGCGATTCGCTGCAGGACCGGGTGGAAGGTCAGGGGCGAGCTCATGATCACCATTGTGACGGTTCGCTCCGCGGGGTTGGGTGGGGCTGGGGTGCGCGGTTCCTCGCGCCCCTGAAAGATGCGCCCGCCTTTGGGTGGTTGGGTCGGGGCCGCGACGGGGCATCCGATCGCAGCTGTGTCATCCGGTACCTACTGGTTGCCCATCAGAGGTCGTGCTGCGATCGGAAACCCCGACGCGACCCCTTCGTCCGAAGGGCGGCTGCCGGAAGGGTGGGGGGCCACTTGCGATCCTTCAGGGGCGCGGGGAACGGCGCAGTCTTTTGCCTTTAGGGGCGCGAGGAACCGCGCACCCAGCCACGACCCACCCGCACCTACGCACCCACCTCAGCCACGCTCATCAGGGGCGCGGGGAACGGCGCAATCTTTTCTCTTTTAGGGGCGCGGGGAACTGTGCGGCC
>NZ_LIQZ01000322.1 GCF_001418655.1 Streptomyces phaeochromogenes | reverse complement strand
GTGTGGGTCTGGGCGGGGGTATGGGGAGTGCCACGGAGACGCTGCCTGAGCAACAGCTCACGCGACAACTCACGTGACCGGTCCACCTGAACAGACCGTCAGCGCCAACCAGTTGACCGGACCGACAGACCAGCGAGTGCCCGACCAAACCGTCGGGCTCCCCAAACCGCCTGCCCGGAGGAGCCCGACGCGAACCAACCCCGGCCCGCAGTCGCGCTCCTCTTCGCGGCCTTCTGACCGGCCACGGGGGCGCTGCAAACCACGGCACTCCGCGACCACCGCGCACCGGTCGTCCTCCCCCTACGACCCGACCGGCCGGCTCAGCGTCGTCGTGGTGTCAGGGGGTTGAGTCAGTTCCGCCTCGATGCTGCACGACATGCCCCGGTAACAGGCAACCCCGCACAGCCCCCTCGTCAGCGCCGGCACAATGCCTCCGTGCCTGATGCTGCTGTCCCGTCCTCCCCCGCCGTCTCCGCCCGCATGAGCCGTCAGGGCTCCCGAGACACTGCGCCGGAGGTCGCGGTCCGACGGCTCCTGCACGCCGCGGGAATGCGCTACCGAGTGAACGTCCCGGTGCCCGGCATGCCCCGTCGCACGATCGATATCGTCTTCCCCAAGGCAAAGATCGCGATCTTCATGGACGGCTGCTTCTGGCACGGCTGCCCTGAGCACGCGACGCAACCCAAAGCGAACGCCGATTGGTGGCGTGCCAAGCTCGACAAGAACATGGCGCGCGACCGCGAAACAACTCAGCATCTGAAAGCCGAAGGATGGACTGTTCTGCGCTTCTGGGAGCACGAGGGTCCTGCAGAAGTCGCCCAGTCCGTCACCCGGGCCAGGGAAGCTACAGCGAAGCCTGGTTACCGCCCCAGCAATCACGCATAGAGACAGCGGCCACCCGCGTCACACCATCAAGGCTGCCTCGCCTCGCGGCTCGACTGCTTCAACCGCACCCCATCGGGTTTCCGATATTGCTCCAATGAAGAAGGAGCAGGTCGACGCCGGGCACGCACCCAACTCCTCCAATATATAAGGAACTTGGCGCTGGCTGGGATTCCAACCAAGGTCACAAAGGTGGCAAACCATCGACCATGGTGCCACTACCGCTTCATCACCGAACCGCCAGGCAACGCACTTGCTATTCGCAACAAGTGACACCTCATCGACATCCCCACCGATGCGCCAATCATCCTAAAAGCCTTGATGTCAGACCATTTTGACGCAAGGAGCACTCTCTCGACACCGAGGGAGTCGTTAGCGATCGCGAACGCACCCAGGCTGTAGATGCCACCTACACATCAACCGGGCCCCCGTGGCGACCGTCGTCGGCATCGCCAGCGACGTCACTGACACCGAAATTGATCTCCTCCGCCCCAAAAGTGACCTTGACCGCAGTTGCCGATCCATTGACGACGAACTCCACAGAACAGGGCGTGTCCGCGGGGATCTCAGCGAACACCTCGCGCCGGTTCGGATGCACAGAACCTCCATGATTCCAAGATTGCTCGGACAATGACGAGCAGGACAAGCCGCAGCAGTAGGCAGCGCAGCCGCGACGGTTGAGTCACCCGGGAGTCGCCAGGCGGCGCACGGGGCGAGTATCGAGCATCTCCCGCAAAGCACACCTACGGGAACAGGAAATTAAGGACGCACCCTGACAAAACGACACCCGATCGCGAGCAGCGACTCACCTTCTCCAACGAAGGAGGGGGCGAGGGGAACCGCACGCGTATCACCGGGCGTACTGGACAACATGAGGACGAGTCGAAGCCCGCAGAAGCAGCGGGTGGCATGCAGCGTAGCACCATCGACCGCACGCATCGCACGCTTGATCGGTGCGAATTACGTTCGATGCAAGGCCAGTTGAACTGTTAGCATCGCCCCCACAACCCCACCCAGGCGACACGAGGTAGCTATATGCACCATATGTCCAAATGAAGTTAAGGAATGTTAAGTGCGGCGAGATCAATTAACTTTCGAGCTTGACGTAGAACGAGGGTGATGATGAAAGACTTCAGTGCCTGGCTCAGCGACATGTTGGTGGAGCGTGGGATGAGCCAAAAAACGCTCGCGCAGTTGACGGGAGTCACGGGCGCAGCCGTGACCGGGTGGGTCAATGGCCGCTCAGAGCCACGGTACGAAAAGATCGCCGCCATCGCCGCGGCCTTGGGCGTCGAGGTTGAAGACGCTGTCAGTCGCCGGACCCCGGTGGCACCTTCCGGTGACGTGAAGTGGATCTTCCGAGTAGCTCCAGAAGACGGTGGCCGAGAAGGTGGCAATACGGCTACCTTCGCCTTCTCGCCGAGCCTGGAGGTCCTGGCGCGGGAGGCAACTCAGAACAGCCTGGATGAGCAGCTTCCAGGGTCCGAACCGGTAGTCGCCAGACACACGCTTCACGAGTTGACTGGTCATCACCTGCGGGACTTCATGGATGCTCTCGGCTGGGAGTCGATCGAGGAGCACATCAATGCCGCGGCCGACGTCCGCCAGAAGGTCGGTCGTGTACTGCGGGACGGCCTCCAGGAGTTGGAGCGTACCCAGCGGCTCATTCTGCTGCGTGTGGACGACTTCAACGCCACCGGCCTCACCGGCCCGGAATTCGACGACGGACGTTTCGCACGCGTTGTCCGACGGACCCTGGACAGCGGGAAGGCGGGCGCACAAGGCGGATCCTTCGGCCTGGGGAAGGCCGCACTGTGGGCGGCCAGTCGATTCGGCCTGGTTCTGGTGAACAGCACGCTGTCGGAACCTGAAGGTGGGCGTACAGAGCGCCGCATGGCCGGCCGACTCGAACTGCCATGGCACACGCTCGATGGTGTGGAATACGCTGGCCCCGGCTGGTTCGGCACCGCCGCTCCTGGACGCCAGAACACCGCGCAGTCCTGGTGGGGCGAGAAGCGGGCGGCAGAGTCTCTCTACTTGGAGCGCAACGACTCCGCCCCCGGTACGTCCTTCCTCGTCGTCGGCGCCTATGACGGCTCCGGCGAGACCGAGGACTTGGAGGACATGCACGACCGCTTGGTGAAGAGTCTCGCGCGCAACTTCTGGGCCTCCATGGTCGGGGGAATGCAGGAGGGAGCGAAACTGCGCGCCTCGGTTGCAGCATTCCGGAACGGCGAACCTGTGAAGACCGAGGAAGTCATCGATCCGCACGTGCACGAACCCGCGCGCTCCCGGGCTGTGCAGGCATTCCTTGATGGAGACACGGTCGAAGAGCTCACGGACCGCAACCAGGTTCTACAAACCACAGTGCCCTTGGAGTTGCGCCGCCGCAAAGACGACATGACCTCCGAGGATCCCGGGGTGCATGAAGCGGTACTGCTCCTCACTCCTTCTGGTGAAGACGAACAGCCCGACTGCATTGCCTACATGCGTGCGACGCGAATGGTCGTGAAGTACAAGCGAGTCGGTGACCTTCCTCTGGGACATCGCCCGTTCCAAGCCGTCCTTCTGGCCGGCGCGGCAACCCGAAGTTTGGCACCCGACGCCGTGGCTGCCGAGCAATTCCTGCGCACCGCCGAGCCCCCCGACCACAATGACTGGCTCGGCACCGAGGATCTCACCGCGACGTACGAGCGCGGCGCCCGCCAAAAGATCATGGACTTCAAGAAGACGGCGGAGCAGAAGGTACGGGAAGTCCTGCGCGGACAACAGGATGAAGCCTCCCAGGACGAAGGTCCGGAGGTGCTGCGCGACTTGCTCCGGCTCGATCCGCCCAAGGTGACGCGGAGTCAGGGCTTCCCCATCGTGAAGGCGATCGAGGGCGCGATCGATGACACAGGCGCTTGGGATGTGACAGTCACGGTGAAGTTGCCCAAACGTGACGAGCCATGGGTCCTCGCAGCTGTGCCGAGGTTCCTTACCCGCTCTGCGGGCCCCCTGAGCGTCGGATGGAGCAAGTTGTTCCCACTTGATGGCTGCGCTTTGACGCCACATGGCAACCTAGCCTTCCGCGATGGCGCGACTCAAGGAAAGTTCCGCGGGATTACCGATGCTTCCAGCCACCCTGTGTCGGCGGCCATGTCCCAGGTGATGGTCGATGTACGGCGTGCCAAGGAGGAACTCTCGTGAGGACAGTATTCCCCTATCAAGTGCTCAGTGGTGACGTCACCCTACGAGTCGAGAAGCTCTCCGTCGACAACAGGCCCATCAGGCTGGAGCGGATCAACGACAGAGCTCAGGTCGTAGCTCTTCAAGACCTTGAGGAAACCAACGAGAGATGGACCGAGGTACGCCTCAGGGTGTCCGTAAGCGCGGATGGTGCAGAGCTTTCCTCTGGACCATGGAAGGTTCCACAATGCGTCGCCGTGGTTACCAACCGGCGGACCAACGTCTATCACGCGTTCCCGTTGCATCCCCAAGACGAGGGCACCTGGGTTGGCGACGTCGAGCTGAGACGTGAAGAGCATGTCGGCCGCAGCCAGTTGACCGCGAGCATTGTGGCGACGGTCGAGGACGTGGAGGGCAGGCTCATCGGTGCCTCCGATGCAGCCTGGGATGTGGACTTCGAAGCCAAGGTGCCCGCCCCTGAGCGCTCGATGAAGATGCGCTGGATCGACTTCGCCGAGCACGACCATCTCAAGGAATACCGCGACGACCCGTGGTTGGTCGACTCCGAAGCCGGCGAACCTGTGCTTCTCCTTAATTCCTCGGTGGACGGACTCCGGGGCGTACTAGAGAACGCCTCGACCGTCGAACAAAAGCTCGTTCGAGAGATAATGGCATCTCAGGTGGCGTCCGAAGCATGGAGCGCCATGTTCAACGCGGCTGTTTACGCGTGTGACGTGCTCGACGGTGAGCCACAGTGGCCCGGTGGGTGGCACGAGGATGTGCTAAGGAAAATGATCCCCGACCTGTACCCCGACCTCTCGCCCGAGGATGCACTGATTGAATTGGTGGAAGCCCGTACAGAGGGCGAGAACGGGAGTGACCTTCAACGCCGGATCATGCACGGTTCCGGAGTTCAGTCGCGCAAGCCCAGAAAGCTGACGACCGCTTTGCGGGACCTGCGACGCATGGCAAACAAAAGGGAGATCGCGTGACGGAGGATAGCAAGTTCGAAATACCTGAGACGCTGGGCAGGCTCTCGGACTCTGTCGCCAGTAAAGTGCTGACTCCCAGCGTGGTAAACGGCTCACCTTTGCCACAGGCAACGCTGATCAGCAACTCGACCGCCCCTCCGGACGATTCAGCTCGATGGAGTGCCGAGGAGGTGCGCACACTTGTAGAAGAAGCTATGGAACGGTTCACGAACGAGCGCCCCACGACCTCTGATGCTTGGCTTGCCCCCCGGTTGCACTACACCTTGCGATTGACTCGTGCCGAGGCAACGGATTCAGGGCTGTGGAACTTCATCGCGCTCCGGGTGGCACCGGACTATGTCCGGTGGCGCTGGGGACAGGAGAAGGATGGCCGAGTGGTCGTGGGCCAAGCAGCTCGGTTCAGCGGACGCTGGGACATCCAGTGCTTCTCACGTCTGTGGTGGACAGCAGAACTCTTCCGCGATGGCGAGGACTACCGCCCCGTGGTCGCTGCATGTAGCAATCAGGACGTACTCAACACGGCGCTGCGTCTGGACATGAACCACCATCGACCGTCTGCTCAGGCCTTGGTGGAGCTTCTCGAGAAAGGCGCCGTACGCACGGGACGCGATGTGAACGGCCTTGTCAAAGCCGCCGGAGCAGCAGGCAGCACATTGGTCTATGAAGTGATCGCTCCCGACGAGCCCAGGGACTATGACGCTCTGCAACAGTGGATCGACGCCGTCGAGTCGGATCCTTTGTGGAATCCGAACAGCCTCCCCCAGGGGCCTGTTGACGGCAGCGTCCCGTTTCGCTCGGTCCAACGACTGGCCGAATGGTTCGAAAACCTCTTCGAGACAGCGCCAGTTCGAGGCAAAGGGACCGAGGGGGATGCCGACCGTACGATCAATCCCTAAGCGCTCTGTACACCATTCCCGCCACTGCCTTGGCAAGTCCAACAGGCACGGCATTGCCGATCTGTCGGCCGATTTGGATCTTACTGCCGCTCCACTTGAAGGTGGACGGAAATCCCTGAATTAGGGCAGCTTCGTAATGGGTGATTGGACGGTGCTCTCGCGGATGGAGATAACGCCCCTTTTCCGGCTTGTAGAACTCGGTCCTGATGGTTACAGACGGCCGGTCCCAATACATGCGGCCCATTACATCATGAGACCCACTCGTGTGCGCCAGCCACCTCTCCGTGGAGAGTTCCGGCGGAAGGTTGTGACGGTTACCCCCCTCCGGAATTGCCCTGTAGCGCTTCTTGGAGAGGTCAGTCGGGTTACGGCCGAAATGCAAGTCTGTCGTCAGAAACGCACCGGGTAGGGTGATTTTGAGCGGCTCACACGTCCCCTCTGGCAGTTCCGTCGTGAGCGTCTCGGCAGGAGTGTGACTAAATACCGCAGGACCAACCGAAACCCACTTATCGAGTCCAGCGCCAGGAATGAAATCATCGGCATTCTTGGCGTGACTCGGAGCCGGATATTCCAATCCGGCTAGATTCTTGAGGTCTCGACGCACCGCGACGACAATTACCCGACGCCTGGCCTGAGGGACTCCGTAGTCTGCAGAATTCAGAACCGAATGCTGGACTAGCATATAGTCACGGAGCATACCGTCGGGCTTTTCTGTGGCCTCATGCAGCAATGCAAATTCCGGCGACAACAGGAATCGGTCAACATTCTCGACAACAAAAATCTTGGGCTTGATGGCATTGACAACCCGGGCATACTCTTGCCAGAGTTTATTACGCGGATCACTCTTATCTTCTTTTCCCAGTCCGGAGAAGCCCTGGCAAGGAGGCCCGCCGAGAATCACTTCCGCCTGAATCTCGTGCGCGTCCGGCTCCCAGTCCTCGATGTCCTTCGCATGAATGTGGTCGACACCGCCCGCTTCGTCCGCAAAATTCAAGGCATAAGTGGAGGCAGCGGCGATGTCATGCTCCACTGCTGCCACCGTGCGAAAGACTGGAGAACCTGAGCCGTTTGGCCTGAACTCATGGAACCCTTGAGTGAAGCCACCACATCCGGCGAAGAGATCAACGATGTTGATGGGGTCGGTGCGTTGGGTGGCGTTCATGTGGCCAGATCTTAGCCAGCGGCCCGCGGCTGCGGCGAACCGGACCCAGCGATGTCGAGAGCGGCAGCGATTTGCCGCCCGACTGCGGTAGCGAGAGGCGGGGGAACCGCCTGCCCCACCTGTCGGTAGCCTCGCGTCTTCTTACCAGCGATCTGCCAATGCGACGGGAACCCCTGGAGCAGGGCTGCCTGTGCCAGGGTCAAGGCAGGCAACTCGTTCCTCTCGCCTCCTTGCGCCCACCCATCCCTCGGCCCTGGTGGTTCGTCGGCGAGCGTGCCACCGTTGATACCGATCGTCTGCCAGATCGCCTTGGCCCGCTCAGGACCGAGATCCGGGCCACCTCGCTTGTCCGAACCGCCGACCAAGGTAGGCGCCACGATCTTCGCCTGTTGTGCCCAGGCTCGCGCGTGCGGCCAACCTCGACTGGCCATGGACGCATAGAGCACTTCACCAACCTGCGGCGACGGCCCGGGAGACGGGGCCGGCCAGACGAAGGCGTCTGCATACGGCTCTCGCAACGCGACAAAGAAGCCGTGCTCTCGGCTCTGAGCAACTCCAAAGTCCTTGGCGTTTAGGACATTCTTGAAGATTCGGAAGCCAAGGTGCTGCAACTCGTCTTCGATTTCCCTCCGCACATCAGCGAAGTCGTCCTTGTCGACCAATCCCCGAACATTCTCCACGAGTACCGCGCGCGGTCTGACTGCCCCGACCAGATAGAGGGCAGCCTTGACCAGCCGCCTCTCGGACTGATCATCCTTGCGGTTGATCGTCGCGATCGACTTCACTCGGGGCGTACCGGCAGACAACAGGTCCACGTCGTATACCTCCGGGTAGTGCTTTGGGTCGAAGGTGTTGAGGTCCTCCTCTACGAGGGTCCACTCAGGCCGATTGGCGAACAGCGTCGCGAGTGCCTTCTCGTCAGTATCCACAAGGGCGGCTGGCGAAAACCCCGCCGCCTCCAACCCGAGCGCAAGACCACCCGCGCCGGCGCAGATCTCCAGAGAGCTGAGAGAGGTCGAGGAGGGCATTCGGCTCCTTCGTCGGCGACAGGTATTTCATAACGTACGCCAAGAGGTGCCGCCACGGCAGGGAATTGAGGTCGCCTGGTTACCCGAGACACCGCCAAGGATCCTCCATGGCCTCCGCTTCAAAGTGGGTCTGCGCCCGATCTAGTGCGTCCTCCGGATCACAGCCATGAGCGCGCAGCCAGTGGAGGAGGTCTGCGATCACATCAATCGCAGCCTCCTCCGCGACGGCGAGGCTCAGCGTGCTCGGGGTTGCCGTGCGTGGCAGTTGAGCAGCCCCGTACAGCCCGAGCATGGCCTCGGCTCTCATCACGCGCGCGCCACCGCAGTGTCCGTTCGTGGACGACAGCCCTGTGGCCAGCTCGCACCAGGTCACCTTCCGGTCGGCGCAGAGTTGGACACCCCAGCGGTCTGCGATTGCATCGACGAGGGCCATGCCTCGTCCCCCCTCGGAGTCGGAGCCCGCGTCGAGGAGGGTGGGGAGCGCGCGGGTATCGGGGTCATGGACTTCGATACGCAGGTAGGTGCCGCGTACAGAGACGGCGAGCGTGACCGGGGTGCCGAGACCAACATGCGCAATGACGTTGGACACGAGTTCACTGACGCAGAGTTGAGCCTCGTCGGTGACGTCGTGCAGGCCCCAGACCCCCAGGTGGAGCCGCATGATGCGGCGCAGGGCTGCCACCTCCTCGGGTTCGGCCGTGAAGGCCAAGTCCCATGGCTTCCGGGACATGCACGCTTCCTGAATCACCGGGTCCCCTCTCGTCGCTCGCCGTCGCCGCCGCCGGCACCGGATGCTCGGCGGAGTGTCACGAACGCTCACAGTGAGTGGCGTTGCTTGCCAGGATGGCGCCCGCGCATCCCGTCGTGCAATGTGCACGGCGGGATTCCCACTTCCGAGTGATTGGCAAGCCTGCCCCTTGGCACGAGACTGAACGCCGGTTACCGAGAAGGGTGTTGGGAATGGCAGGTTCACCGACGGCACGCCGTCGTCGTCTCTCGATCGAGCTGAAGAAGCTGCGCGAGGCGAACGCCCTCACCTGCGCCCAAGTCGGTGCGGCACTGGACTGGAGCGGCTCCAAGGTCAATCGAATGGAGACGGGAAGCGGCAGGGTCCAGCCGTCCGACATCGATGCGCTGTGCCGCTTCTACGAGACCGGCGACGATCTGCGCGAGTTCCTGAAGTCGCTCGCGAGGCAGGCCAAGACGCGCGGCTGGTGGCAGGAGCACGGATCTGGTGTGCCCCAGTGGTTCTCCATCTACATCGGCCTGGAGCAGGAGGCCTCCACGTTCCGCCAGTATCAGTGCGAGCTGCTCCCGGGGCTCATGCAGACCCCGGCGTATGCCGGCCAACTCCACAGGACCGGAGCGCATCTGCCCGCCCAGGACATCGATCGGGCGGTGCGCGTACGCATGGAGCGCCAAGCCATGCTGACGCGGCCCGAGGCCCCGGATGCCTGGTTCGTCGTGAACGAAGGCTCCCTCCGCAATGTCATCGGGGAGCGGGCGTTGATGAGAGAGCAGCTCGAACGCGTCCTGGAGTCGGCGGAGTTGCCGAGCGTCACCCTGCAGGTGCTCCCGTTCGACTCAGGCACCTACCCGGCCACGGGATCGTTCACCATGCTCGGCTTCCCCGACCAGGAAGACCCGGACATCGTGTATCGGGACGGCATCACCGATGCCGTCTACCTGGAAGGGGAGCATCATGTGCGTGAGTACACCCGGGCCTTCGACGGCTTGAGAGCCGCCGCCCTGAGCCCTCAGCGCTCCGCCCAGCTGATCAAGTCCGTTCTTAAGGAATATGCAGGATGAGCATTGCGCGATCTGTTCCTGAGGCCCCTTCCTCGTGGTTCAAGTCCTCCTACAGCAATGGTGCGGGCGGTGAGTGTGTCGAGTGCGCCCACTCCGTCGACGGAGCCTTCGTACGTGACTCCAAGAACGCTCGTGGCCCCGTGCTCACGATTCACCTTCACGCCTGGCGGGCCTTCATACGGGCCTTGGATGGCGATGGTCCCGGGTCGCTCTGAACAGCTTCCACGAACATGCTCGGCAGAATCTGGCGAGGGAATCCACCCGGCGTGATGTGGTGCCGCCGGCTCGCACAGACTCGGAGCCGTGACACGTGTGGACTTGGAACGGTGACCTGTCGGCATACGCAAATGCGTGGGTTGGCGGTGTCTTGATGGCTTGGTCGAGCCAATGCTCGGGTGGTAGGGGGCGTTCGTGAGCCCGGGCTTCGAAGGTGCCGTGGGGCCGCCCGCTTCTTTTTTAGTGTCGTGATTCCGTGGGCCGTGTAAAGGGCGGCCTTCGGCCGTCGCCTGCGGCGATTTCGCTTCGCTTCACCCTTGACTCGGCCCACGGAATCACGGGGTAGAAGCGAGCGGGCGGCTCGGAAAAGTGGGGTCCCCGGGTTGGGGGGCGCGTCGGTTGGTTTGGGGG
>NZ_LIQZ01000321.1 GCF_001418655.1 Streptomyces phaeochromogenes | reverse complement strand
GTGCCGGGAAGGCCGCGGACACCGAGACCCCGACGACTCCGGAGGGGGCGGAGGGGGCGGAGGGCAAGGCCGCCAAGGCCTCGAGCTCGACCTCGGCTTCAGCCTCGGCCTCGGCCGCTCCTGCGACCTCCCCCTCTTCCTCCGCCCCCGCTGCGCCTTCTTCTCCCCCCGCTGCCCCTGCCGCTGCTTCTGGCTCGGCCTCTGAGGCTGCTTCTCGGTCTGCTTCCGTGGAGGCGGCTGGTTCGGCCAAGGGGCGGACTTCGGCTGCCTCCGAGGTGAACTTCAGTTCGGTGGGCGGGAGTTCGGGCGGTGCCGGGGACACGCATCCGCGGACCGTCGCGCCGAAGGCGTCGCTCACCGATGTGGTGCCCCGGCGGACGTTGGTGATCATTGCCGTGGTCGTCGTGCTGGCCGTGCTGGGCACGATCCTGGCCGTCACGCTCAGTGGCGGCGACGACTCCGGAACCAACGAGAACAAGGGCGGCGACGACAAGTCGGCGTCCAGCGGGGCGAGCGCGGGCAGCGACACCAAGCAGGACGAGAAGAGCGGTACCGAAAAGGACAGCGGAGAGAAGACCGACTCCGCCGGCGGGGGCGCGAACACCGGCAGTTCGCCGAGTGCGAGCACTTCGAGTGGGGCCGGCGATTCGAAGGACGACTCCGGCAGCGGTTCGGGAGACGGCGCCGCGGAAACGTACAAGAGCGGGCAGGGGTTCTCGATCGGGCTGCCCAAGGGGTGGAAGTACGAGTCCACGAGTGCGGCCGGGGCCCGGTTCGCCGGTCCTGACGGGCAGAAGCTGCTGGTCGGATGGACTACGACGCCCAAGAGCGACCCGGTGGCGGACTGGAAGAACCAAGAGCAGTTCATGCAGCGTCCGCAGTACAAGCGCATCCGAATAGAGAAGGTGGACTACCGCGGCTGGAACACGGCCGACTGGGAGTTCACCTACGTGGACAGTGGGACGCAGTATCGGTCGATAGACCGAGGGTTCGTCGTCAACGACAGCCTCGGATATGGGCTCATGTACACCGCGAAGGGCTCGAAATGGGACACCGAGCTTCGTAAAGATACGTGGCAGACGCTTACGAAGTCGTTCGAACCGAAGTCCTGAGGGGCACGAGATTCCTGAGATCTCGCATCTCCTCACTGTGGGTTGCCTCCGGCACGTATCGTGAGTGGTTGCGGACCGTACGCAGCCACATCTGCAGCCACAACGGGACGCATGGCGAACGGAATTGACCAACCGGGCGGCCGGGGGAGGCATCGTGGACGACTATGCGGGACGGGTACTCGCCGACCGTTACCGTCTGCCGCTGCCGCCGTCGGACGAGTACGAACTCGCCGAGACCCGGGCCTTCGACACGTACAGCGGGCAGGAAGTCCTGGTCCGGCAGGTGCCGTTGCCCGAGATCGTCGAGGCGGAGGTGCTCGACGCGGACGGGCTGCCCGACGGGTTCGTGGCCCGGGACGCCGGAGTGCGGCGGCCGTCCGCGCGGACCACACGGCGGCCCACCGAACCGGCGGTGCGGCGGGCGATCGAGGCCGCGCAGGCCGCGGCCCAGATTCCCGACCACCCGCGGCTCGACCAGGTCTTCGACGTGTTCGCCGAGGGCGGGTCGTTGTGGATAGTGAGTGAGATGGTGGCCGCGAGGCCACTGGCGGCGCTGCTCGCGGAGCGACCGCTGAGTCCGTACCGGGCCGCCGAGGTGGCCTCCGACGTGCTGACCGCGCTGCGGGTGCTGCACGGCCACGGCTGGGTGCACCGGAACATCACCGCGCGCACGGTGCTCGTCTGCGACGACGGGCGCGTGATGCTCACGGGGCTTGCCGCTGGGGCCGCGGAGGAGGCGCTGTGCGGGTACGACCCAGTGCCGACCGCCGACGGTGAGGGCGAGGCGGGCGGCCCCGGAACGGCGGGAGGTTCGCCGGGGCAGACAGGTTCGGCGGGTCCGGCTGGTCAGGCAGGCTCGGCCGGGCCGCACGGCCAAGTCGGTCAGCACGGGCAGCATGGTCAGCACGGGCAGTCCCAGCAGGGCGGTTCCGGTGGTGCGCCCGGTGCGCGGGTTGCCGGTGGCGGTCGTGCCGCTGTCGAGGCCGTGCCCGGAGGCGGCGGAGGGCTGTCGCCCGTCACTCGGGCACAGGCGTCGGCCGCGGGGCAGCGGGCGCTGGACGCCGGCGGTGATGTGCGGGCCGCGCGGGCCGGAGCCATCGCGGCCTACCGTGCGGGCGCGCGGGCCGCGGCCCGGGTGCAGGAGGAACAGCGGGGCGGCCGGAACGCGGCGTTGCCCGCGCCGCGGTCCCGGACCGCCGAGGGTGAGGCCGAGGCCGAGGCCGGACAGATCTCCGGGCTCGGCGTGGAGCGCACCTCGCCGCCGGGGCAGATCGCCGACCCGTACGGGGTGGGACGGACCAGTTCCTGGCACGGCGCGGCGCCGCGTCATGGTGCGCCCGCGCTGGGTGGGAACGGACAGGACCAGCAGCCTCCCGCGCTTCCCAGCGCCGGAAGCAGCGGCAACGGGGGCGGCGGAAGCGGCGTACCGGGCCACGGTGACGGCAGCGGATACCCCGGGAACGGCAACGGCGTGTCCCACACCGGGACCAGTAACGGCATCGCCGGCCACTTCGCCCCCACCTCTGACCCCGCCTACAGCCCGGAATCTGCCTACAGCCCGGACCCTGCCTACTCCGCAGACCCCGCCCACGCCACCGGCGCCACCACCGAGGCGCCCACTCAGTGGAGCCGGCTGACCGCCGAGCCCGTGCCCGCCGCCCATCGGGGCCCCGCCACCGCGCTGGCGGCCGAGCGGGCGCGGCAGGCGCGGATGGCTGTCGTCGGACCGGTCACCGAGCGCTGGGCGCCCGAGCAGGCCGGGCCGGTGCACGAGAACTGGCAGCTGGCGGCGCCGATCGGGCCCGCGACGGACCTGTGGGCGTTGGGGGCGCTGCTCTTCCGGGCCGTTCAGGGGCATGCGCCCTACCCCGAGGAGAACACCGCCGAGCTGGTGCAGCTGGTGTGCGCCGAGCCGCCCGCGTTCGCCGAGGAGTGCGGGCCGCTGCGGCCGGTCGTGGAGTCGTTGCTCCGCCAGGACCCCACCGAGCGGCTGGACTTCGAGGAGCTGCGGGGCTGGCTGCGTTCGCTGGTGAGGTCGGCGCCCGAGCCGGAGGCGGGGACGTACGTGGTGGCGGCGCCGCCCGTGGATCCCAAGCGGCTGCCCGTCGTGCGCCGCCGGGGCGAGCTCGTCCGAAGGCGCCGCGCCGGGCTGCCCGACACCAGCCCGCACGGCCGCCACAAGCGGTCCAAGCGGGAGGCCAGGCCCCGTCGGCTCGGCCGCACGCTGCTCCTGCTGATACTGCTGGCCATGGCGGCGGCCGTCGCGTATGCCGTGGCCTTCATGCCCAAGTCCGACAACGCCGGTGAGCGGACCGGCTCCGCGGGGGACATCGGCACTCCGACGCCGGGACACTCGGCCGACACGGACACCGGCACGGACGGGAACGCGGGCACGGATCCGCAGGACGAGAAGTCGCCGAGCAAGGAGAACAAGCCGACGCAGTCGTCCAGTTCCAGCACCCAGACCACCGGACCCGAGGTCGCGCAGGGCTTCACCCTCCGAAAGGACTCCGAGGGCTTCCGCGTCGCGGTCGCCAACGGCTGGGACCGGACGGGGAAGAACGGCCGCGGCCAGATCGTCTACTCCCAGGGCGACTTCGAGCTCCTGGTCGTGCCCGGCCGCGACACGACCAGTCAGTACGGCACCGATCCGATGACGTACCAGCGTGAGGACGAGCGCGAGTTGCAGCCGTTCCGCGACTCGACGTGGGCCACGTCCAGCGGGATGCGGCGCATCGAGGTGGGCGGACGGACCATGGCCGAGGGGCAGTTCACCTGGCAGGACTCCCAGGGCCGCGAGGTCTTCGTACGCAATCTCGCGATCATCGTCGACGGGCGGTACCACGTGGTGCAGGTGCTCGGTCCTGAGGCAGAGCGGGACGAGGTGACACGGCTCTACGAGCAGGCCGCGGCGACCTACCAGGCCACTGGCTGACGTCCGACGGACTTGCTCGCTGACGTCCGGCAGGCCGCTCGCTGACGGTTCGACAGGCCACTGGCCGACGTCCGATTGCCTGGCGGCAACCGCCCGTTCACGCCCGGGCAAACCGTCACAGTGCTGTCTCCGTAGGGCCCCGCCGGTTCCCTGGGCGGAGGTCGGTCCTTAGTCTGACCCTGTCAAGAGCATTGCGGGGAAACGTGAATCAGATGCAGGGCCTGCTGTTGTCCGGGCGCTACCGGCTCGTCGACTCCATCGGCAGCGGCGGCATGGGCCGGGTGTGGCGTGCGCACGACGAGGTGCTGCACCGGGCCGTCGCCATCAAGGAGTTGACGGCCGCGCTCTACGTGGCGGACAGCGACCGGCCCGTGCTCCTCGCCCGGACCCGGGCCGAGGCGCGTGCCGCCGCGCGGATCAACCACTCGGCCGTCGTCACCGTGCACGACGTGCTGGAGCACGACGGCCGCCCGTGGATCGTGATGGAGCTGGTCGAGGGCCACTCGCTCGCCGACGCGGTCAAGGAGTCCGGGCGCGTCGAGCCCCGGGAGGCGGCGCGGGTCGGGCTCTGGGTGCTGCGCGCGCTGCGGGCCGCGCACGCCGCGGGCGTACTGCACCGCGACGTCAAGCCGGGCAACGTGCTGATCTCCAACGACCGGCGCGTCCTGCTCACCGACTTCGGGATCGCGCAGGTCGAGGGCGACACGACGATCACGCGCACCGGGGAGATCGTCGGCTCGGTCGACTATCTGGCGCCGGAGCGCGTACGCGGCCACGATCCGGGTCCGTCCTCCGATCTGTGGGCGCTCGGCGCGACGCTCTACACGGCGGTCGAGGGGAGGTCTCCGTTCCGGCGGACGACCCCGCTGACCACCATGCAGGCCGTGGTCGGCGAGGAGCCCGAGGAGCTGACGCACGCCGGCCCGCTCGCGCCCGTCATCGCCGCGCTGCTGCGCAAGGACCCCGCCGAGCGGCCCGGTCCTGAGGAGGCCGAGCAGATGCTCGCCGAGGCCGCGGAGGGGCGTGCACCGAGTTCGGCGCAGGCCTATGTGCCGACGGAACATGTGGCCACCTCGTACGAGTCCGGTGCGTCCCCTCAGGCTCCCGAGTCGCCCGTGCCCCAGGGCACGTACGGGCCGGCCCATGCCGCGTACAGGCCGCAGGGAACGTACGGCGGCCCGCAGGGTGCGCACGGGGCCCAGGGAGGACCTGGCACTCCCGGCGACTCCGGCGGCCATGCCGCCTACGGCAGCCATCTCGCGCACGACACCTACGGCAGCCATGGCCGCCCCGCGCCCGACCCCGCCGTCGCCACCATGAACCAGCCGGCGGTCGCCGGGACGCAGCGCCGCAAGGTCAGCACGCTAGTCCTCGTCGTCATTCTGGCCGCGCTCGTGGGCGGCGGAGGCGTCGCGGCGCTGCTGTACGCGGACGGGTGGGGCAACGACAGCAAATCGTCGTCCTCCCCCGACCGGTCCCAAGACTCGTCCTCCTCCACCCCGTCGTCCTCGGCGGGGGCGACGGACGACGGGAAGGGGAACCAGACCCCCGGCACCGGCACAGGCACCGGCGGCGTGCCGGACGGCTGGGAGCGCGTCAACGACCCCCAGGGTTTCAGCCTTGTCCTGCCCAAGGGCTGGCAGCGCCAGACCGAGAACACCCAGGTCGACTACACGCCCGACAACGGCGAGCACTTCGTCCGCATCGCCGTCGACGACTCCCCGGACTTCGACACGCCGTACACGCATCTGCTCGACCTGGAGGAGCAGTTGGGGCGGCTGCAGGACTACCGGCGGGTCGGTCTGGAGGAGAACACCTTCCGCGACCGACCGGGCGCGCTCTGGGACTTCACCTGGACCGCGCTGGCGAAGGACACGGAGTTCCCCGGCCCGCGCAGGGCCAGCGAGCAGGCGTATCTCAGCCGTGACGGCGTCGAGTACGTGATCTACATGTCCGCGCCGGCGGCGGACTGGGCCACCGCGAAGGAACAGTTCGACACGATCCTGCGCAGCTGGCGGCCCCCGGGCGCCCAGTGACCCCGTACGCCCGATAAGTACGGCCGGTCCGGCACGTGACGGCGTACGTCGCTTGTCGGCCACCCGTGACGCAGCGTCGCGGAAGGCCTCCGTCCGGTGCGGCATGATGGGGCGCATGGTGACCGAGGGGGACAACGTCCGTGTCATCGCGGGCCGTTACCGGCTGGAGGCCAGACTCGGCCGGGGCGGTATGGGCGTCGTATGGCGGGCCACGGACCTGTTGCTCGGCAGGCAGGTAGCGGTCAAGGAACTCGTCCTCGACACCTCGCTCTCGGCGGAGGAGTCCCGGCTGCAGCGCGAGCGGACCCTGCGTGAGGCGCGTGCCATCGCCCAGTTGCGGGACCCGCACATCATCGTCGTGCACGACGTCGTCGAGCAGGACGAACGCCCCTGCATCGTCATGGAGTTGATCGAGGGCGGCTCGCTCGCCGAGCGGATCTCCCGGAGCGGGCCCGTGGACGCGGCGGAGGCGGCCCGGATGGGGATCGACCTGCTGGGCGCGCTGCGCAAGGCGCACGGCGCGGGCGTGCTGCACCGGGACCTGAAGCCTGCCAACGTACTCCTCACCGCGGAGGGCCGCGTCGTCCTCACCGACTTCGGGATCGCCCAGGTCGCGGGATCGACGACGCTCACCGAGAGCGGGTCGTTCGTCGGCTCGCCCGAGTACACCGCGCCCGAGCGGATGTCAGGCGTCAGGACCGGGCCCGAGTCCGACCTGTGGTCGCTCGGCGCGTTGCTCTGCACGGCCCTGAGCGGCGAATCGCCTTTCCACCGCGACTCGTTGGGCGGGGTCCTGCACGCGGTCGTGATCGACGAGATACGCCCGCCCGAGGCCGCCGCGCCCCTGCTTCCCGTCGTACGGGGTCTCCTTGAGCGCGATCCCGAGCGCAGGCTCGACGCGGTGGAGGCGGAGCGACTGCTGCGGGTGTTTCTCGACACGGGCCGGATGCCGTCGGTGTCGCCCGGCTACAGACCGACCCGGCGGGACGCGCCGAGACCGCCGCAGCCACAGCCGCTTCACGCGCCGTCGGCTCCGTCGGACCCGCGCGTGACATCGCCGATGAGGTCCGTCGCCTCCTCGCGCTCCGCCACGCGGAACGTGCTGATCGCGGTCGCGCTCGTCGCCGCGATGGCCGTGGCGGGCGTGTCGGCAGCCGCGCTGCTGATGAACGGCGACGGGGACAACGGGCCCTTGTCGCCGACGAGTTCCGGGCCCTCGTCCCGGGCGACGACCACTGCGACGACGACCGCGACGATCACTTCGACGACCGGCCCGACGGCGAGCGTGCCCCCGAACACGGCCACCACGAGCCCGGCCGCCACGAACCC
Organism: Streptomyces phaeochromogenes; assembly: GCF_001418655.1. Classification (GTDB taxonomy): domain Bacteria; phylum Actinomycetota; class Actinomycetes; order Streptomycetales; family Streptomycetaceae; genus Streptomyces; species Streptomyces phaeochromogenes. The sequence continues at coordinate 9,261 of NZ_LIQZ01000321.1, read as the reverse complement.
CGCGTCCCCGAGCCCCGCGCCCACCGGCACGGTGACCCGCCCGGGATCCGGCGGAGCCGCCCCCTCGGGCACGTGAGTCGCGCGGCTGCGTAAAAGGAACATAAGCGACGCCGTGCGTCACGGGTCTGTGACTGGAAAGCGCCCAGGGTGGCTCCCGAACCGCTTGCCACGATAGGGATGGACCCATGAGCAACAACGGGGGAGCCCCTTACGGACCCGACGAACCGACGAGTTTCGGCCTGCAACCGCCGCGGCCTCCCGTCGCCGTGCCGCACCCCGGGAACCCGTACGCCGCGCCCACCCAGGTCGTGCCCGACCAGCAGGCGCCGCAGGAGCCCGGCACCGGTCGGCTGATCGCGGGCCGTTACCGGCTGCTCGGCAAGCTCGGGCACGGCGGGATGGGCACCGTGTGGCGGGCGAAGGACGAGACGGTGGACCGGGAGGTCGCCGTCAAGGAGCCGCGCGTACCGGATCACCTTCCCGAACGCGAACGGGCCAACGTCTCCGAGCGGATGCGCCGCGAGGCGCGCGCCGCGGCCCGCCTCGACCACCCGGCCGTCGTGAACGTCCACGATGTCGCGGTCGTGGACGGCCAGCCGTGGATCGTCATGGAGCTCGTACGGGGGCGTTCGCTCGGTGACGCCCTGCAGGAGGGCACGATCGGGGCGCGCGAGGCGGCGAGAATCGGCCTGGAGGTGCTCGGCGCGCTGGAGTCCGCGCACGCGGCGGGCATCCTGCACCGCGACGTCAAGCCCGACAACGTCATGCTCGGCACGGGCGACCGGGTCGTCCTCACCGACTTCGGCATCGCCCAGATCGAGGGCGAGACGAACCTCACCGACACCGGTGGCTTCGTCGGCTCGCCCGAATTCATCGCGCCGGAGCGGGTGTTGGGGCAGCGTCCGGGTCCGGCCTCGGACCTCTGGTCCCTGGGCGTGGTCCTGTACGCGGCCACGGAGGGCGTGTCGCCGTTCCGCCGCACCAACACGCCCGCGACGCTCCAGTCCGTCCTCAACGCCACGCCGGCCGCGCCCAACGCGGCCACGGGACCGCTGGCCGACGCCATCAACGGCCTCCTCGACAAGGACCCGGCCCGTCGCCCGGACGCCGCACGGGTGCGTGCGCTCCTGGAGCAGGCCGCGCGTCCGCCCGAGCCCGCGCCCACGCAGGTCGTACGGATGGCGGAGCCCGGCGGCAGGTCGGTCCGGGTCGGCCGCAAGGGGTGGGTCGGGATCGGTGCCGTCGTCGTCGCGGCGGCGCTGGCGGCGTACCTGGTGGTCGCGGACCCGTTCGCGGGGCCACTGCCCGACAACTGGGACAAGAAGGACCTGAAGGCCCTGGGCGCGACGATGGCGGTGCCGGACGGCTACCGGAAGACCGTGCCCAAGCCCGACGCGGCCAAGGACGAACACTGGGTCCAGTTCACCGACTTGAGCGGCAGTCTCTGGATCAGCCTCACCCTGGCCAAGAAGACCGAGGACACCAGCGGCGAAATCGCCGGGTCGGCGGCGGCCGAGATGTACGACGACGACGCGAGCTACCGGCAGAGCGGCAGCTACGGCATGGACATGGACTCCGAGCCCGCTCCCAAGAGCAAGCCCGACCCGACGACGTACAAGGACCGGAAAGCGGCCCTCAACACCATCACCTACCGGACCACGGACACCGAGGCCCCTCTTCCGCGCGAGATGCAGGTCCTCTACTACAAGACCAAGTCCGGCGACATGTACAAGCTCATGATCGGCTACCCGGGCGAGGGCGACTTCACCGAGCGCGGGCGCGAGGTCGCGAAGACGGCGATCGAGAACCTGGACATCGACACGCTCTGAGCCCGCCGCGCCGGGGAGGTGCTCAAGCTCCCACGGCGAGTTGGTGATTACGGCGAGTTGGTGACGGCATACGGCCCGGTGCTGTGCGGGAACGCCCGTGGTAGCGTCGGTATACAAACTGTATGCGATGTCTTGGGGGTTGCCGTGGCGTCCGGTCGGGAGAAGGCCTACGCGTATCTCAAGGACACGGTGCTGACGGACCCCGAGATGCAGGGGGCCTTCGTGTCGGAGCAGGAGCTCGCCGACCGTATCGGCGTCTCCCGTACCCCGATCCGGGAGGCGCTGCTGCTGCTCGCCGCGGAGGACCTGGTCGAGCTCGTGCCCAAGCGAGGTGCCCGGGTGGCGCCTCTGACGGGGCGCGAGGTGCGCGAGCTGATGGAGCTGCGCGGCCTCGTCGAGCGGTACGCGGCCGAGCGGCTCGTCGCGGCCGGGCGGGTGCCCCTGGAGGAGCTGCGCTCCCTGCTGGAACAGCAGCGCGCGCTCACCGGCGCCGAGGAGACCCGGGAGTTCATCGCCGTGGACCACCGGTTCCACGCGTCCCTGGTGTCGGCCGTCGGCAACACCCTGCTGGACCGGCACTACGACGGCCTGCGCAGCCGCCAGGTCCGCGCCGGAGTGGTCGCCGTCTTCAACCAGCAGGGACGGCAGAAGGCGGTGCTCGACGAGCACGAGGCCATCGTGGACGCCCTCGCCGCCGGTGACGCGCCGGCCGCGTGCGCGGCCATCGACCACCACCTGGAGTCGACCCTCAAGGTGCTGCTCGACGGCTGAGACCCCGCTGCCGGGACGCCCGCCGCCGGGGAACGCTCCCGTGCCCGCCCGGATCGCCCGGATCAGGGGTACGTGATCACGAGCATCGTCACGCCGTCCGGTGAGGTCCAGGGCCCGTGCGGCATCCCCGGGGGACGGCAGGCGTACATGCCCGCCGTGAACGTGCGGTCCAGCGTCAGGTCGTGCATCGCGCCCTCGACGAGATAGACCTCCTCCCACACCTCGTGCCGGGCCACGCCCGCGGCCGAGGTGTCGGTGCCCGGCGCCCAGCGGACGAGCGCGGTGCGCCGGCCGCTCTCGGGGTCCTCGGCCAGGACGCACTCCTCGACGCCGGGTCCGGCGCCCGCCGGGGCGCGCCAGGGCCCGTCGGGGCGGTGGAACTCCAGCTCGGGCCCGCTCATCGCCACACCTCGGGGCGCCGGTTCGCCAGTACGGACGTCTTCTCGCGGACCGCGGCGACCTCCTCGACGTCCAGATCCGTCACCAGCAGCTCCGGATCGGCGCCGAGAGAGGCCCGTACGGTCCCGTCGGGGCCGACCAGCAGGCTGTGCCCGATGCCGGTCGGCGCGGGGCCCGCAGGGGTGCCGGGATCGGCCTGGCCGACGGCGGCGACCCAGACGGTGGCGTCCAGCGCGCGGGCCCGCACCAGCAGCTCCCACTGGTCGAGCTTGCCGGGGCCGGCCCCCCAGGAGGCCGCCAGCAGGGTGGCCACCGCCCCGGCGTCGGCGTGCGCCCGGAACAGCTCGGGGAAGCGGACGTCGTAGCAGGTGGCCAGGCCGAGCCGGACGCCGTCCACGTCGATCACGGCGGGGCGGGAGCCCGGGGCGACGGTCTCGGACTCGCGGAAGCCGAAGGCGTCGTACAGGTGGATCTTGTCGTACGACTCCTCGACGCCGGGGCCGGTGGCCAGCAGGGTGTTGGCCACCCGTCCCTCGTCGGCCGGGGTGAACATGCCGGCCACGACGACCGTGCCGGTCGCCCGGGCGATCTCGCGTACGCCGTCGGCCCACGGCCCGTCGAGGGGCTGGGCGAGCGGGGCCAGCGGTGTGCCGAAGCAGGCCATCGACGCCTCCGGGAAGACGACGACGCGGGCTCCGGCGTCCGCGGCGCGACGCGTCCACTCCTCGACGAGGCGCAGGTTCTTGTCGGGGTCGGGGCCGGTGGTGAGCTGGCCGATGGCGATCCGCACTGCGGGGCCTCCTTGTCCGGGGCGAGTCTGGACGGGGTTGTGTGGCTGTGGTCAGCGGGGCAGGGGGACGTCCGCCGTGGCCTGAGGCTTCAGTGCGGCGAGCTCCGCGTCCTCGTCGACGGCGGCCTCGGGGTTGCGGCCCAGCAGGACGCCCACCAGGGAGACCGCGCAGGCGAGAGCAATGTAGACGGCCAGCGGCACCCAGCTGTCGTAGGCGCTCAGCAGGGTGGTGAACAGCAGCGGGGCGATGGCGCCGCCGATGATCCCGGCCAGGGTGTAGGCCAGCGAGGAGCCGGTGTAGCGCAGCCGGGGCGAGAACTGCTCGGCGATGAAGGCGGCCTGCGGTCCGTAGAGACAGCAGTGGATCACCAGGGCGACGAGGACTCCGGCGGCGAGCGGCAGCCAGGAACCGCCGTCGGCCATCGGGAAGAACACGAACGGCCACACCGCGGCGGCCACCGCGGCGACGCCGTACAGCAGGCGCCGGTTGACGCGGTCGGAGAGCGCGCCGGCCAGCGGCATCAGGAAGACCTGGACCGAGGAGCCGATGAGGACGGCCGCGAGGGCGGAGCCGCGCGACATGTCGAGTTCCTGGGTGGCGTACGTCAGCACGAAGACGGTGAACATGGCGTACAGCACGTCGGGGCCGACCCGGCACAGGATCGCGGCGGTCAGGGCGCGGGGCTGGGTGGTGAAGACCTCGCGGATGGGGGCCTCGGGGCGGGACTTCTCGGCCTCCATCGCCTTGAAGACCGGGGTCTCCTCCAGCTTGGCCCGGATCCACAGCCCGAAGGCGACCAGGACGCCGGACAGCAGGAACGCCACACGCCAGCCCCACGACTCGAACTGCGCCTCGGTGAGCAGTGCGCCGAGGGCGGCGAGCACACCGTTGGCGAGCAGGTTGCCCGCGGGCGGGCCCACCTGTGCGGCGGAGGCGTAGAAGCCGCGGCGGCGCGGGTCGCCGAACTCGCTGGACAGCAGCACGGCGCCGCCCCACTCGCCGCCGACGCCGACGCCCTGGGCGAAGCGCAGCACGACCAGCGCGATCGGCGCGGCCACGCCGATCGTCCCGTAGGCGGGCAGCAGACCGATCAGGAAGGTGGCCACACCGATCAGGACAAGTGTGGCGATCAACACCTTCTTGCGGCCGATCACATCGCCGAGGCGGCCGAAGACGAATCCGCCGAGGGGGCGGGAGACGTAGCCGACGGCGTACGTGGAGAACGCCAGGAGCGTGCCGGTGAGCGGGTCCTCCGACGGGAAGAACAGATCACCGAAGACCAGGGCCGCGGCGGCGGAGTAGACGGCGAAGTCGTACCACTCCAGGGCGGTGCCGGTGAGGCTCGCGACGAAGGCGCGGCGGACGCCGGAGCGCTTCTCCGCGGCCCCGGCGTCGCTCTTCGGGGTGTCGTGCATGGGGCCCATCCTTGCTCGGGGACATCGACCTTCCGGCATACTTCTTGTATACAGGTCGTATGCGCAACCCCTCCGCCGGAAGTTAACCGCGGAGAAATCAGGATCCGCGGACCGGTCCCCGGTCCGTGATCTCCGTTTCCGGCCCTCGTTCCCGACCTTCGTTTCCCGACCCCCGTTTCCCGTTCCCCGAATCCTGGGAGTGCCCTCATGGCCGTGCTGACCTTCGAACTGCCCGACGGATCGACGCGCGAGGTCGATGTCGTCCAGGTCCTCAACGCCGGGTACGCCGGGCGCAGCCAGGACGACGTCGCCGCGCACGTCGCGGAGCTCGCCGAGCTGGGCGTGCCGGGCCCGTCCGTGACGCCGGCGCTCTACCCCGTCTCCCCGTACCTCGCCCAGCAGACCGAGCGGGTCGCGGTCCAGCACGGCCGCACCTCCGGCGAGGCGGAGTGGGCGCTGGTCGTCGCGGAGGGCGGGGAGCTGCTGCTGACGGCGGCCTGCGACCACACCGACCGCGACCTGGAGGTGCACGGGGTGGCTTGGAGCAAGAACGCCGGCCCCGACGTCCTCGCCCGCCGCGCCTGGCGCCTGGCCGACGTGGAGTCCCGCATCGACGGGATCACCCTGCGCGCCTGGGTCAGCCACGGCGGCACCGAGACCGAGATCCAGGCCGGGACGCTCGCCGAACTCCTCACACCGGGCTACTGGGTCGACGTCCTGCGCTCCCGCGGCGAGCTGACGCCCGGGACGGTTCTGATCTCCGGCACCATCCCGATGGCTCCCGGCGTCGACCAGTTCGCCGACGGCTGGCGCGTCGAACTGTCCGACCCGGCGGCCGGGGACACCATCGGCCTCGCCTACGACGTCCGGCCCATGCCGCAGCCCATCGGCTGACATGCCAACCACGGGAGGGCGGGCCGGTGGCTCCGGCCCGCCCTCCTTGTACGTGCTGCCTTTCGGGGCTGCCTATGGGGGCAGCCCCTACAGGTTTCGCCCCAACAGGTCCCGCCTCAGCCGAGCTTCGCCGTCTGGGCCTTGATCAGGTCGGCCGGTACGTCGTAGTCGGAGACCTTGGCGTCGTCGGCGAACGCCGCCATGCTGATCGAGTAGTACGTGGCGATCGTGCTCCCGTGCCGCGCGACCTCCGCGTGCACGACCGGGCTGCCCTCGGAGTCCGCAGTCACCGCGAACGCCAGCGACTCGTCGCCGTTCCCGGAGGCCTTCTCCGCCTCGACCTTCTTGAACTTCTGGGGCTCGTCCTTGGCCGTGGCCGTGAAGCCGCCGCCGCAGCCCTCGATCGCCGCGGAGAGCGAGGACATGGTCTCCTTCGCGCCGTCGCCCTCGTACGAGGACAGCGCGACGAGGGTGACGGTCGAACCGAGGGCGTCGGTGATCGAGTTCATCGCGTCCTCCATCTCCTCCTCCGTCATGTCCTCCAGGTCCTTGGTGGGGGACGCGCTCGCCTTGGCCGTCGGGTCCTCCTGGGCCATGCGGTTGACGGACGCGGCCGAATCGCCCGGCGCGAAGCCGGTGAGGACGTACGCCACGGGCTTGCACTTCTCGTCGTCGACCTTGATCTCCTTCTTGGAGGAGGCGAACTGGTCGGACTGATCGGCCTCGTCGACCTTGAAGCCCTTGACGTCGGCCGTCGCGATGATGAGCTTCTCCAGCTCACTCTCGCTGAGGGTCTTCGCTGCCGCGGCCGGCTCCTTGCCCGCGGCCTTGTCGTCCTTGCCCGACACGGAGTCGGAACCGCTGTCGGAGCAGCCGGTCACCAGGGCGAGCGAGAGGACGGACACAACGGCTGCGGCGCCGGGACGCGGCAGCGCGAGTCTCTTCATTATTCGAATGTTCCTTCGGTGGTGTTGCGTTGAAGCTGGGAGTCTGAGGGCGGGTCAAGAAAACGTCAAGCCCGTTCCGGAACGGCATACTGCTCAGCACCGACGGACAACAGGGACGACAGCCGCCGACCCTCCCCGCGGCTTCCTGTGGAGAGAGGTGACGGGCGTGGGCCTGGATCTCGACGTGCGTGCCCACGCACGCCAGCGGTGGGCGGCGCGCGGTGCCCTGGCGGCGGCCGGCCTCGCCGTGCTGCTGCCGATCGGATTCGCCGGGGCCGCGGGCGTGCTGCTCGTCGTGCTCGGGGTGCTCGGTACGGCGATCACGGTCGCCGCGCTCTGGTGGGTGCTGACCCTCCGGGGACCGGCCAGGGGCGCGGCCGGGGTGCTGGCCCTCGCGACACCCGCCACGGTCATCTGGCTCTTCGCCGTCGCGAACCTGCTGTGGGTCGTCGTGGTGTCCCTGGCGCTGTGGGGCTCCGCCGTCTGGGCCGGGAAGTTCGCGCTGAGTCTGACCAAGTCGCACGCCGTGCGCGTGTCCGAGCGCCGGACCCCCGCTCCCGCCAGGCCCTTCCTCATCATGAATCCGCGCTCCGGCGGCGGAAAGGTCGAGCAGTTCGGGCTGAAGGAGAAGGCCGAACGGCTCGGAGCGCGCGTCCATCTCCTCGACCCCGAGCAGAAGGAGGACGTCACCGAGCTCGCCCGGCGGGCCGTCGCCGACGGGGCCGATCTGCTCGGCGTCGCGGGCGGGGACGGCACACAGGCGCTGGTCGCCGCGATCGCCGCCGAGCACGACATCCCGTTCCTCGTCGTCTCCGCAGGGACCCGCAACCACTTCGCCATGGACCTCGGACTCGACCGGAACGACCCCGCCACCTGCCTCGACGCGCTCACCGACGCGGGGGTCGAGGTCCGTGTCGACCTCGGCTTCGCCGACGGGCACCCCTTCGTCAACAACGCCTCGTTCGGGGCGTACGCGGTGGTCGTGCAGAGTCCCGAGTACCGGGACGACAAGGTGCGTACGACGCTGGAACTGCTGCCGGAGCTGCTCACCCACCAGCGGGGGCCGCGGCTGACCGCCCGGATCGAGGAGACGGGCGGGACGGGCGGGACCGGAGGAGCTGCCGGGACAGGTGGTACTGCCGGGACCGGCGGGACCGGTGACGGGGCGGAGGCGGCCGGGGTGGCCGTCATCGACGCGCCCCAGGCCCTCCTCGTGAGCAACAACCCCTACCGCATGGACGATCCGGCGGGCCTCGGCTACCGCGAGCGGCTGGAGTCCGGCCTTCTCGGCGTCCTCGGCATCAAGGTGGAGAACGCGGCCGACGCCGCCGGGCTGCTGCTGGGGGTGCACTCCACCGGGCTCACGGTGCTCACGGCCCGCGCGGTGGTCGTCGACGCCGACCTCCCCGAGGTCGAGGTCGGCGTCGACGGCGAGGCCTTCGTCCTGCCCACCCCGGTGCGGTGCCGCATCGAGCCCGGCGCGCTCCGCGTGCGCATCCCCCGCAACCGGCCGGGCGTGCCGGAGACCAAGCCGCCCATGGACTGGCGCCGGCTGCGCAAACTCGCGGCGGCGGTGGGCCGTACGGCACTCCCCAAGCACCGTGCCCTGCCCAGGAACGAGCCTCTGCCCGAGAACCGGACCCCACCCACCGCATGACCCACGCATGAGCTGTCGCATGACCCACCGCATGACATCGACAAGCTCAGGCCCCGCACGGTACTGATGGGGCATGAGCGATGACGGGGGGCGGTTGATCGGCGGCCGTTACCGGCTGGCCGAGCGCATCGGCTCCGGCGGCATGGGCACCGTATGGCGGGCCGTCGACGAACTCGTGGAGCGGGACGTCGCGGTCAAGGAGCCGCGGCTGCCCGGCGATCCGCAGGACGCGGCCCACCAGCGCGCGTACAACCGGCTCCAGCGGGAGGCGCGGGCGGCGGCGCGCGTGGAACACCCGGCGGCCGTCGCCATCCATGACGTGGTCGTGGAGGACGGACTGCCCTGGATCGTCATGGAGCTGATCCGCGGCGAGTCCCTCCACGAGGTACTGCAGCGCGGCGCGCTCCCGCCCGCCGAGTGCGCCCGCATCGGGCTCGCCGTCGTGGGCGCGCTGAAGGCCGCGCACGCCAAGGGCATCGTGCACCGGGACGTGAAACCCGCCAACGTGCTGCTCGGACAGCACGGCCGCGTCGTGCTCACCGACTTCGGCATCGCCCA
>NZ_LIQZ01000320.1 GCF_001418655.1 Streptomyces phaeochromogenes | reverse complement strand
AGCGGGGTCCGCAGCTCGTGGGCGACGTCCGCCGTGAAGCGCTGCTCGCTCTGCAGCTTGCCCTGCAGCGAGGACGCCATCGTGTCCAGCGCGCCCGCGACCGCGGCCACCTCGTCCTGGGGGCGCGTCGGGTCCTCGGCCCGCGGATCGTTCACCCGCGCGTCCAGGTCGCCCGCGCTGATCCGCCGCGCCACCTGGGCCGTACCGTGCAGCCGCCGCGTCACGCGCGTCACCGCGAACGCGCCCCCGAGCAGCGTCACGCCGATCGCCAGCGCCGAGGAGCCGAGGATCGCCCGGTCGAGGCCGTCGATCGTGCGGACCCCTTGCGAGTAGTCGACCCGCACGGCGAGTGCGTGCCCGCCGCTCGCGGGGCCGGCCGCCCACATCGTGGGGTGCGGGTCGTCGCTGCCGACCATCGTGCCGCGGTCCCCGTCCTCGGCGAGCGTACGCAGCTCGACGGGCAGGCCCGCCAGGTCGACGCCCGCGCCGTGCGGCAGCCGGTCGCCCGCCTCGAACGCCTCCGTCGCCTCGGTGAGCCGGTCGAGCGCGCGGTCGCGGGCCTCGCCGACGGTCTGGTTGGTCACCGAGACGTGCACGAGGACGCCGAGGAGCGCGGCCAGACCGCAGCACATCACGGCGATGAAGGCGGCGGCCTTCCAGGTGAGGGTGGCCGTCCAGTGGCGCAGGCGCCGCATCCCGGTGGGCGGCCCGGCCGGCCGCGGGCGCCTCACCGGGAGTCCGCGGCCGGGGAACGCGTGGGGGCGGGGCCGCTGGGCGTGGCGCTCGACCCCACCCGCAGGATCTCGTCCTTCGCCGCGAGCATCGCCTTCTGGCGGCGGTCCCAGGACCACACCGTGCGGTACTCGTAGCCCGCCAGCGTCGACGGCGAACGGATGATCACGTCACGGCCCGCGATCTGGACGCTGAGCGTGCTGTCCGTCGTGGCCATGACCTCGACCAGCCGGTGGCCGATGAAGGTGTACGCGCGCACGCCCAGCTGGTTCTGGGGCATCCGCACGCCGAGCACCATGTCGTCCCGGCCGTCGCCGGTGATGTCGCGGTAGTACGGGCGCAGGACCGGGCATTTCCGGCCGGGCTCGCCCTTCTTGCCGCACTCCTTCGTCCGCTCGGCCGTCTCCGCGTACGAGGCGCCGTCGTCGGTGTAGAGATCCGGATGGCGGGCGATCTCCGCGCGGAAGACGGTGACCGGGTCGACCTTGCGGATGTCGTCGCCCGGCGCGGTGACGCCCTGGACGGTCTCGGTGTCCGCCTCGCCGTAGTCGAGGGCGGGCGAGGCGGCGGGCGGGACCTCCGGCCACAGCCGGGTCGGGCCCACGGCGGTGGACGTCGGGCCCGACCCGCGCAGATCGCCCGGGTCGCCGCAGCCCGCGAGCAGCAGGGCGGCGACGGGCAGCGCGAGCGCCGCGCGCGCGAGGCGGCGGGAGCCCGCGGGGCGGTTGTGGATCACTGCGCTCCTGCGTCAGGGCCGCTCGCCCGGTGCGAGATCGGCGTGGACCGGGGTGGTGCCTGGGTGCTGCCGGGGTGGCGCCGCGGTCACCGGCCATGGCCGATGACCGCCGCTCGTACACCCTATTCGTACGGAAGTCCTTTTTGTTCGGCGATGTTGTTCACCGGCGTTGTTCACCGCGTTGTCCACCGGCCTCGTCCACCCGCGCTGTCCATCGGCCGGAACGGGCTACTCGGCGAGCTCTTCGAGGAGCCGGGCCGTGTCGAGCCCGGTGTGCAGGTAGTCCACGAACAACGCGTTGTGCAGCGCCCACGGGGAACGGCGTGAGCGGATCAGGCGGATGGCGTCCTCGGCGGTGCTGCCCGCGCGGATCAGGGCGTGGGCGACGACCAGGCCCGAGCGGTTGTAGCCGTGGTAGCAGCGCACCAGGACGCGCCGGCCGGCGTCCCGCGCCTCGTCCGCGGTCCGCGCGAGCCGCATCACACCGGCCAGCTGGGTGCCGTCCAGCGGTCCGTCGGGGATCGGCCACACATGGTGTTCCACGCCCGGGTCGGGGCCGTGGCCGGGTAGTCGCAGCAGGGTCAGTACCAGGTCGAACTCGTCTCGTACGACGGCGAACTCCGGTTGTCCCGACCGGCCCGTGTACTCGTGTCCGCCCATCCACAGGCCGGGCACGATCTCGCTCCACGGGCTGTCCGGGGCCGGCGCATCGGATTGCTTCCCGCGATCCCGCAACGGCGCCTCCCCCTCCACTGTCCCCAAAGGTAACCGGCTTCTTGCCCCTGGAGCACCCCGCCTGTTCCCATGGTCGTGGGGTGATGGTGCATGAGCGGACTGCGCGTCATACCGACCTGGCGCCACGGCCAGGAGCGGCTCTACGTCTGTTTCACCGACGGGAGGAACGTCGCCTGGTACGACAGGGAGGCGGCCAGGGTCAACCTGCTCAGCGAGGATCGGCGCGAGGACGTGCTCGACGTGCTCGGACCGTTCCTGACCGGCGAGGTGACGGTGGGTCCGCCCCCCGTGCCCACGCCCGCGGAGCTCGCCCGGCTGTCCCTCCACCCGGACGACGACCTCGCGCCGAACCGGCCCGGCGAGGCACTCCAGATCGCCCTCGACCGCGAACCGGCCGCCCCGCGCCGCATGCGCCCCGATCCACGCCGGCGCGCGCTCGAGGCGGAACAGGCGGTGGGGGAGGCCCTGGACCGCCTGGACGGGGCAGGCTGGCACACCCTGCACTCGGTTCCGCTCCCGGGCGGCGACCGCATCCACCATCTCGTCATCGGCCCCGGCGGCCTCTTCGCCGTACGCGCCCTCTACGCCCGCAAACAGCGGGTCCTGGTGGCCGATCCGATGGTCACGGTGGGCCGCCGCGACGCGCACCCACTGCTCCGCGCCGTACGCGCCGACGCCGACCGCGCCTCGTACGCCCTGACCGCCGAGGTCCGCCCGGTCCTGGCGGTCTTCGCCCCGTCCTCCCTGGACATCACGGCGCCCCTGAGGGAGGCCCGCGTGCTCACCGACACGGACCTCGCGACGCTGACCCGCCTCGGCGGGACCCTCAAACCGGCGGACGTCGAGGCACTGCACGCGATGGCCCGCGACCGGCACACGTGGACGCGGGTGTGAGGGCCCCAGGACCGGCGCGGCGGCCCGAACCAAGTGATCAGGGCAGCGGTGTGAAGTAGCGGTCGAGTGCCCAGTTGCCGATGTGCCGCCCGATCCGGTTGCCGAGGACGTCGGCGGTGCGGAAGTGGATCCCGCTCCAGATCCGGGCGTTGATCACGTCACGGTTGTAGTCGGCGGACCTCGTGTACGTACGGGTGGTGCCCGTCACCGCCGACGAGACGCGGAGATCGATGTCACCGCCGGTCAGCCGGTCCAGTACGGCCATGACGGCCCCGTCGTTGGCGCAGTGGCCGCCGATGTACTCCGGGTACGGGGGTGTGGTGAGCAGCGGCTCCCAGGACGGGTCGGCTTCGGTGGCGGGGTTGCCGTCGGTGTCGGCCAGCCGGATCGCGGTGATCGGACGCCACAGGGCGTGGGTGAACTTGGAGTTCCACGTGGTGATCGTCGCGTCGGCACTGGCCGTGTTGGCGGCGGCGAACAACCGGGCCGCCTCGACGATGTCCAGTCCGTGCCGTGCCGTGTGGTCGCGGTAGGCGGCCTGGAGCTGCTGTGGCAGGGGGTCGGAGAAGAAGCGCGCGGTCTCCGTCTGCCGGGCCGTCCGCCCAGGGCTGTTCCTCGCGCCCATCGACTTCACCTCGGCGAAGTCCCGGGCGTACCTCTTCGACGTCAGCGCGGGCGGCGGCCCTGGCATGAACCGGTCCGGCGAGTCGAAGAGCATCGGCCGCAGCTTCCCGAGCCATGGGTTCGCGAAGGGCCTGAAGCCGGGCGGGGTCGGGCGCCAGACGCCGGGGGCGGGCTCCTTGTCGTACGTCACCGGGTTGTCGCGCCCGTCGTTCTCACGCAGCTCGACGATCCGCGCGGCGGCGCGCTCCCCGAAGCGGACGCCCCGGTCCTCGGCCTTTCCGTCGGGGATCCGCGCGAGCGACGCGGTGTAGGCGGTGTCGATCCGGGCCTTCGAGGCGGGGAAGTACGTCAGCAGGACCCGGCGGGCTGCCGCTGCCGCGGCCGCTTCGGAGGAGGCGCCGCGAGGACCGCGTACGTGCCACTTGTACGGGGTGTAGCGGCCCTCGATGCCGACTACCGCGTTGTAGACGGCGGCCGAGACGAAGCCGTACCAGAGGAACGGTTCGGCCGTCGGGCGCCCGGCGTCCACGCTGACCACGGCGGCGGCGGTCTCGCTCCAGTCGGTGATCACCTCGGCGCCCGGGACCCGTGCCGAGGCCCGGTCCGGGGAGGCCGTGGCGGCCGTGGGTGCCCAGGGCAGGGCGCCGAGGGCGAGAGCCGTCAGCCCGACGACGAGTGAGCGGCGGACGGTACGGGAGGGCGGTGGTGCTTGCATGGTGCTCCTTTGTTGTGAGGTCCCCCCTCGTCTTCGGTGTGAGTCCCGCCTTCGCCCGGCCGTGCTCAGGGCAGCGGGCCCGCGCGGTGCGGGTCGAGCAGCGGGGCCAGCAGGTCGCCGTGGTCCCGCAGGCGCTGCGCGATGTCCGGGGCCAGGAAGGTGAGCGGGCGGGCGGACCGGCACTCCTCGACCTCGGCCCACGTCACCGGCGCCGACACCGTCGGCTCCGCCCGGGCCCGCAGGGTGTAGGGGGTCGCGGTCGTCTTCCGGGCCGCGTTCTGGCTCCAGTCGACGAAGACCTTGCCGGGTCGCAGGCTGCGCGTCATCCGGTGCACGACTAGCCGCGGCAGCGCCTTCTCCGCCTCCATCGCGAGCTCCTTGGCGTACTCCGTCGTCCGGCCGGAGGGCGTCGGCCGCAGCGCCGCCAGCAGATGCAGCCCCTTCGACCCCGATGTCTTGGCGTATGCCTCGATCCCGTCCGCCGCGAGCCGCTCCCGCAGCCAGAGCGCGACCTCGCAGCACTCGACGACGCCTGCGGGCGCCCCCGGGTCGAGGTCGAAGACGAGCCGGTCGGCCTCGCCCGGGGCGTCGATCAGCCACTGGGGCGTATGGAACTCCGTCACCAGGTTCGCCGCCCACACGAGGCTCGGGAGGTCCTGGACCAGCACCATCCGGGCCGGTCCCTCCGACCGTGGCACCTCGGCCGTGGTGACCCACTCGGGCGTACCCGGCGGCACGTTCTTGGCGAAGAAGACCTGGCCGTCGGGCCCGTCCGGGTAGCGCAGGAAGGACAGCGGCCGGTCGCGGAGGTGGGGCAGCAGGACCTCGGCGGTCGTCGCGTAGTAGTGCAGCAGCTCGCCCTTGGTGAAGCCGGTCGCCGGATGGAGGACCTTCTCCAGATTGCTCAGCGCGAGCCGTCGCCCCTCCACCTCGGTGATCGGCGTCATAGGATGACAATCCCACGATTTCACCTCAAAACATCAGATCTCGCCATCAATCGATCGGAAAGGTGCTGCACGTGCGATCCATATGGAACGGCGCCATCTCCTTCGGCCTGGTCAGCATCCCGATCAAGCTCGTGAACGCCACCGAGAGCCACTCCATCTCCTTCCGCCAGATCCATCTGGAGGACGGCGGCCGCATCCGCTACCGCAAGGTGTGCGAGCTGGAGGAGCGCGAGGTGTCGTCGCCGGAGATCGGCAAGGCGTACGAGGACGCGGACGGGTCGATGATCCCGATCACGGACGAGGACCTGGCGTCCCTGCCCATCCCGACCGCCCGGACGATCGAGATCGTGGCCTTCGTGCCGGCCGACCGGATCGATCCGCTCCAGATGGACACGGCGTACTACCTGGCGGTGAACGGGGTGCCGGCGGCCAAGCCGTACACGTTGCTGCGGGAGGCGCTGAAGCGCAGTCAGAAGGTCGCCATCGCGAAGTTCGCCCTGCGTGGGCGGGAGCGGCTCGGGATGCTGCGGGTCGTCGACGACGTCATCGCGATGCACGGGCTTCTGTGGCCGGACGAGATCCGTACGCCCGAGAGTGTCGCCCCCGACTCCAGTGTCACCGTGCGGGACAAGGAGCTCGATCTCGCCGACGCGTTGATGGACACCCTGGGCGAGGTCGACCTCAACGACCTTCACGACGACTATCGCGAGGCCGTCGAGGAGCTCATCGCCGCGAAGGCCTCCGGCGAGAAGGTGCCGGTCGCGGCCTCCGCGGAGAAGGGGAGCGGCAAGGTGATCGACCTCATGGCCGCGCTGGAGAGCAGCGTCCGCCAGGCCAAGGTCGCCCGTGGCGAGGACGCCGCCGACTCCGGTGCCGACGTCAAGCCCCTCCGCAAGGGGCCCGCCCGCAAGGCCTCCCCGAAGCCGGCGTCCGGCAAGAAGCCGACGGCGAAGAAGACTGCCGCGAAGAAGACGACGGCTGACGCCACGAAGAAGACAGCCACAAAGAAGGCGACCCCGGCCAAGAAGTCCGCCCCTCGCAAGCGCGCCTCGGCCTGACAGCCGCCGCCGGGGGTGGGTGGGCTTGGAGCTTGCTTGATGAGCACGGGCCCACTGAGGCTGGCCGCGCAGTTCCCCGCGCCCCTAAGAGCGGATGGCTGAGCCCGGTTTGCCATGTGCAGGCCGACCCGTGTTGCCCGCGCAGTTCCCCGCGCCCCTGAAAGATCGCGCCGTTCCCCGCGCCCCTGGGAGGGGTGGGACTGCGTCTCGTCAGCCCGGGGCGCCCCGTCAGGGGCGCGGGGAAACCGGCCTGGGCACCGGTGTCTTGAGGGGCGCGGGGAACGGCGCGAGCAACGAGGACGGACCCCCACGTGGCAAGCGGGCCTGGGCACCGGTGTCTTTTGTCTTTAGGGGCGCGGGGAACTGCGCGAGCAACCACGACGGACCCGCACCTGCCGAACGGGCCTGGGCACAGGTGTCCTCAGGGGCGCGGGGAACTGCGCACCCAGCCACAGCGGGACCGCAGGCCAACAGCAACCCCCAGCCACCCTCACCGCACCCCGTGCCGCATCTCCCGCGGACTAACCCCGTACCGCTGCTTGAACGCCGTGCTCAAGGCGCTCGCCGACGAGAACCCGGACGCGTACGCCAGATCCGTGATCGTCATGTGCTCACACTCCCCGCACTGAAGCCGATCCCGCACAAGCCGCAACCGCTCCTCACGGATGAGCTCCCGCGGCGTGGTCCCCACCCGCTGCAACGCCAGCTGGATCTGCCGCAACGACCACCCGAGCGCCCGCGCCATCGACGTCCCGGTGAGCCCGGGATCCGCCGCGTGCTCGCGCACATGACGGCGTACCACCGCCTCGACCTCCGTCAGATGCCCGGACGAGTCGGGCCGGTCGTCCCCGACGGAGATCATGCACAGCAGCTCGACGATCCGGTCGGACACGGCGTTGAACTCGGTGGTCGTCAGACTGTCCCGCTCCGCCGACAGGCTCTCGAGCATGGCGCCGACGACCCGCCCCAGCCCGGTCGTCAGATCGATACCGGTCGCCAGCGGCGACTTCCGGTTCAGCGGACCGTCGATCTCACGGGCGGGTATGGAGAAGATGATCCCCCGCAACGACGCGTCGTGGAGCAACTGGAACGGCGCCCCCAGCGTCATCAGACTCCCCGCACCGGGCGTGAGCCGCGCCTCCTGGTCGTCCTGCCGCAGCACCAGCTCCCCGGAGAGCGGGAGCAGAAACCGGTAGTCGGGATCGGGCTCCTGCCGCACGAGCCGCGGCGTACGGACGTACTCGATCTTGTCGCAACTCCAGTCGACGATCTGGTACGTGTCGGTGCCCTGCCGGATCAGCTCGCCGCGGAACGTCTCGGGGCTCGCGTATCTGAAGTCCATCCGGGTCTGGTACGACCCGACATGCTCGCTCCAGAAGTCGGTCCGCTCACGCGGATCCACCTCACCGGTCGTCTGCGACTCCACGATGTAGGTTCCCGCGGGCAATGCGCTTCCTCCGCCCAGAGTGTGCCCGGCCGCAGCCGGCGCGCCTGATCAACTGGAGTTCTGGCCACGGCAGTTACGGCTCGTAAGCGTAGTGCACACATTCCGTTTGTGTGGTCCGGGCGGAGCATGTGATGTGAGTGGCAGACGGCACGCGCACGTACCCACCCGCATGTACTCGGTTACCCAGTGGCGCGCGAAGCCATCTGCGCGCCCCGCGTACGACGGTGCGCCTCACGGCAACTTCCTTGCGCGCCCGGAAAAGTGCGTGCGCCCGCTCGCGACTACCGTCGAGCGCCGCGTCCCCCGTCTCCCCACGCCCCTCGTCCCGCACACCCACCACACTCACTCCACTCGCCACACCCACCCCCCGATTCACCAACCTCCCCGCCTTTGAGAACTTCGAGGACTCCATGAAGGAACAGATACCGGAGGCGGTGTTCTGGTGCGTGGCCGTCGGCCTGCTCGCCGTCACCGTGCTGCTGGTGCGCCAGCGCGGGATCACCGCGCGGCTGCGCCGACGCACCACCGAGCTGGCCGATGACGTGCGCTCCCGGGAGGAGGAGGTGCGGCACCTGGTCGCCGTACGCCTCCCCGCGCTGGCGGACCACGGCCCCCAGCAGCCGCTCGCCGGCGTGGGCCTGCTCGACGCCAGGCTCTCCGGCAGCGGCTTCGCGAAGTCCCTCGACCACGTCCTGGAGCGGTTCGCCACCGCCGTGGAGCACGCGCAGGCCCGCGCCGACCAGTCCGCGAAGGCCGCCCTGAAGTCGTCGATGCGCTCGATCCAGGCGCTGGCCAACGAGCAGCAGGTCGCCATCTCCGACATGCAGGACCGCCACGACCGTCCCGACGTGCTGCGCGACCTGCTCGAAATCGACCACGCCAACGCCCAGTTCGGCCGCCGCGCCCAGGCCATCGCCGTACTGTGCGGATCCTGGCCGGGCCGCCAGCGCTCCACGTCCGCGCTGATCGAGGTCGTCCGCGGTGCCACCTCCCGCATCCGCGACTACCGGCGCGTACAGATCCACGGCCAGGCCGACATCGCCGTCGAGAGCCGGGCCGTCGAGCCGGTCGTGCTCACCATCGCCGAGTTGCTCGACAACGCGGCCCGCCACTCGCAGCCCAACACCAAGGTCGAGGTCAACGTCCAGTCCGTGCACAACGGCGCCTGCGTGATCATCGACGACGCGGGTGTCGGCATGGACGCCCACGCGACCGAGCGGGCCGCCGCCCTGCTGTCCGGCCGGCACGCGGTGGACGTCACCCGGCTCGACGACCCGCCCCAGTTCGGGTTCGCCGTCATCGGCGTGCTCGCCGCGCGTTACGGGTTCAGCGTCTCCGCCGACACCCGCTCCCCGTACGGAGGCGTCCGTGCCGTCGTGTTCCTGCCGTCCGCCCTGCTCACGCACCGGGACACCGCGGAGGAGCTGCCGCCCGTGACCGCACCGCCCGCCCGCGCCTCCTCCTCCCGTACGCCGGCCGCGTCGGCCCGTACGACCGAGTCCACTCGCGCCACTGAGCCCGGTCGTACGCCCGCGTCCGCCCGTACGCACGAATTCGGCGCGTCCGGCAGTACGTCCGACGCGGCGCCCGCGCCGTCCTCCGCCTCCGCCTCCCGCTCCGTCTCCTCCGCCGACGAGCCGGTGTCCGGTCGGTCCGCGGGGCTGCCGCTGCCCGCCGAGACGGCGGCCACGGCCGCCACGGCGACCACGGCCGGTGGGCTGCCCAAGCGGCGCCGGCGGGCCCAGGCGCAGGCGGAGCCCGCCGCCGGAGTGCAGGAGCCGCCCGCGCCCCTGGACGACCCCGGCGACCGCTCGGCCGAGGAGACCGCCCGCCGCATGGGTGCGTTCGCCCGCGGCACGCTCCACGGCCGTGCCGCCCAGGACACCACCCCCCACGAAGACGAAGGGAACATCCAAGGATGATCGAGCCCACCACGAACAACGAGTTGGGCTGGATGCTCGATGAGGTCCTGAAGGTCCCCGAGGCGCGGCACGCGATCCTGCTCTCTGCCGACGGCATGCTCAGGGCCCACTCCGCGGACATCGGCAGGGACGACGCCGAACGGCTCGCCGCGGGGCTCTCCGGCGTCCAGTCGATCAGCCGCAGCACCGCCGAGTTCTGCGGCAGCCCGCACACTCCCTGGCGGCAGACCCTGATCGAGTTCGCGCACGGCTACGTCTTCCTCGTGGCCGCCGGCGAGGGCGCCTACCTCGCGGTGTCCACCACCGAGCACGTGGACATGGAGGCCGTCACGTACCGGATGCACAAGCTCGTCGACCGGCTCGGCAAGGAACTGACCAGCCCGGCGCGTCGGGACGCTGGCAGCCCGGCATGACACCGCCCAGGCGTCCCGGAGGGAAGCTGGTGCGGCCGTACGTCGTCACGGACGGCCGCTCCCACCCGACCCGCAACACCCTGGACCTGGTCACGCTGCTGATCGCCGCCGACGATCTGCCGCTGACCGGACTGAGCCCCGAGAAGCGGGCGTTGATGGAGCTGTGCCGGCCCGGCGCGCTGTCGGTCGCCGAGGTGGCCGGACATCTGGCGCTGCCGGTCAGCGTCACCAAGGTGCTGATCGCCGACCTCATGGACAGCGGCCACGTCGTCACCCGCGCCCCCATCCCGTCCGCCCGGCCGTCCGAGACCCGCATCCTCCAGGAGGTCCTCGATGGGCTCCGCGCCCGCCTCTGAAGACAGCCCCGCCGGGGGCGTCCACCTGCCGAGCGGTGTGCAGACCGCCGTCAAGGTGCTGATCGTGGGGCACTTCGCGGTCGGCAAGACCACCTTCGTCGGCGCGCTGTCCGAGATCCGGCCGCTGCGCACGGAGGAGGTCATGACCCAGGCAGGCGCGCTCGTCGACGACCTGGCGGGCACGAAGGACAAGACGACCACCACCGTCGCCCTCGACTTCGGCCGCCTCACCCTCAACGACTCCCTCGTGCTGTACCTCTTCGGCACGCCGGGGCAGCAGCGCTTCACCGAGCTGTGGCAGGACATGACCCGCGGTGCGCTGGGCGCGCTCGTCCTCGCCGACACGCGCCGCCTCGGCCAGTCCTTCGACGTCATGGGCGTCCTGGAGGAACTGGGCCTGCCGTACGCCGTCGCCCTCAACGACTTCGACGACGCCTCCGCCGAGCACGACCTGGAAGAGGTCCGCGAGGCCCTCGACCTGCTCCCCGAAACACCCCTCGTACGGTGCGACGCCCGCGACCGGATCTCCTCCACGCACGCGCTGATCGCCCTCGTCGAGTACCTCCTCACCCGCAATGCCGGCAGAGCCGACGGCAGTGCCGACAGTGCCGTCAGCGCCGGCGACAGTGAACTGGAGCACGCGTGACCTCCCCCGAAGCCCCCGGCCCCGTCTCCGCGCCACCTGAGGGCTGCCCCTTCCACCACCCCATGTACGGCCCCGAGTTCGCCGCCGACCCGGCCGCGACCTACGGCAAGCTGCGGGCGCACGGCAACACCGCGCCCGTCGAACTCGCGCCCGGCGTGCGCGCCACCCTCGTCACCGGGTACGAGGCCGCGCTGCACGTCCTGCGCAGCCCGGAGACCTTCTCCAAGGACCCCCGCCGCTGGCGTGACCTGGCCGACGGTACGGTCGCGCCGGACAGCCCGGTCGTGCCGATGATGATGTACCGGCCGAACGCGCTGTTCACCGACGGGGAGGAGCACCGCAGGCTCCGCGGCGCCATCACCGACAGCCTGGCCCGCGTCGAGCCCAACACCCTGCGCGGATACGTCGAGCGCAGCGCCGACACGCTGATCGACCTGATCGCGCCGCGCGGCGAGGCCGACTTGCTCGGTGAGTACGCCCAGGTCCTGCCGCTGCTCGTCTTCAACCGGCTCTTCGGCTGCCCGCCCGACCTCGGTGAGCGGCTCGTCGAGGGCATGTCCGGGATCTTCGACGGCGTCGACGCGGAGAAGGCCAACGAGCTGCTCACCGTGACCCTGCTCGACCTCATCGCGCTCAAGCGGGCCCGGCCGGGGCAGGACATGACGTCCTGGATGATGGCCCACCCGGCCGCCCTCACCGACGAGGAGATGATCCACGAGCTCGTCGTCCTCATGGGCGCGGGCACCGAGCCCCAGCAGAACCTGATCTCCAACGGGCTGCGGCTGCTGCTCTCCGACGACCGGTTCGCGGGCAGCCTCGGCGGTGGCAGCCTGCCCGTCGAGGACGCGCTCGACGAGGTCCTGTGGACCGATCCGCCGATGGCCAACTACGCGGTGCACTATCCGATTCGGGACGTCGTGTACGAGGGGACGCTGCTGCGGGCCGGTGATCCCGTCGTCATCAGCCTCGCCGCCGCCAACACCGATCCGGCGCTGACGAACGACCAACGTGCGGGTAATCGCGCCCACTTGGCGTGGAGCGCCGGTCCGCACAACTGCCCCGCGCAGAGCCCGGCCCGGTTGATCGCGGCGGTGGCGGTCGAGAAGCTGCTCGACCGCCACCGCCGCGAT
>NZ_LIQZ01000032.1 GCF_001418655.1 Streptomyces phaeochromogenes | reverse complement strand
CCCGCTCTTGGATTGACCAACCGTGCCGGCGAGAGACATGCCGTTGCGCGGATCCGACCCCGCTTCCGCATCGTGCGGTAGTCGACCCTGTCCCGCCAACGCCGGGACTGAGCCCCCCGGTTGACCCTGCTTCGCCCCTTTTCATCCGATGGTGGCATTCGCAGAACGATAGGAGATGGACATGTCCGCGCTCCGCGCCCGGCTGTCGGCGATATTGCTCGCCGTGTGCCTGCTCTTCACAGGCCAAGCCCTGACCACACCGCAGCGGGCTGCCGCCGCCGATCCGGGCTATCTGATGGCGCACTTCATCGGGGAAGGGGCGACCGGTCAGCAGATCTACTTCTCGCACAGCGCGGACGGCCTGCACTGGAGTGACCTCAACGGCGGCGGGATGGCCCTGCGTTCCACGGTGGGCACGCGTGGAGTGCGCGACCCCGCACTGGTTCGCTCTCCCGACGGCAGCAAGTACTGGATCATCGCGACCGATCTGTGCATCGACTGCGGGCAGACGTGGAGTCAGTCCATCAACGACGGCAGCCGCAACCTCGTGGTGTGGGAGTCGACGGACCTGGTCAACTGGTCCGAGCCGCGGCTGCTCAACGTCGCCGGAGCGATTCCCGACGGGCGCAACGCGTGGGCGCCGGAGGCGATCTGGAACCCGGCCACCAACGACTACATCCTGTACTGGGCGACGAACAAGCCCCTCAACGGCGCAACGAAGCACCGCATTTACTACGCCCGCACCAGCGACTTCCGCTCCATCACCACCCCGCAGGTCTACATCGAGCGCCCCGGCACCCAGGAAATCATCGACACCCAGATCGTCGAGATGCCGAGTGGCGTCGGCGACTACCGCTACGTACGGGCCTCCGGTGACGGCCAGATCACCCTCGAAGGCAGCAACTCGATCCTCGGCACCTGGACCAACCTCGGCAACCTCTCCGGCATCGGCCTGACCGGCTCCCAGGTCGAGGGTCCGATGTGGATGAAGTTCAGAGACCGCAACGAGTGGACCCTCTACCTCGACCAGTACGCCTCGGGACGCGGTTACATGCCGGTCACGACGACCAACCCGTCCGCCTCCGGCACCTACAAGCTCCCGGCGTCGGGCAGCTACAACCTGGGCGGCACCAAGAAGCGCCACGGCTCGATCCTGAACCTGACGGCCGCCGAGGAGAGCCGCGTACAGGCCCGCTGGCCCAACACCACGGTCAACCGGCTCCAGTCGTACAACTTCCAGGACCGGTACGTCCGGCACGCCAACATGGACGTGCGCATCGACCCCAACNNGTCTCCTTCGAGTCGGTGAACTTTCCCGGCTACTTCCTGCGGCACGCCGGATACGACTTCCAGCTCGCCTACAACGACGGCACCACCCAGTTCGCCGCGGACGCCACCTTCCGCAAGGTCGCCGGGCTCGCCGACGCAAGCTGGTCGTCGTTCCAGTCGTACAACCACCCCGACCGGTACATGCGCCACTACGGGTACCAGCTCCGTCTCGACCCGATCACCACGGCGACAGGGCGCGGCGACGCCACCTTCCACGTGACGAACTGACCCCACGCCGACGATGTGGTCCGCGGCCCCGTGCGGTCAGAGTGTGCCGTTCCCTCGCCGTACGGGGCCTCGTGTGGACCGGCGAGGGGCCAGGACCGGCTGCACGAGCCGATGCCGGTCCACACAGGTGCGGGCGTTGATGAGAGCGATCAGCAGGTCGACCGCTTCGTCGCTCACCCGGTCCGGGCGGAGGCTGAGCGTGGTGACGGGCGGGGTGGTCGCCGCGTAATCCGGATCCTCACTGATGCACGCCACCAGTAGATCCTGCGGCACTCGAAGCCCGTGGTGCCGGGCGGCGGCGAGGATGTTGTGACCGGAGTCGGAGTAGATGCCGATGACGGCGTCCGGTCGTGGATCGCGGTTGAGTAGCCGGCTGACCGCGTCCCGTTCAGCAGTGAAGTAGTCGGGCAGCGAGGCGTACTCCTCGACGAGTGTGGGCAAGTCGTGCTCGGCGCACCAGGAGGCGTAGGCGCGTCCGATCAGGCGCGGGTACTCGTTGTCGTGCAGCGGCTGGGAGAGCGCGATCCGCCGGGCGCCGGCCTCCGTGAGGTGGTCGAGCAGGAGACGCAGGCCCGCGTCGTAGTCGATGTCTACCCACACGTCGCCCCAGTGCGGCTGGGGCGGCCGGCCGTCGCAGACCATGGGGACGCCACGCTCCCGCAGGAGGGAACGCACCGGGTCGTCGGCGCGCGGATCGACGTGGATGACGCCGTCCATCGGTGTGTTGAGCCACATCCACGGTGACAACGAACTCGGCATCACCATGAGCAGGTAACCGCGCTCATGCGCTGCGGAGATGGCGCCCAGCGCCAGCTGTGCGTAGTACGGGATCTCGGTGTACGGGACGGGAAGGTCGCCGTATGCCGTCATGGTCAGACCGAGCACTCCGGTGCCGCCGCGAGCCAGGGCACGGGCCGTGCTGGCGTGGACGTAACCGAGTTCGCGTGCCGCGGAGAGCACGCGCTGCCTGGTCGGCTCGGACAGCCGGCCGGTGCCGTTGAGGGCGTTCGACACCGTGGCCGTGGAAACCCCGGCCCGTTCGGCCACGGCACCGAGTGTGGGGCGTTGCCAGACACGCGAGCTTCTCATGTGTTCCCCAACAGTGCCTGTTGTTCCCAACAGCCCCATGACGGATTGTGGTTAACACCTTGATCACTCAGCGTACGCGGCGACAGCGGCCGGGTCCGGAGTTATCAGATGCCAGATGTTCGCAGTACAAGCCTGTAAGGCACGGTATGGTCCGCTCGACCAGCGTGCCGATCGCGGAACAAGAACGGCCAAGGCCCAATAGAGCCCTGGTTACGTCAAGTTCCCATTTCCTGCCCCGGCCGGGGCCGTATCGGATCAGGACGTTCGAGTCCTCGCGCCCTCGCGGGTGGCGGGCGCGAACGCGTCACATGGACATAGGTAAGGGGACGCGGTGGAGGCGACGAATACACAGGTGCGGCCAGGCACCATACCTCCAGTCGTTGCGGCGCGCTGGGCGCTGTGGACGTTTGTCATCGTCAACTTGGTGATCGTCGAGGCCTTGTTCCTCACCGCAGGGACCGGCAAGAACGGGGTGCTCACGGTCGCCAAGTTCTTCGGCCTGCACGCCGCCGTACTGATGTTGTTCCAACTGCTGCTGGTGGCCCGGCTGCCGTGGCTCGACCGCCGTATCGGCATGGACCGGTTGACGGTGTGGCACAGGTGGGTCGGCTTCACCCTGCTGTGGACCCTCCTCACCCACGCTGTGCTGGTGGTGCTGGGCTACGCGCGGCTCGATGACGCGTCTATGACGAAGACGTTCTTCGCACTGGCCGGAGTGACCGCTTCGCTGCTGGGGATGGGGGCCGCGGCGATCATCGTCGTGGTCGCCGCGGTGTCCGCCCGGAATGTCAGACGGCGGCTTCGGTATGAGACCTGGCACGGCCTGCATCTGCTGCTGTACGTGGCGTTGGGGCTGGCATTCGTCCACCAGTTGCAGGAGACCACGACCTTCAGCTCCTCCGCGCCCGCGATGATCTACTGGTGGGCCATGTGGCTGTTCGCGTTCGGTGCCCTGGTCACGGGCCGGATCGTCATGCCTGTGTGGCGCAACGCCTATCACCGGTTCGAGGTCGCGGAGGTGGTGCCGGAGTCGGACGACGTCGTGTCGGTGCACGTCACCGGCCGCCACC
The DNA here is from genome assembly GCF_001418655.1 of Streptomyces phaeochromogenes. GTDB lineage: Bacteria > Actinomycetota > Actinomycetes > Streptomycetales > Streptomycetaceae > Streptomyces > Streptomyces phaeochromogenes. The sequence goes on along the minus strand of NZ_LIQZ01000032.1, from coordinate 9,345 downwards.
TCGACAGGCTGCCGGCCCGGGCCGGCCAGTTCTGCATCTGGCGGTTCCCCGGGCACAACCACTGGTGGCTGGCCAATCCGTTCTCGCTGTCGGCTGCACCCGACGGCCGCACGTTGCGCCTGACCGCCAAGGCGGTCGGCAGCGCCAGCGCAGGCCTGCGGAACGTCCGGGTCGGGAGCCGCGCGTTCGTCGAGGGGCCGTACGGGGCGTTCACCGCGTTGCACCGAACGCGGCCCGGCGCACTGCTGATCGCCGGAGGAGTGGGGATCACGCCGGTTCGAGCCCTGCTGGAGGAGGAACCGGCCGGAGACGTCGTCGTGCTCTACCGGGTGCGCAGCGAGGATGACGCCGTGCTGGTCGACGAGGTACGAGCCCTGCTCGCGGACCGCGGCGGGCGGCTGCACCTGCTCACCGGCCGCACAGGGGAGACGAGCCCGCCGTTCGAGCCCGACAGCCTCGTCGCCCTGGTTCCCGACATAACCGAACGCGACGTCTACGTCTGTGGTCCGCCCGGGATGACCTCGACCGTGCTCAGCGCCCTGCGCAGGCTGCAGGTTCCCCAACGGCAGGTGCACGCCGAGCGGTTCGGCCTGGCCTGACGCGTGGGGGCGACGGGCGCGATCGAAGCCTCGGCGCAATCCACGGGCTTTGTCCCGCCGCCCCCACCGTGCCGCCCTCACCGTGCGGTTCCGAAGTCCTGTGTCCGTAGCTGCCGGGCTGAGCGAGAGGACGCCGATGGCCGGCCTCAACTTGTTCTTTATAGTCTGATTGTTCTTTATGGTCTGAGCCGCTTTGAGAGTGCGTGACGCGACCCGATGAGACGCTGAGTAGGGTTGTGGTCATGGCCAAGGGGATGGGGCGGCGGCCCAAGGTGGACCTGGACAGCGGCGTCGAGGACGTGACGCTGTCCATCCTGGAGTGGCTTGGCGAGCAGGGAGTCGGTGCCATGATCCGGGTCGACGCGGAGCGCATGCGTGACGGTCAGCCGGCGTGGACATTCGCTGCTTCAGGTGGGCCGCTGGACGGTGGGATGAGAGCCGACGGGGCCTCGGTCGCCGAGTGCATGGGCGTGGCACTGCTTCGATTGCGCGAGGCCGGGCTGGCTGTTCCATTCTGACTTCGTGCTCCGTCTCTGAGCTGATCGCGTTCGGTGATGCTTTCGGGGTGTCTGGTGGTCTTTCCCACGTCGTAGCGGGTGGCGGGGTGCCGGGTTTTCGAGCCGGGTGGCCTGCCGGGGCCAGGCCGGCTGGGTTTGGGTGCACGCGCCGGGCAAGGCAGGTTCGGGCGGAGGTTCCTGCCCCCCCGGCGGACCCTGGCCGGGGTGAGTCGGCCGGGCCCGGCGGGCTTCTCCCAGGGGTGGCGCAAGTCGGCGGCGGCCTCGCGCAGGAGGCGGATCTGGGTGTGGGCGGCGATGATCAGCCAGGTCCAGCGCTCGCCGGCTTCAGGGGTTCGCAGCTTCGGACGGGTCCACCCGAGGGTCTGTTTCATCAGCCTGAAGAGGTGCTCGATGTCGAACCTGCGCAGGAACGCCTGCCAGCGCACGTCGACGTCCTCGCGGTTCAGGCCGGTGGCGGACGACCAGAGCCAGAGCGGGAGCGGGTCGCCTCCGCCGGGCAGGCGGTCGACCTGGAGGCGGATCAAAGTGCCTCGATGATGGGGAGTTCATCGGTGTGGTCGATCCATGCGGAGCGGGTGGTCAGGCGGGGGTGGATGCGGTCCCAGGCCATCGCGCGGGCGGTGCCGTACCGGTCGGTGACCTGCACGGTTGCCGCGTCCGGCTCGCCCCAGGTGTCCGGCTTGGCGAAGCGAAGCTCCTTGCCGTGCTTCGGCGGTCGCCCGCCCTGGGGGTAGGACAGGGCGTACTCCTTGAGCTAGGGCGTCGGCCGTCGCATGACACGGTCCGAACGCATGCGTCCAAGCACTTCGACCGGGAGGCCGTCGAGGAGGTGGGCCATGCGCGGGGCGTCGTAGCCGGCGTCGAAGACAATGAGGATGTCGCGGTCGCCGACATGCCAGCGGCCCATCTCGATCAGGTCCTCGACCACGCGGCGGAGCTGGGCAGCGGTGACCTCAGCGACGTCGTCGACAGGCCCGAGAGGGACGGCGTCCAGGAGCTGGCACCAGGACACGTCCGGCCGATTCGAGGGCGGCGACGAAGGAGTACGGCCAGCCGGGGACGAACTGGTCCGAGGACCGTCCGCTGCGACCGTAGACGTGGCAGAACGGACGGTCCGCGCTGGTCGGCGCGTCGGGGCGCAACCAGTTGCTGACGTCGGCCGCCAGGACCAGGCGCCCGTCGGCGGCCTGCGGCATCGGCAGCCCGGCCAGCACCTGGCCGCAGCCGGGGTACGTCCACACTTCCGTGGTTCAACGCCTCGTACATCGCGCCGTGCCCACGCCGGTGTTCGGCCGTCAGCGTCAGATTCACCGGCGTGGTCACCGGCCCGTCCGCGCACAGCACCGCGTCGGTCAGCTCGAACAGCGTGTCCCCGCGCACGGTCAGACAGTCGAAGAAGTCGTTCCGGAAGTGTGATGCCACCGCGAACGCTTCGCGCCGGACATCGTGATGCAGCAGACTCATTCCCCCACGGCCTTCGTACTGGTCAAGTGCCTCTTTGGTCGGAGCACATGATCAGACCGGACGGAGGCCGTGTTCACGTCCCCAGAATCCCTGTATGAGTGATCACGTTCGGGGCATCGTTCGAGGGCAGACCATAAAGAACAAGCTTAGAGATCCCGCGGGCAGGGGCGTCGTCGCGAGCGCCGCGATACCGCCGCCCGGACCAGCGGAATCTAGTGATCGCGCGATGATCGGTCGTGGCGACGGACCCGCGAGGGCGGTTTGCCGTCGGGGGAGGGAAAGCCTGTTGCTGGTGGCCGCTGGTCGGGGGCTCCTTTTCAGTGCAACCTCACCATCCGAGCTGTTTTTCGCCCAGGACCTCGCTGCCGATGTGCGCGGCCAGCTTCTGGGCTCGCGGCAGGTCGCCCCAATTGGTCACGTGGACGAAGACGGTGTGATGCTCAGTCCATCGGCCCAACTGGGCCTTGTCGCCGTGGAACACGACCTGGACCCCGTCGTACTGGGCCACCCCGTATTGGTCCGCTTCCGGTTCATCCGGCCATACGCCGTGCCAGTCGATGGCGGCCACGCCCTGGCCCAGAGCCGCTACGAAGCGTTCCTCCACGCTCCCTCTCGGAACATCCTCCATGACGTTCAGCGGCAGGTGCGGCTCCAGTGAGGCGTCGTCCGCCGTCGTGACGTCGAGGGCGAACCAGACGTCCTCACCTGCTGGGCCGGTACGCGTGTGCGCGTAGTCGAAGTTCGCCTCAGGCAAGACCGCAGCCATCTGCTGCACGTCCGCGACCGTTCGCAGCTCGGCAAAGAACTCAACCTCGTCGTCGCACTCTGCGAGCAGCGCGCACAGGCGCTTGGCCTGTGTGTATGCCGCCGACGCGTCGGCGGTCTGGAAGACGGGGTATGCCCTGGAGTTGCCCATGGACGGAACCGTCACATGCCCTCGCGAGCCTCCGCCACCCCGTTTCTTGTGATCGCTGCGGTGACTCTTCCGTCAGGGCTCTCTGACGAGTTGGTGCGTGATAGCGGGTGAGGCTCAGGGCCGGGCCGGTGGCATGATCCGACTGTGGCGATCATGGTCAATCGGGCGGTACTGGCGCATCGGCTGTTCACGGGGCTCTCTCGGCGTCATCTCGCTTGCCTGATCGAGGAGTTGATGCAGATTCTTGAAACGGTTCTCATCAGCAGGCGGTCGGCAGGGTGATTGTTTCGGTGGGAAGCAGCAACGTCTGACGGTGAGTTCTGGGAACGCTTGAGCGTGCTCGGCGGCCGAAATGTCGGCGAGTTTCAGCAACACCGTGGATCGGCTGAGGGCTGCGCGGGGCCGGATGTCAGACCCGCCGCATACGATGCCCGGTTATGGCCGATGACGCGCTCGACTACTCCCGGCCCGGACCCTTCACGAGCCTGGACGCGACGCAGCTCCAGCTCATCGAGAGCCTGCCGGATGACCCCGTTGGCATCTGCGCCGCCGCGCAAGGTCTGGTCATTCAGCCTGTGGACGCCGCCGCGTTAGGGATCGGTGAGGCGCGGCTCGCGGAGAAGAACATCCGGCCGGTCAGCGAGCTGATCGCCGCCCTGGTCGCCCTCGATCCGTCCCCGCTGCAGCGAGCTCGCACCCCTGAGACACGGGTGATCGGAACCTGCCGGCACTTCGCCACCATCGCCTCCGGATTCCTGCGAGCGAGGGGCATACCCTCGCGGGCCCGGTGCGGTTTCGGGACCTACTTCCTGGAGGGCTGCGGCGTTGATCACTGGATCACCGAGTACTGGAACGCCGACCAGCGGCGCTGGGTGCGTGTCGACACCGAACACCTCGGCAAGACATATGTCGAGCGTCCCGAGGATCTCGCTGTTGGCGAGTTCCTGACCGGGGGCGAGGCGTGGGTTCAGTATCGCCAAGGTTCGGTCGACGGCCAGAAGTTCGGGGTGGCCGGTGTCGATTTCGCCTGGGGACCGGCCGAGATCAGTGGCAACGCTGTCCGTGACCTCGCGGCGCTCTGCAAGATGGAAATGCTGCCCTGGGACGAATGGGGCCTCATGACCGACGCTTATCAGGGCAAGACAGGGCCCGACTACGACCAGTTCATCGACGAGGTCGCCGATGCCTGCGCCAAAGACGATCCTCTGGCCCTGACCAGCCTGTTCACCCGGGAAGTCTTGGTCGTGCCCCACGACATGGTCGGATGACCAGATCCGGGGACTGACAGCGGAGCGCCGGCCACCGCGCCAGTCCCCACCTGCTCAGGTCGTGGCAGCCTTGGCCCTGGTCTGGGCCAGGCGGTAGGAGTCGGTGCCGGTCTCGATGATCGTGCCGTTGAAGGTGGGCCGGTCGACGATGGCGGTGCAGAGCCGCGGAGACCGTGCCGCTCGCCATAACCATCGCCTTCGCCATCGCCGTGGTGGGCGCTGGGCTGTGCCCTCGTTGGAGGGTTCGTCCTGGTCCAGGGTTGCGGCCGGTATTGCTTCAGGGTTGGACGCTTCGGGGTAGCGCCAGGCTGTTGTCGGGGGTCAGGCCGCTGAGTTTGTCGGGGTTGACCTGGAAGCGCAGGTTCTGGATGCGGCCGTCGGTGAGGTCGAAGGAGAGGGCGCCGACTGTGTGTCCGCCGAGGGTGGCCAGGATGCCGAGCTCGCCGTTGATGACGGCCGGTTCCATGGTCAGGGCGGCCAGTTCGGGCTTGGCGAGGAAACCCACGAGCCAGCGTGCGACGTGGTCGGTGCCGTGGAGGGGACGGCGGGCGGCGGTGACCTTGCCGCCGCCGTCGGACCAGGCGGTGACCTGGGGGGCGAGCAGTTCCATGACGGCGTTCAGGTCGCCGCCCGCGCAGGCATCCAGGAACCGGGTGGTGACTTGCCGGCGCTGGGTGTGGTCGGTGTCGAAGCGGGGGCGGCGGGCCTGGACGTGCTCGCGTGCGCGGTGGGCGATCTGGCGGACTGTCGGCTCGGGACGTTCGAGGGTCTCGGCGATCTCGGCGTGCGAGTAGCCGAAGACCTCGCGGAGCAGGAAGACGGCACGTTCGACGGGGCTGAGGGTTTCCAGGACGACGAGCATCGCGGTGGAGACGCTGTCGGCCAGTTCGGTCTCCGCGGCGATGTCGGGGGAGGTCAGCAGGGGCTCGGGGAGCCACGGCCCGACGTAGGTCTCGCGGGTCGCCCGTGCGGAGGTGAGGCGGTTCAAGGAGAGGTTGGTGACCGTGCGCACCAGATAGGCCTTGGGGTGGCGGACCGTGTCGCGGTCCGCGGTGCTCCAACTCAGCCAGGTGTCCTGGAGGATGTCCTCGGCGTCGGTGACGCTGCCCAGCATGCGGTAGGCGGTGGCGAACAGCAGCCTGCGGTGTTCGATGTACGGATCCTGCTCGTCCCTGGCGTCGACCATCGGCTCATGCTGCCAGCGCCGTAACCAGGGCGGCAAGGCCCGGGATCATGGCGCCGGCAGCCGATGCGCCCGTCATGCCGCGGGCTTGCGAGTGGCGCGGCCGCCCTTGGAGACGATGGTGGTGACGTTCATGCGCTTGCTGAACCGGTAGGTCGTGAGCGGGCTGCCGCTGACCATCTCCTTGTACGCGGCGGCGCTCCGGCCGGTGAGGTGCATGCGGCGGGGGGTGTCGTCGGCCTTGGTGAACTGGATGACGGCATCACGGCGGCCGAGACTGACCGGCTGGTGGAAGTAGCCGAAGCGGAACGGCTTGACGGTCTTGCCGCGTACGAGGCGCGCGATGGTGTCGGCGGTGTACTGGGCGGTGGGCAGGCCGCTCTGGCAGGTGCCGTGGATCTGTCCCCAGGCCAGCCGGACGGCGGCGGCGTCGCCGATGGCGTGGATCTGCGGGTGGGAGACCGAACGCAGGGTGGCGTCGACCAGGATGAGGCCGCGGTCGTCGGTGGCGATCTGGGCGTCGGCGGCGAGCGGCGACACCTTGACGCCGGTGGTCCACAGGCAGGCGTCGGAGCGGACGAGCCAGCCGTCGGCCAGTTCGACGGCGTCGGGCAGCACCTTGGTTACGCGGGCGCCGGTCTCCAGAGTGACGCCGAGGCGGTTCAGCGCGCCGTAGAGGTAGGCGCGCGCCTTGGCACCCATCATGGCGCCGGGCTCGTCCATGCTGATCAGCGTGACGTCCAGGCCGGGGTGGCTCTCGGCGATCTCGGTGGCCGCCTCGATGCCGGTCAGGCCGCCGCCGCAGACGGTGACCGTGCCGCCGGACGCAGCGATCTCGGTGAGCCGCACGGCGAACCGGCCGGCGGTCTCCGGCGTGTTGAGGGTGAACGTGTGGGTGTCGGCGCCGGGGACCTTGCCGGTGTCGGTCAAACTGCCCAGCGCGTAGACGAGCGTGTCGTACCCGAGGGTCTCGGCGCCGTCGACAGTGATCTGCCGGGCCTCGGGGTCGATGGCGGTGGCGGAGCCCTGGACGAACGTGACGCCGGTCCCGGCGAGCAGATCGGGGATCCGGTGGTCGGCCAGCTCCTGCCCGGCGGCGATCTGGTGCATCCGCAGCCGCTCGACGAACCGGCTCGAGGGGTTGACCAGGGTGATCTTCACGCCGGTCCGGCGGGTGCGGTGGGCCAGCCGGATGGCGCTGAACAAGCCCGTGTAACCAGCGCCGAGGACGACGATGCGGTGGCCGTTGCTCATCTCGATCTCCCAAGGTCGGGCACCGGCTTCGGTGTCGGTGACGCCCATGGGACAAGCAACCCGCACCAGGCGTGACAGGTCACTGATGTGAACCACGTCACATCAGTAGCCCCGTTGGAGTGCTGGCAAGAACCCGTCAGTTGCCTCGCTGCACCGGGCCCGGCCGAGGCGGAGCAGGACACCGAAGAGGACGGGCCTCACTGCCGCCCAAGCAGGCGCGTATCCGATGTCGAGGAGACTGCCCATGGAGCAGGCGCAAGAGTGCCTTCGACACGCGCTGAGCCCTGGACAACAGCCCCTCGCCGAACTGGACTCGGACGAGGTGTGGCCCAGGTTCGTACGCTTCGGCTCGCAACGCTTCGCCACCGCGGGCACAGCCGACGCCGATGGTCTCCTCTTCCAGTACGGGACCGACAGCTTCGAGGGCCCGCCCGTCTTCACGCTGGATCTTGCCCGGCAGTTCGAGGTCAACGACGCTTCCGGCGAGCATGATCATTACATTCAGCTCCATGTTGAACTCCGCTACGAACCCGTCTTTCAACTTCGGGCGCTGGGGCACTTCGAATCCTGGTTCTTCCACGACACGGACGACGAACTCGACCGCTGGGCCAACGGCCTTGGCCACCAGGAAATCTGGACGATCATCCGCAACTTCCCTCCCACGGAAATCAGGGTCTACCAAGAACAGGTGTGATCACAGCCGCGGGGCGACTGGCCTGGTGACGCTCCGCGATCGCTCCCCAAGATCTGTGCCTGAGGCGAGTTTCCGCAACGCCCGGTTGCTTGGCTTGCCCCGGATGTGGTGCGTTCCACGGCGGGGGTGGATGCGGAGTGTGGCGGTGTGCCGTGTACGGCCGGCGTGCGCATGAAGAGCAACGACGTGTCACGTGGTCCAAAGCCCCGCGGACGGAGACGCCGGTATGCGTCGGCGAGGTAGCCGCCGGGCGGCCCAGTGCAGGAGGCGGGGTGGCAGGATGACGTGGTGTCCGACTCCCTGCACGTGCCGTGGCTGCGCGGCATCGCCTTCAATCCGGCAGCGTCCTCCGACGTCCTGATACGCCTGGTGGATTCAGCGGCCGGTGAGGCCGGCCTGCTGATGTGCGCGGGTCGTGGCCTGCCCGACGCCGTCATAGACGCGGCCCTGAACCACCCGGACAGAGTGATCCGCCGCGCGCTCGCGCAGAACCGGCACATCGACCCCGCACGACTCGCCCCCTTGGCGAGGGACCCGTCGGGGATCGTCCGCGGGTGGCTCGCCGGCGGCACCCCTGCCCATCTCCGCCCGCGATGGGTCCGACCACTGCCCCACGACATCCTCGTCACCCTCCTGACCGCCCGGGACGGGGGCGAAGACGGCACGCTCACCGCGAACGAGATCGTCGGGGAGCTCATTTCCTCCCAGCAGATCCCTCTGTCCTTCCACCACTCCATGGCCGGGCACGAGCACCCCCAGCTCCGTGAACGCGCCACCTGGGAGTGGCAGTCGCTCACCGCCGCGCAGCGGGAGGCCCTGCTCGACGACCCCGACCCCGCGGTACGGAAGGCAGCGCAGGAGCACAGCTGGGTGCTGGATCCGGAACGGGTGGAGGCCAGGCTGCCGTCCTACGGCTCCCGCGGCAGGCCTTTCGTGTTCGGCAGGTGTGCCCTGTCCCCCGCGCTCGTCGAGCAGTGCTTCGCGGAAGGCACGGTGCACCCCCTGACCTGGAATCCCCACCTCCCGGCCGGCGCCGTCGCCCGGCTCGCCCGCCACCCCGAGGCGGAAATCCGCGCGTTGGTCGCAGCCCGGCCCGACCTGGGACCTGACCTGGTGGCGGAGCTGGGGGAGGACCCGGACGAGGACGTGCGGATGCGCGCAAGCCTCCACCCCTTCCCGCGCACCTGGCCCGAGTACTGGGCGATCGACAGGGTCGTCGGGCACGGCCCGGACTGCATCTGCCCGATCACCGAGCCGACCGGCGAGCCGTCGCCCGACTGGTTCGCCGCCTGCGCGGCGTCCGAGGAACCAGTGCTCCGCCGGGTCGCGGCGCGCTTCCCCGGCCTGCCCGCGGAACTCGCCGCGACACTCGCACAGGACGACGACGAGGAGGTACGGATCCTGCTGGCCTGCCACCACCCCCTGGCTCCGCCCCGCCTCCTCCTGGAC
>NZ_LIQZ01000319.1 GCF_001418655.1 Streptomyces phaeochromogenes | reverse complement strand
ACCGGCCACAACGGACCCGCAGACACATGGCGCGCTCCCGGCGGAGGGTTCAGGCTGCCGTCGCCAGCACCCGTTCCCTGGGGACGAAGCGGACCTGCGGATGGCCGTGGTGCCAGCCCACCGACAGGCGCAGGCCGCCCACGCGGGCCAGGGCCAGGCCGACGGTGACCGCGGCCAGGGCCGAGACGACTCCGCCGATGGCGAAGCCGACCCGGGGACCGTAGGCGTCCGTGATCCAGCCGACGACGGGCGCCCCCAGTGGCGTACCGCCCATGAAGACCATCATGAACAGGGCCATGACCCGGCCGCGCATGGCCGGGTCGGTGCCCATCTGGACCGCGGTGTTCGCCGTGACGTTGACGGTCAGGCCGGCGATCCCGATCGGGACCATGAGGAGGGCGAACAGCCAGTAGGACGGGGCCAGGGCGGCCACGATCTCCAGGACGCCGAAGGCGACGGCTGCCGCGACCAGCACGCGCGCCCGGGCCGTGCCGCGCCGGGCGGCGAGCAGCGCGCCCGCGAGCGAACCCACGGCCATCAGCGTGTTGAAGAGGCTGTACGCGCCCGCGCCGGCGTGGAAGACGTCGTCCGCGTAGGCCGAGAGCCAGACGGGGAAGTTGAAGCCGAAGGTGCCGATGAAGCCGACGAGGATGATCGGCCACATCAGGTCGGGGCGGCCCGCGACATAGCGCAGGCCCTCGCGGAGCTGGCCCTTGCCGCGCGGGGTGCGCTCGACCTGGTTCAGCTCGCGGGAGCGCATCAGGAGCAGACCGGCGATGGGCGCGACGAACGACAGTCCGTTGAGCAGGAACGCCCAGCCCGTGCCGACGCTCGTGATGAGCAGGCCCGCGACGGCGGGGCCGACGAGACGGGCGGACTGGAAGTTGGCGGAGTTGAGGCTGACCGCGTTCTGCAGCTGGTCGGGGCCGACCATCTCGGAGACGAAGGACTGCCGGGCCGGGTTGTCGATCACCGTGGCGAGGCCGACGGCGAAGGCGGCGACGTAGACGTGCCAGACCTGGACGTGGCCGGAGATGGTGAGGAAGGCGAGCGCGAGGCCGGTCAGGCCCATGGCGGTCTGGGTGGCCAACAGCGTCGGGCGCTTCGGGAGGCGGTCCACGAGGACACCGCCGTAGAGGCCGAAGAGCAGCATCGGCAGGAACTGCAGGGCCGTGGTGAAACCGACGGCGGCGGAGGAGCCGGTGAGGCTCAGCACCAGCCAGTCCTGGGCGATTCGCTGCATCCAGGTGCCGGTGTTGGAGACGACCTGGCCGGTGAAGAACAGCCGGTAGTTCCTGATCTTCAGCGAGCTGAACATCGAGGAGCGGGGCTTGGGAGCGGACGGGGAGTTGTGGGCGGCAGGTGCGGGGGCGGAGTCTGCTCCGGGTCCCGTACTCAACGGCGTTCGCCTCCTTGGACGGGGGTGGGTTCGGTGCGCGCGGCGTGCGGGTGCGCGCGGTTACAGATGTGCGAGCTTCTCCAGGACGGGGGCGGCCTCGCGGAGCTTCGCCCAGTCGTCCTCGTCGAGGCCGTCGACCAGTCCGGCCAGCCACGCGTTCCGCTTGCGGCGGCTCTCGTCGAGCATGGCCTCGGCCCGCTCGGTCTGTGTGACGACCTTCTGGCGCCGGTCCTCGGGGTGCGGCTCCAGCTTGACCAGGCCCTTGGCTTCGAGGAGCGCCACGATGCGGGTCATCGAGGGCGGCTGCACATGCTCCTTGCGGGCGAGCTCGCCCGGGGTGGCCGTGCCGCAGCGGGCGAGGGTGCCGAGCACCGACATCTCGGTCGGGCTCAGCGACTCGTCGACCCGCTGGTGCTTGAGTCGACGTGACAGGCGCATCACGGCGGATCGCAGGGAGTTCACGGCGGCAACGTCGTCGCCATGGGTCAGGTCAGGCATGTCCTTAGAATAACTCATTACTCTAGCTAAAGACCACCCGAGTGCACGCCTGATGCCCGTGAATCGGGCCACTGACGCTTTTCATCACTCATACGAGTGAGATCGCTCCGGAAAGTGACCCGAGGGGCGGCCGGATACGGCAACCCTCGACCGCATGGGGACCAGTGTGCTCAGCCTGCGGATAGACGGGGAGCTGCTCGATCGGCTCCGGCACCATGCGGCGAAAAGGGGAATGAGCGTCCAGGACTACGTCGTCCGGACGCTCGTGCGCGACGACTTCGACGAGCGGTTCCAGACCGCGGTCGAGGAGACGGAAAAGTTCTACGGGGTCACGTGAGCGCGAACGTTCCACGGGGTCACGTGAGCCCGTAGCCGGCCGAGGCCCAGGTCGGACCTGGCGCCCGGGCCGGATCTCAGGTCAGGCCCAGCGCCGGCATCAGGTAGTAGAAGACGAACACCGCCGACACCACGTACATCGCGACCGGTACGTCCCGCCCGCGCCCGGCCGCCAGCCGCAGCACGACGAACGTGATGAAGCCCATGCCGATGCCGTTCGTGATCGAGTACGTGAACGGCATCATCAGCATCGTCACGAACGCCGGGATCGCGATGGTGAGGTCGCTCCAGTCGATCTGCCGGATCGAGCCGGCCAGGATCAGGAAGCCGACCGCGAGCAGCGCGGGCGTGGCGGCCTGGGACGGGACCATCGCGGCGACGGGGGTCAGGAACAGCGCGACACCGAAGAGCGCGCCGGTGACGACGTTCGCGAACCCGGTGCGCGCGCCCTCGCCGACGCCCGCCGTGGACTCCACGAAGCAGGTGGTGGCGGAGGACGAGGTGGCGCCGCCCGCGGCGACCGCGATGCCGTCGACGAAGAGCACCTTGTTGATGCCCGGCATGTTGCCGTCCTTGTCGGTCAGCTTCGCCTCGTCGCCGATGCCCATGATCGTGCCCATCGCGTCGAAGAAGCACGACAGCAGCACGGTGAAGACGAACAGCACACCGGTCAGTACGCCGACCTTGCCGAAGCCGCCGAAGAGGCTGACCTGCCCGACGAGCCCGAAGTCGGGGCTGGCCACCGGGTTGCCGGGCCACTTCGGGGTGGTCAGACCCCAGGAGGGCACGGTGGCGACGGCGTCGATGACGAGCGCGACGACGGTCATGGCGACGATCGAGATGAGGATCGCGCCCGGCACCTTGCGCACGATGAGCGCGAGCGTGAGGAGCGTGCCGAGCACGAAGACCAGGACGGGCCAGCCGTCGAGGTGACCGGTCCCGCCGAGCTGCAGCGGCACGGTGGTCTGGGCGGCGTCCGGGATGCGCGAGACGAAGCCCGAGTCGACGAGTCCGATCAGCATGATGAACAGGCCGATGCCGATCGCGATGCCCTTGCGCAGGCCCAGCGGCACGGCGTTCATCACGCGCTCACGCAGACCGGTGGCGACGAGCAGCATCACCACGAATCCCGCGAGCACGACCATGCCCATGGCGTCCGGCCAGGACATCCGGGGCGCGAGCTGGAGCGCGACGACGGTGTTCACGCCGAGACCGGCGGCGAGCGCGATCGGTACGTTGCCGATGACGCCCATCAGGAGCGTGGTGAACGCCGCCGTCAGCGCGGTCGCGGTGACCAGCTGGCCGTTGTCCAGCTGGTGTCCGTACATGTCCTTCGCGCTGCCCAGGATGATCGGGTTCAGCACGATGATGTAGGCCATCGCGAAGAAGGTGGCGAAACCACCACGGATCTCGCGCGACAGCGTGCTGCCGCGCTCCGAGATCCGGAAGTAGCGGTCGAGCGCGCCGGAGCCGGACCGGGGGTCCGGCTGCTTGGGCGCGGAGGCCTTGGCGGGGGCCGAGGTGGGCATGCGGGGACCTCATCGCCGGCGGACATCCCCGATGCCCAGGTGGCGTTTCGTGATTTGGCGTTTCATACGAACGGAAGTGGCCAGAAGCAAACAGTTTCAGTATGAACATACGTCACGGAGAGCGCTATCTCCGCGCGTAGACATGACCGACCGCGCATGGTCCTGATCACCTCGTAAGCTGTCCCCATGGCTGGGTTTTTTTCGGGATCCCCGAAACACGAGGCACCGGAGCCCCTTGAGGGTCCCGTGGTCGCCACCATCACGGGTGGCACGATCCTCTGGTTCGTCCTCTTCCTGGCACAGCTCCCCTTCTACAACTGGTTCGACGACCACGGACACCTGTGGTGGATCTGGACCTGCCTGGCCGGCGCGGGCCTCGGCCTGATCGGCATCTGGTACGTACGGGGCCGCGAGGCGGCACTCAAGAGGGACGAGGCGGCGCAGGAGCCGACGCCGGACGCCCCGTAAGAGGCGTGCCCCGTCAGGGGCGCGGGGAACTGCGCGGCCGGCCCCGCCCACCCGCACCCACACGCACAACACACCCCCACCCGCGGAGCGCCCCGTACAACCACAGAACCATCCCGGGTCCTCCCCTGGTCGGATCTTTGCCGCACTCGGCGGGTGAAGCCGTATATCCCCCCGTACCGTCGGATGCATGACGCACATCGACGCGGGCGCCGAACTCGACCCTGTGCATCCACACCCCATACCCGCCCCCGCGCCGAGGGCGGTGGGCCTCACCGCGGCCGAGGTCGCCGAGCGGGTGGCGCGGGGTGAGGTCAACGACGTACCCGTGCGCAGCAGTCGCTCCACGGCCGACATCGTCCGGGCGAACGTCTTCACCCGGTTCAACGCGATCATCGGCGTGCTCTGGCTGATCATGATGTTCGTCGCGCCGTTCCAGGACAGCCTGTTCGGCTATGTGATCCTCGCGAACACCGGGATCGGCATCATCCAGGAGCTGCGCGCGAAGAAGACGCTGGACTCGCTGGCTGTGATCGGTGAGGCGCGGCCGACCGTCCGCAGGGACGGGACCGCCGCCGAGGTCGGCACCTCCGAGATCGTGCTCGGGGACCTGATCGAGATCGGGCCGGGCGACAAGATCGTCGTGGACGGGGAGTGCGTCGAGGCCGACGGTCTGGAGATCGACGAGTCGCTGCTCACCGGTGAGGCGGACCCGGTCGTCAAACAGCCCGGCGACCAGGTGATGTCGGGCAGCTTCGTGGTGGCGGGCGGCGGCGCGTTCACCGCGACGAAGGTGGGGCGCGAGGCGTACGCGGTGCAGCTCGCCGAGGAGGCGAGCCGCTTCACGCTCGTCCACTCCGAGCTGCGGACCGGTATCTCCACGATCCTCAAGTACGTGACGTGGATGATGATCCCGGCCGCGATCGGCCTGGCCATCACCCAACTCGTCGTCAAGAACGACGACCTCAAGGCCTCCATCGCCCGCGCCGTCGGCGGCATCGTGCCCATGGTTCCGGAGGGGCTGGTCCTCCTCACCTCCGTCGCCTTCGCGATCGGGGTGATCCGGCTTGGCCGGAAACAGTGCCTCGTCCAGGAACTCCCGGCCATCGAGGGCCTCGCCCGCGTCGACACGGTCTGCCTCGACAAGACGGGCACGCTGACCGAGGGCGGCATGGACGTCACCGAGCTGCGGCCACTGGGCGGCAGCGACGAGTCGTACGTACGTAAAGTGCTGGGCGCCCTCGGGGAGTCGGACCCGCGGCCGAACGCCTCGCTCCAGGCCATCATCGACGCCTACCCGGACCAGGAGGACTGGCGCTGCGTCCAGGCGCTGCCCTTCTCCTCCGCGCGCAAGTACAGCGGGGCGTCCTTCAGCGAGGGCGACGGCGGGTCGAGTACGTGGCTGCTGGGCGCCCCGGACGTGCTGCTGCCGTCCGAGGACCCGGCCCTCGCCGAGACCGAGCAGCTCAACGAGCAGGGGCTGCGGGTGCTGCTCCTGGCCCGCGCCGACAAGGACCTCGACGATCCGCTGGTCCAGGAGGGCGCACGGCCGACCGCGCTCGTCGTCCTGGAGCAGCGGCTGCGGCCCGACGCGGCGGACACCCTGCGGTACTTCGAGGAGCAGGACGTACGGGCCAAGGTGATCTCCGGCGACAACGCGGTGTCGGTCGGTGCGGTCGCCGCCAAGCTCGGGCTGGCCGGTGCCTCCGCCACGGTCGACGCGCGGCGGCTGCCCACCGAGCAGGCGGCGATGGCCAAGGCGCTGGACGAGGGGACGGTGTTCGGGCGGGTCACGCCGCAGCAGAAGCGGGACATGGTGGGCGCCCTCCAGTCGCACGGCCACACCGTCGCGATGACCGGCGACGGCGTCAACGACGTGCTCGCCCTCAAGGACGCCGACATCGGGGTCGCGATGGGGTCCGGGTCGGAGGCCACCCGGGCCGTCGCCCAGATCGTGCTGCTGAACAACAGCTTCGCGACCCTGCCGTCCGTCGTCGCCGAGGGGCGGCGGGTCATCGGGAACATCACGCGGGTCGCGACGCTGTTCCTCGTGAAGACGGTGTACTCGGTACTGCTCGCGGTGATGGTGGTGTGCTCGCAGGTCGAGTACCCCTTCCTGCCGCGGCACCTGACCCTGCTGTCGACGCTGACCATCGGCGTGCCGGCGTTCTTCCTGGCCCTGGCGCCCAACAAGGAACGGGCTCGGCCCCACTTCGTGCGGCGGGTGATGCGGTACTCGATCCCGGGCGGGGTCGTCGCGGCGGTCGCCACGTTCGCCACGTATCTGATTGCCCGTCACCACTACACCGGGGAAGGGGCGTTGGACGCCGAGACCAGTGCGGCAACCTTGACCCTGTTCCTGATCGCGATGTGGGTCCTTGCGATCATCGCGCGGCCCTACACGTGGTGGCGGGTCGGCCTCGTTGCCGCGATGGGGCTCGGGTTCGTCATCGTGCTCGTCGTGCCGTGGCTCCAGGAGTTCTTCGCACTGAAACTGGTCGGGACCACCATGCCGTGGACTGCCGTCGGCATCGCGGTGGTGGCTTCGGCGTCACTGGAACTCGTGTGGAAGTGGGTCGACCGACGGTTCCCTGCGTGAGCGCTCCGCTTGGGGTGGGGGGGTTGGTGAGGTCCGGTTTGTGGGTGCGGGTGGGTGAGGGCTG